>NZ_AUMX01000001.1:0-324318 GCF_000430905.1 Methanocorpusculum bavaricum DSM 4179
TTTCTTTCTTATAGGCACACAGTTGTTTTTCTACGACATAATCACAAAAACACAACCGTATGAAAGGAATCAGCGGTCATTTCAATGAATGTCCGCATCGCCACAATACCAACGTCAGGACCAACAATCACTCCGGGAAACCCGGATGATTCGCGTTTTGTCCTCCACTTAAACAGCTCTACTATATCAGCATCAGATGCTTATATAGTCTTCGAACCGCATTCCGGAAAACTCAGGCATCAGAAGCCGGAGAACCCAAAAGGCAGTTCGAGAGCCTTGCGAGGTAACATAGTTACCTCCAATCACTTATAAACCCACCGAATCAAAGCAGGCATGCCCCGCCGGAAGAAACCGGCAGGACAAGGCTTGGATCGTGCGTCTTGTGAGGTAATAATGTTAGGCAAACATACATATAAACACACCTGTTTTGATGAGAAGAACGGACCATAAATATCATTATCCTAAACCACTCAGATGAAAATATAACTAATAAATTACAGGACGGCATTACCCTTGTCAGAAGAAGAAATAACCCTAAGTATAGTCCGTTCATGGAATAGGACAGAAATCCTTGACCTTTATAGGACCGGCGGGTGGTGGGAAATGGGATGGAGCACAGACCGCATCGCGCAGATCATAGAGGGCAGCTCCATCTTTCTTATCGCCCACGACACCCAGAATCGCGCAGTCGGAATGGGCCGCATCATCTCCGACGGAGTTGCCGACGGATATATTCAGGACGTGGTTGTCTTCCCCGAATTCCGGGGACGCGGCATCGGAGAGCGCATAGCAAAAACGCTGAAGCGCCTGGGATCAGCGCAGGGCCTGACATGGATAGGCCTCGTCTCTGCACCTGGAAAAGAATCAATCTACCGCAGAGCAGGCTTCTCTGAAATGAAAAACTACACCCCAATGCTCTTTGAACATGAAAAAAACTGACTTCAAAAAAATAACCCTCGAAGACAAGCCTCTCATCGATGACTACTTCCGGCGTTTTCCCCAGTATCACTCCGAACACAACTTCCTTACGCTCTTCTCGTGGGAACACTACGCCCCTTGCGAATATGCGGTAATAAACGACCACCTCATCCTTTCCAACACGATCAACGGCAGAAGCACGTGTCATGCTCCGGTTGGCGAATTCGACCCTGCACTTTTTGAAGAACTCATCTCCTTTGCCAAAAAAAACACAGGAGACTGCGCTATTGCCTTTTATGAAGACAAATACATTCCGTACATGCACCTCTACCACCCCGAAACCCCGGTCTATCACTCCCGGGGATGCAGCGATTACTACTACAGAACAAAGGAACTGGCCGAACTCTCCGGACAAAAATACCTCAACATCCGCAGACATATCAACCGATTCAATACCAAATACCAATACACCGTCGAGACGATCAAACCGGAAACCATTCCCGAACTCCATGACATGCTCGACAAATGGAGCGATACAAAAATCGCCGATACAAACACCGTGCTCAATGAAGAAGTCAGAGCCGCACACACTGCGCTGGAAAATTGGCATGAACTCGGGTGTGAAGGGCTGGTGATCCGCGTCGGCCCACGGAACAAAATAGGAGCGGCGGCTATTTGGGGAGAGATGAATTATGAAACTGCAGTCATTCATTTTGAAAAGGGCTTAGCCCAGTACAAAGGAATTTACAAAGTCATCAACCAGGAAACCGCCAGGCAGCTTCAGGGGAAATACACCTGGATCAATCGCGAGTCTGACATGGACGTCGCCGGTCTTCGCGAGGCGAAACTTCGATACCACCCGGAAAAATGTGCGAAGATCTGGTACATCAAACGAAAAGAGATCAGCTGACTCCGGCAAATTTATGCCCAGCAGCAGAGCGCAGAAACTTTCGGACCCCACAGATATTATTAGCCAGACGGCACATGTATAAAGCGGATGAACCTGTTGTTTGAACTCTCCGGAGAGAACCTGCCTCTGGCGATCGCCGAGTTGTCCTGTGTGGGGAAAGTTACCCGTACAGAAAACGGCATTGCCATAGCTGAAGTAGATGATCCGCGGAGAACAACACGGCTCGCGCAGACGCATGTAGTAATGCGCCTTCTTGGCGAATGCGATGCGTCAAAGGAAGCCCTCGAACGCCTCCTTGACCAGCTCGCCCCCATAGCCCCCGGCACATTCTGCTGCCGGGCAAGAAAGATTCATCCTGTCACCGTCAATGCATCCCAACTGGAACTCGAGCGCATGATGGGACAAAAAATTCGCGGCACGGTCGATCTTAAAGATCCGGCTGTAGAATACCGCGCTGTCTTTACAAACGGAAGATGCTTCTTCGGTCAGGTACTACAAACCATCGACCGCGGATCATACGCCTACCGAAACCCCCAGAGAAGAGCATTCTTCCACCCGGGTGTCATGATGCCTTTGATGGCTCGGACAATGGTCAACCTGACCCATGTCGAGCCTGGTCAATGGTTATGCGACCCCTTCTGCGGGACTGGCGGCATGCTTCTAGAATGTGAAATGCTGGGCATAGACGCAGTCGGAAGCGACTACGACCCCGAGATGCTCAACGGATGCAGACAGAACCTGCCAAACGGAGCATACATTCGGGCCGATGCAACGAACATGCCCTATCCGGACGGAGTTTTTGATGCCATCGCAACCGACCTCCCATACGGTCAGTCGACCACGATAGGGGCTGAAAGCATTGATACTCTCTACACCGAATCCCTCAAAGAGATACGGCGTGTGCTGAGATCCGGAGGCAGGGCTGTTATCGTGACACATAAAGACATCAGACCTCTCGCTGAAGATCTCTTTGAGATCGTCGGATACTACGAGCAGAGAGTGCATAAAAGTCTCACGCGAAGGATACTCATCCTCGCATAAAATACATTATGAAACAACATAGCGGAGAGTTGTAATGCTCTCGTGGATTAGTGAGCAGTTCTGCCACTATAAACCCGATCGGGCGATGGCAGTACGAGCCCTGCGCCACATGCGGCCAGCTGAACGCAAAAACCTCTTCTCGGAAGACATTATGCTGATGAGGACCGCCGAAGGATACTGGTTTGAAAATCTCATATACGAACAGCTCATCAGGATCGCGGAAAAAACCGATACCATCAAGAAGATCGTCAGAAAAGGCGCCGATGTCCCGAAACACCGCGAAAAGATCAGGCTCGGCGTGAACGGGATATATTCTGCAGAAAAAGGCGACATCAGAGTCAGAGGGAACGGTCAGGATCTGGCTGAAGTCGACCTCCTCCTTTTCGATAAAGACAAACAGGTCGTATTCAGTGAGATCGTGACCAGTCCTGCTGATCTCAAAGATCTTGAAGCAGAGATCATCTATAAGAAAAAGCTGTTTGGCTACATGTTCAATCAGGAGCATGTGGGATTCATTCTCTTTTCATCCGTCGATATCTCCGGAACACAGGTTGTGCGAAGGCTGGTTGCCGATCCGGATAATGCGTACATTGGGACACATGAATGTGAAGTGATGAAATCCTGTCTCAAAGGTCTCAGAATCACATCCATCCCCACACATCCGGAAAAAAATCCGGTGCTTATCCCCAGCGAGACATTAAAGATACGCGACTTTGATTACAAAAAACTCCACGACGACGCACTCACAAAGCTGTTTTTCGCCATGGACCATGACATGTCGCCGGATCAGTACTTCTCGGATCCTTCCGTCTCGCCATTGGTGAAAAAGGTTATCTGCGGAGGTCTATATCCTTCCGCGATCAAGGCGCTGATCACAAATTACGGCCTCCGGGTCAAATCAGAGATCCTTGACGCCGATTCACTCCAGGAGAACTACTCGCGCGTGATCCTTGCGGTGGATTTTCCCGAGATGTCACCTGTGATCTACCTCAAACCAAAAAAACAGCGGACCTATCTGAAAATGGTACCGTCAAAAACAGGCGGATTCAAATATGAACGGCCGACACCGTCCAGAGTAGGATTTTATCTTTGGCTGGAAGCAACCAAGCCGGCGATCGGTGCCGAGAGAGCACTGAGCATACTGGAGTACTGCAGTACACCCTTGAAAGACTGCCGCGACGGAACCGCCGAATGCCTGCTTCCCGGAACAACCGTACCCAAACATCACTACCATCCACGAAAAAAACGAAAGTAAGGAAGAAAATTCCTCATTTACCTAACGCGGGGACATAACAGGGACACCGAACGATCAGAAGACCCCCTGTCAAAACCAGAATACCGACACTCACAAAAACCCACAGATAACCGAGAGGTGTGACGAGAAGACCGGTGACGAATGGCAAGGCGGCCATGCCGGCATACTGCATCGTCGTAAAAAGACCGTTCATCACGCCCTGGGGATGAGGAGTAACGGCGATATAATTCAATACAGCTGCCGAAATCACCCCAAACACACCGCCGACAATGATCATACCAAACGGGGTAAGCAGAACGAGGGGAATGGATACGGCAAGGAGAAGAGCCGTCTTTCGAATAACGCCAAGAGAATCGGATAAAGCGAGATGTGCTGCGGCGTAGACGCATACGGCGGTGGCCAAACTCATCAGTGCCGTCACGATCCCGGAAATCTCAGCAGAATATCCAGACATCTCCGGATACATACTTGTCACAACACCGGTCGCTCCGGCAAAAACAAACAACGTCACCCATAACCATTTATGATACTGAGTGATCGAGAGGATTGTTCTAATCGGGATCCTGAGCGAGACAAAATCTGCATGGTCACGGAAAAATATCCCGGTAAAAAATGCACATCCGCTCAGAACAGAAAAAACGAGGACCCCTGCATAGGGATGATATGCTGCCAGCAGACCTGGAATCACGAGTCCCGCCACCAGACCGACATTCAGCAAAGCAATGTACATCCCGGACAGTTTTTTATGATCGGCCTCTGAGTTGACATACGAAAGTGCTGAAGAGACAAACATTCCGGTAAAAAGGCCTTCCAGAAACCTCAGTGATACGGTAAACAGAGGATCTCCCGGGAAAAACCAGATCAAAAGGCCGGACACACAGGTCCCGAGGAGACCAAGTTTTATCAGCGGCGGACGCCCGACCGTATCAGATATCCAGCCGGCAGGAAACACCATGAAAAACGCGCCTAAAAAATAGGCGGCAAAGACAGCCCCCTGCATACCGGGATCCGGAGTGATGATCGAAAGGATCGGAACGACTGCATTTGAAAGAGCCATCGAGGCGAAAACGCCGACATAAAGCGCAAGAAGTGATGGATTCATCAGCGTTTCAAAACACCTATTTCCGAGAGCATGGAGGGAAGATACTCCTTTGTAACGAAATCAAGACCGCGGCTGGCAAATGCCTGCTGTTCCGACTTCAGATTCATTTCAAGCTGGAGATTGATCTCTTTTCTCCAGAAATCGGTCGCAAACCGCGGATCGGTCAGTTCAGCCCGCAGTGCTGAAACATCCTGCTCTGTAAGTTTGTCGGCAGGAAGATTGTACCGCTGGATATCCGAAGGCTTTACCCCGATAAACTGGGCAGACGGCGTCGCGAGAAGTTCGGACATGTGGGCGGACTTGATCGAACCGTAGGCAACGGATGCATAAATACGGTAAGACCAGGGATCACCATCAGTGAAAACCACAACCGGGATACCCAGCTCCTCGTTCATGCGTTTCAGCATACGCCTTGTAGCCCGGGCCGGCTGACCCTTCAGATGAAGAAGGACAGCATTGTAATCTTCATCGAAGCCGTTTTCCTGTAAACGGGAAAACATACCACCAGTTTCGATGGCGATAACGCAAGAAGCATCATGATCCACAAGTTCCACGTTCTCCACATTGTTCGGAATATTGTATCCTGCTTCTCCAACATCATCCTGACAGTGGATCTCTTTCATACCACGCCGGGTATTTTCCCGGATACGGATCGGTCCGAAAATCGAGGCCCCGTCCTCTTCAGGACGCATATGGAAAAACTCCCTCTGCATAGCAGTGATGATCTCGAGATCCTCGATCAGATAGTTACTCTCGTTTTGGGCGCCGAACTTTGCCTGTTTCCAGCCCTCCGAGATGTAATACATTTCTCTTAACGTCGAGGATCGGTTTTCCTGCAGCTGTGTTTTTATGAACCAGATGACATAGGCCATCTTGAGCATGTGCGTGGCCGACTTCGCAGTCCCGGCATTTCTGACGGACTCTTTGTCGCCGTACTTCCAAACCTCGGATTCATCGTCATATTCGATATTGTATTTTGTTCTGGTAGGCAGAGTGATCGACGGGATCTCGCCGTTGTTCATCTGATCATACCATACTTTGGCCATCTCCATAAGACGTTTCTTCGTTGCCGTGTCTCTTTCAGTTGGGTCAGACATCCAGATCCACCACCACTTTGAGGTTTTCGGCCACACCCTGCATCTCGATCATTCCCCCGCCGCTTCCGGTATAGGTGACTTCGAATGCTTCACCTGCGGAAAGGGTAACCTTCCAGATCTTCGTATACTCGCCATCCATCTCAGATACGAATGAGGGAGGAACGGTCGCGTCCCCTGCGTTGTCTCCTGAGATATCATACAGGGAGATCTCCTGGGATTTTGTTGTGTAGTTGTCGATATGGATCATAACTTTGCCGCCTGCCGAGCTTTTCTTGAGGACCACACGACGCATGATCCTTCCTTCGATGAGGGACGTATCCGGCACGGGAAGTTCAACGATCTCGCCGACCTTCGCGGCGATCAGGGGAATTACCGAGCAGATCGCACGTGCCCGGTCATCCTGCAGTTTATTTCTGTCGCGGCGGGACAGAAACATCTTCAGGTCGCGGCCGAGTTCCTGCAAAGCAAGGGTGATCTCCCGCTCGATCTCAGGAACTGCCGCAACGGCGTCCTTGGATTCGCTCGTGAACGGAACATTGGTCGCCGCCACATGGACGAGAATAAGTATGGGTCCGGTGGGGAGGCCCGACTGGGAAACCCCGTAGGATTTCCAGTTCACATTCTGAACCGCATTTGTGATCGCACAGGCCCCCTGCTGATAAAGAAGCGGGACACGATTCGCAAACCGCAAAAGAATAGCGCTTCCCTCGGGAGGAAGTTTGCCGCCGTAACCGATCGCCGCTTCCACGATGAACGAGTGACCGCCATACACACTTCCGGGACGTGTCCTGGCTTTGATGAAGTCAAGCTCGAACTCCTTCTCCATGCCTTTCACGATAAGTTCGTCGGTGATCGGGGACAAACACTGCGATGCAGAAGGAGCCGGGATCTTTGTTGTCTGCATGGCATCAAGAAGAGGATTGAGTGATTCGAGGCCAAGGGAGGAAACCTTTACTGCGGAATCGAGTCTTGCGGAACTGCATATCTCGAGAGCGGTTTTCTCACCTACCTTCGAAAAACTCTCAACAAGAAACTCCTTTAAAGGCAGATCGGATGCGGTCGTCATCCGTTTCAAAACACCGAGTTCTATACCGTAAGGATGAGGTTTGATCGCCACCGGACAGGGCGGAACTTCGGATGAAACCCGCTCAAACGTAAAAGACTCGTCATCGATCTCTACACGGAACTTCGCATGGGGATTGACGATCGAGGTGTATTTCAGATACTCGATGAGTTTTTTTCTTGCCGCGATATTGCTTTTGAACTCGAGCTGAACACGCGTTCCGTGAGGAAGGATCCAGTCAACCTCTTCGTGGGAGAGAACTTCAGGTTCGTTTGTCTCCGTTTTAATGACAAGAGACATGGTATGCGCTTTGTTCTTTGCATCGGTCCGGGATGTTACAATCGTCGGTTTTCCGGTCGTGAGCTGAGCATACAAAACCGCTGCCGATATGCCGATCCCCTGCTGACCGCGGGTCTGTCTGACCTGATGGAATCGTGAGCCGTACAGAAGTTTCGCAAAAACGCTCGGCATTTTTTCCGGAACGATCCCCGGGCCGTTGTCTTCGACAACGACACGGAAAACATCATTCGAGATCCGCCTGACCGAAACAAGAATATCAGGAAGGACCTGTGCCTCTTCGCAGGCATCGAGCGAATTGTCGATCGCCTCTTTTATGGTGGTGATGATCCCCCTTGTCGGAGAATCAAAACCAAGCATCTGTTTATTTTTTTCAAAAAATTCCGCTACACTGATGCTCCGCTGTTTCTTGGCGAGCTCATCGGCAAGAACCATGGATTACCTCGATGGCAGATTCCAGTGACATCTCAGTCTGGACAGCGGTGCTGAGATCTTTGAGAGTAATGGTGCCGGCTGCGGCTTCCTTTTCGCCAATGACAACAGCGAATGATGCTCCTGACTTCAACGCGGAAGACAGCTGGGCGCCAAATCCTCGATCGAGAAGGTCCATGACCGCGGTGATCCCCGCGCTGCGAAGGGAGGACGCGGCTTTGTATGCCGGGATCCGAGTCTCGGGCGTGCAGATGACCGCTGCCGCCGGTTTTGTCTCGAGGGAGAACTCCCCAAGAGAAACCATGACACGGTCGAACCCTATGCCAAATCCGCAGGAGGGAACATCCTTTCCGCCGAAAAGGTGTGCGAGACGGTAAGCCCCTCCGCCGAGGATCTGATTTTCCGCACCGAGATTGTCAGCAAATCCTTCAAAGACCATTCCCGTGTAGTAGTCAAGACCCCGGGCGATCCCGAAGTTCTGTTCAAAGGGGATGTTTTGTGCTTCGAGATAGCCGAAGGTCTCCTCGATCCTCGTTTTTTCCGGGATATCTCCCGTAACGGCAAATATTTCCGGGAGGGTCTTTGCCGTCACGAGAACCTTGAGCGGCTCAAAAAGATCAGAACGGTCAAGAGCTGCAAGCGTTGTTTCAAGCAGCCCCATATCACGTTTATCGAGAGCTACCATGACCTGTTTTTGCGAAGGGGCATCGAGACCTGAAAGAAGATGCTTCATCGGAGCAAGATGGCCGACTTTCAAAACAAAGCGGACACCGCTGCATTTCAGTAATTCATAAGCAAGGGCTATTACTTCAGCATCGGCAGCTGCAGAATCTGCACCGATCAGCTCGGAGCCGAACTGCCAGAACTGCCGGTATCTTCCCTTCTGCGGGCGTTCATACCTGAAACATTCCGCGAAATAAAACCAGCGGAGGGGTTTTGGCGCCATCTGCGCCTCGTTGACATAGGCACGGAGAACAGCAGAGGTGAGTTCCGGGCGGAGCGTCAGTTTTCTGCCGCCTTTATCCTCGAATGCATACATCTCATTGATGATCCCTTCGCCTGACTTGATCGTGAAGAGTTCCTGCTCTTCGAACATGGGCGTAACGATCTCGCCGTATCCGAATCCTGCCGCGACGGACCGCATTTTCTGTTCAACAAACCGGCGCTGTGTCATTTCAGCCGGAAGAAAATCTCTTGTTCCGCGGGGTTTTTGTATCATATTTATTTTCTCTCCTGACGGGGCGCCGATCCGATGAACCGGGTCCATGCAGATTCATTTCCTACCCATACATCCTCTTTCTTCAGTCTGGACTGGAGATACAAAGCGATCAGCATACAGCCGACACCCAGATACATAAATGTCGTTTCGGCAAAACCGGCAAGAGCACAGCCGAACCATCCCAGAGCTGAATAAAGAACACCATGATAGGCGGCTTTCCGATACCCCTCTTTACCGGTTCTGACAAAGATGCGGGTATCTCTCAGCCACAGAAACGAGACGGAAGCTGCACCAAAGGCGATGATTAGTACGATCGGGTCGATGTAGGACATGGATGCTGTACTATTTGGCGGAGATATGCATTAAAGATGTCACCTGACACCCGCTCTTCATTGAGTAATCAGTGAAAAACATCTGAAGGCGCCCCGCATCCAAAACAGAATGGATATCTGAAAAAAGAAAAAAAAAAAGATCAGGCCTGATCTTCGCCTTCCGGCAGAGCGGGATCAACCTCATCCGGCGGAACAACGGCAACACCCGTGACCTTGTCTCCAGAGTCGACCCGGATGACACGGACACCTTGTGTTCCGCGTCCCTGGATCGAGATGTCCGAAGCCTGGGTTCGCAGCACAACTCCTGCGGCAGTCGTGATGATGACCTGATCGTCATCCGAGACCGCGAGCGAGGAGACGACTTTGCCGCGCTCGAAGTTCGCCACGATAGACTTTACGCCCTGGGTACCGCGGCCATGACCCATGAATGCATCGAACTCGGTCCTCTTACCGTATCCTTTGTCGGTGATCATCAGCAGATACTGGGTCTCGACCAGGGTAAGACCACATACATAATCTCCCTCATACTTCAGCCGGATACCGATAACGCCCTGGGTACCGCGGCCGGTTGCTCTGACCTCATCCTCGGAGAATCTGAGGGCCTGACCGAATGCGGTCGTAAGAACGACATCAGAACTGCCGCCGGTCACGACCACATCAACAAGCTCATCGCCGTCGAGGAGCGTGATACCAATGATCCCCCCGGTCCTTGGCCGTGAGAACAGATCCTGACTGAACTTGCCGACACGGCCTTTCTTTGTTGCATACAGAAGATTCTTTTCAGCATCGAAATCCCGCATCGGAATGACCGCCGAAACTTCCTCATCAGTAAGGTTCAGCAGATTGACGATCGCCTTACCCTTACTGGTCCTTGATCCTTCAGGGATCTCATACACACGGAGCCAGTAGACTCTGCCTTTGTTGGTGAAACACAGCAGATAATCATGCGTGCTCGCCATGAAGACTTTATCGACGGAGTCCTCATCCTTTGTGGTCATGCCGATCACGCCTCTGCCGCCGCGTTTCTGCTGGCGATAGAGATCCAGCGGAACTCTCTTGATGTAATCCTGGGTCGTGAGCATGACAAGGGTCTGTTCGTCCGGGATCAGGTCCATCATGTTGAAGTCGGTGTTGGCCGTGTAATCGATCTGGGTCCGGCGTTCATCGGCGTAGGCCGAACGGACCTCGGCAGTCTCTGTTTTCACGACCGAGAGGATGTTCTCCTCGGATGACAAGATCCAGGTGAGTTTGTCGATGATCAGCTGGAGTGAGGTGGTCTCATCCACGATCTTCTGCTGTTCAAGGGCCGCGAGACGGCGAAGCTGCATCTTGAGGATTGCCTCGGCCTGCGCCTCAGAAAAGCCCAGTGTCGAAACAAGGGCTTCCTGTGCCACAGAAGCCTCCGGAGAGGCACGAATGGTCGCGATCACCACATCGATCATATCAAGAGCCTTTAAAAGGCCAGCCATGATATGCATCCGTTCTTCTGCTTTACGCAGATCAAATTGGGACCTGCGCCGAACGACTTCGACCCGATGTGAGATGAAATAGCGGAGAAGCTCGACGAGTGAAAGGATCTTCGGCTTCTTATCGACGATAGCCAGATTGATGATACCAAACGAATTTTCGAGCTGAGTATGTTTGTAAAGCAGGTTCAGAACAACATTTGCCTGCGTGTTCTGCTTGAGTTCGATGATAACACGAATACCATCTTTATCGGACTCATCACGAATGTCGCTGATGCCTTCGATCACCTTCGTTTTTACAAGTTCGGCGATCTTCTCGATCATCGATGCCTTGTTCACCTGATAGGGGATCTCGGTGATAACGATCTGCTCGAATCCTTTTTTGCGTTCCTCGATCTCGGCAATGCCGCGGAGAATGACTTTTCCCTGACCGGTCTGATAAGCATTGACGATCCCGTCAGTACCCATGATCTTTCCGCCTGTCGGAAAGTCAGGTGCCGGGAGGATCTTCATCATCTCATCGAGCTGCATCTCCGGGTTATCGATGTAGGCATCCACCAGATCACAGACCTCGCCGAGGTTATGCGGCATCATGTTGGTCGCCATACCGACCGCGATACCTGTAGTACCGTTTACCAGAAGATTCGGGATCCTGCTTGGGAGCACGTCCGGTTCCTGGGACGACTCATCGAAGTTCGGGACGAAATCGACGGTATCTTTGTCGATATCCTCGAGAAGAGATTCGGCTGCTTTGGTAAGCCTTGCCTCGGTATAACGCATTGCTGCTGCCGAGTCACCGTCGATCGAACCGAAGTTACCCTGACCATCCACTAACGTATACCGATAGGAGAACGGCTGAGCCATCTTCACGAGCGTATCGTAGATCGCAGAGTCACCGTGCGGGTGATAATTACCCATGGTGGCTGCGACTGCCTTGGCGGATTTCTTGTATGCCTTATCGCTCGTGTTCCCCTCATCGTGGAACATGGCATACAAAATCCGCCGGTGGACCGGTTTGAGACCGTCACGGACATCGGGAATCGCACGCCCGATGATAACGCTCATCGCATAATCGATGAAACAGTTCTTCATCTCATCTTCGATGTTGATCGAGACCGTCTTGTGCGTGGTTTCTTCTTCAGATGTCAAGGTTCTTCACCTCCCCTGCATGACGTTTGATGAAATCTTTTCTGGGCATGACATCATCTCCCATGAGTTTTTCGAATATCTCATTTGCATAACCTGCATCCTCGATCCGTACTTTCTTTAAGATACGGAATTTGGGATCCATGGTGGTGTTCCAGAGCTGACCTGCATTCATTTCACCAAGACCCTTGTATCTCTGGACCGAGATGCCCTTCTCGCCGTACTCTGCGATTGCCGAGCGCATGTCCTCTTCCGTGTACACGTATTTTTCCTGTTTGCCTTTCGCAATTCTGAAGAGAGGAGGCTGAGCGATGTAGATATATCCCATTTCCACAAGAGGCTTCATGAACCGGTAGAAGAAGGTAAGGAGCAGAATCCTGATATGTGCCCCATCCACATCCGCATCCGTCATGATAATGATGTGGTGATATCTGGCGCGTTCGGCATCGAACTTTTCGCCGTATCCCGCACCGATCGCCGTGATAAGCGTCTGGATCTCGGCATTTTTCAAAGCCTTGTGTTCCAGTGCTTTTTCCACATTCAGGATCTTACCGCGAAGAGGCAGGATCGCCTGGAATTTTCTGTCGCGTCCCTGTTTGGCTGAACCGCCTGCAGAATCTCCTTCCACGATATAGATCTCGCTTTTTGCCGGATCGCGTTCGGAGCAGTCGGCAAGTTTACCGGGAAGTCCTGACATCTCAAGAGACGTCTTTCTTCTCGCAAGTTCCTTCGCGCGGCGGGCAGCTTCGCGTGCATTTGCCGCATCAAGGGATTTTTTGGCGATAGATGCGATGACCTTCGGGTTTTCCTCGAAAAACTCGGTCAGAGCCTGATACATCATCGAGTCAACAAGGCCTTTGACACTGCTGTTTCCAAGCCGCATCTTGGTCTGGCCTTCAAACTGCGGGTTCGCGATCTTGACGCTGATTACGGCGGTCAGACCCTCGCGAACATCCTCACCGCGGACGGAGATATCCTCTTTGAGATGTTTATTTGCATGGGCACTATTATTGATCGCACGCGTAAGAGCCGAGCGGAATCCTTCCAGGTGCGTGCCCCCTTCGCGGGTATTCACGCTGTTCACGTATGTATAGAGGACTTCTCCGTAGGTATCGTTATACTGAAGAGCGACCTCCACCTCGATTTTGTTCACATCGTCGGATTTGTCGACATAGATCGGTTCAGGGTGAAGGAGTTCTTTACCTTCGTTTAAGTGGGTGACAAACTCGCGAAGACCTCCCTGATAACAGAAGGTGTCGGTATCCCCGGTACGGTGGTCCTCGATCTGGATCTCCAGACCTTTATTCAGATAAGCAAGTTCTCTGAACCGGTGGGCAAGGACATCATAATCGAACTCGGTCGTCTCAAAAATGGAGCCGTCGGGATAGAAGGTGATCCGGGTTCCCGTGGTGGTTTCTTTTGCCTGACCAACCTTGTCCATCCTCTTCTGGCGCTGAAGATACTCTTCATCGGTTTCTGGCCTGCAGGAAAGCGGCTGCAGAAGGATGCCTTTCCCAAAGACCATTGAGTAGATGTTTCCGTCACGGAATACTTCGGCAGTAAGGCGCGTGGAAAGAGCGTTTACAACGGAAACACCGACCCCATGCAGACCGCCCGAGACCTGATAGGTGTTTTTATCGAACTTTCCGCCGGCGTGAAGCACGGTCATAACGACTTCAAGGGCGCTCTTGTTCTGTTTCGGCATGATATCGACAGGAATACCCCTGCCGTCATCCTCTACACATACCGATCCATTCGGGTTGATGATGATGACGATATGTTTACAGAATCCGGCTAAGGCTTCATCGATCGAGTTGTCAACGACCTCGTATACGAGGTGATGAAGACCGCGGGTATCGGTACTGCCGATATACATGGCAGGTCTTTCGCGGACAGGGGTTAACCCCTCCAGAACTGTGATGTGGGAGGCGTCGTAATTATCAGTCATCTAAGTTTGGTTCTCCTTGTCAATTTGACATAGATTTGGAGTCGATTTCGAAAATGGTTAACATGCTCGGAAGCGATTCTCAAAAATATATTTGCATTATTATATTAGTGCGGATTGCTTATTAATGTGGGTGAACCACAAATGAAAACCTGGTTGGAATAAACCCAAATTGAAGGATAATTTCCATGCTGGTAAAGACGGAGCAGCATAAAACAGATGATTTTTCATGCGGAGAAAAGAGGGAGAAAATGCCTTTATCTCATTCGATCATCTGAACAAAATTTTTGAGAATCAAAATGCCGGCGTCCCCGCTTTTTTCCGGGTGGAACTGAACACCCATTACATTGCCCGCACAGACGGCCGATGCGTATGATACGACATAATCGGTCGTCGCGATCGTAAAGTCAGGGGTAGTTTCAGCATAATACGAGTGGACGAAGTAGACATATGTCCCGTCAGGTATTCCTTCAAAAAGCGGATGGCCCGAAGGAGAGATCGTATTCCATCCCATTTGAGGTATCTTCATCCCGGGTTTTTTTGGAAAAAGCCGAACCGTTCCGGGCACAAAGCCAAGCCCTTTGTGAAGACCGTGTTCCTCGCTCTCCTCTAGAAGCATCTGCATGCCGAGACATATTCCCAGAAGAGGTTTTTTTGCTGCCTCTTTTTTTACAAGATCGATCAGGGGCGCGAGTTTGTTCATCCCTTCGGCAAAGGCCCCTACTCCCGGAAGGAGAAGCCCGTCAGCCGATTGGATGAGTTCAGGATCGTTCGTGATTATCGGGCGGGCCCCCGCTGCCTCGAGACCACGGACCACACTCCTGAGATTTCCTAATCCATAATCCAAAACTGCGATTTCAGAAGTGCCCATCTATGTCACCGTCTTCTTCATTTGTTTCACGGATCCTCCATAAACCTTTCGACGCCCATTCAGGTGATCTGCCGTTTGCATCCCCCCATGCTTTCAGTTTCTTTTCCCAGTCGGCCCACATCTCCGGATACCGCGCCTCGATATCCTTCATG
Organism: Methanocorpusculum bavaricum DSM 4179; assembly: GCF_000430905.1. Lineage (NCBI taxonomy): Archaea > Methanobacteriati > Methanobacteriota > Methanomicrobia > Methanomicrobiales > Methanocorpusculaceae > Methanocorpusculum > Methanocorpusculum bavaricum. The sequence goes on from NZ_AUMX01000001.1 coordinate 15,247, forward strand.
CAGGCGATGTCGGACGACGGGCACATAAAGCAGCCGATCCGATCCAGGCCAAGTTCGTATAGCGGATTGTAGGGCGCTTTTTCCCGGAAAAGATACAGCCAGTCATGCATAGCGGTCCAGTGCTGGATCGGGGCTGCTGAAAGCTGGCAGGGAACATTTCTATTTCTCCAGACCCGCGGACTCTGCATCCGTTTTGCAGACTCAAACTTCCGCTGACCGATGAAAGAGATGGCCTCACCCCACTCGTTTTCGATCAACGTCTTGACCGGCGTAAGTTTGCATGCTTTGCAGCACCACCTAAAATCCACTGCAGGCGGACCCTGCGTCTCAAATGCCTCCCAGAATCCGGAATCCCCCGACTCCTCAATAAGAGGAAGGCCAAACATTTCGGAGACCTGATGGACATTTTCGATCGTTTCCGGGAACTCAAGTCCGGTATCCGCAAAGATCAGCGGAAGTCTGAGCCCGGCCTTTAGCGTGATGAGAAGCGTTACCAGACTGTCTTTTCCGCCGGAGTAGGAAACGGTCGGCTGGATGTCCGGATTTTTGGCGATGACGTCCAGGATGAACTCGATCGATTTTCTTTCATAGAGATCGAGAATGTTTTTGTTTGCTGAAATCGCATCATTCCAAGTCGAAGGAGATGCATCCACCACGGGTTTTTGGGTCCGGCGGGTCCGAACGAGCTGCCCCCGGGTCGCACCCACCGTCTCCTGATAAGACATTTTTGCTCGGCCGACTGCCACACATTCTCCGGACTCGGCAATAACGAAGACACTATCTCCTACGGCGATATCGGGAGAGACAAAGGTAACGCCGGGCATAAGAACGCTGCTTCCTTCCTTGATATATCCTGCCGCATCATCGGTGACTTTGATGAAACGCTTGGTCGGAACGACCAGCGATGCCGCCGCTTCCCTTGGGAGAACCTCCCATCGGGACTCAGCCGGGATATATCTGATCGCACAGACTACCGCTCCGCCGATGATTATCTCCTCCATCCTGTCCTCGTCAGGGACTTTATTCAGAATTGCAAGAAATCCTTCAGGGATCAGCGGGACACCAAACTGTTCTTCGAAAAGGCGGTTCACAAGATTTCTGTCACGGTCAAAAGCGGGGCGGACATCTCCCGGCGGCGTCACTGAGACGGGACGGGTTTTTTCTCCGCAGGAGCAGAGTTTTCCCATCACCGGAGAATGACATTTGTCACACCAGTAAAACGGGACAGGGGCTAAAAATGGGGAATTTTTCATATGATTCACTCAATTAAAAGGAGCATAACGGTCGTCATCGGTGAATCCAGGACGCATCCGCCCGCGACTTCCGTGCAGGAAAGAACCTCGAGACCCCAGCCGACGGAGGCGCAGGTGGCATACACATCGATTCCCGCAGCTTCCATACTCGGGCGCATTTTTCTTCGGTTGACACAGTCAGTTATTTCCGCATCGTCATCTTTTGCTTTGCAGTGAGCACACAGCCCGCACTGATGACCAGTGTAGCCGAATGTCTTGTAAAAACCCGCTGAGAATGCCATCATCTCAAGATCATACATGACATTCTGGACATACGCAGTCATCTCACGGGAGACAAGCCTCTCCGGCGTGGTTTCGCCGACATCGCCTACAAATTTTATGAGGATGGCAGTTTTGTATTCTTTGAGAACTTTCCTGGTCTCCGCAGGGGTTGGCGTATAAGGAGGACAGGAAAACCGGCGGCCAAATCCATTACACCCGAAGAGACATTTCTGTCTCACCCATTCGGCGGTGACGATATCTTTTGCAGGGATCAGCGTTGCCTCGCCGCCCTTCTCAACGACAAATCTGACAAGTTCGGATATCTTGTCCATATTGTCCAGTTTCTTATCTGATTTCATTGCGATCTTCTCCTTACGGCTTCTTCGATGATCTTAGTTGATGAGGTGAACGGCATCCCGGAATACTCAGCAATACGAACGACCTCGGCAGAGATTCCGCGTTCACGCATCTCCCGTGTCAATTTTTCCTCGGACCATTTCTGATTGAAACCTATTGTTATTACAGCCGGATCGATCTCCCGGATCGGTTTATACATATCAGTCTGATCCCCAAGTACGGCATGATCCACACACCGGAGACTCCGGATCATTTTGAGCCGCTGCTCTTCAGAAACGATAGGGCGGGGTTTATGCACGACGTTTTTTTCCCGCGCAACGATGACCCATAACTCGTCACCGAGTTTTTTCGACTCTTCAAGATAGTAGATATGTCCGGGATGAAGGATGTCAAAAGTCCCGGTGGCAACGACCCGTTTCATGATATGACCTCAAGAGTTTTTACTTTCCCGTCCCTTCCGTAACATCTCCAGGAATTTTCATCGAAGGGCGCGCCTACAATGATATGGCACTGGCCGCTTTGGGAAAATGTGGCAAGATCAGCATCAGAAGGAGATAAACAGCCGTTTGGATGACTGTGAGCGGTGCCGGCGATCTGCATCCCCAGCGGGATCATATCCATGAAGATATTGGCGCTGTCCTGCGAAACAGTAGTGCCGGGTATCGGGTAGGTAACATTGATGACCCCTTTTTCCATGCCCAGCATGACGATATATTCATCAGGAAAACTTGATCTGCCCATCTCCAAAAGGAGATCAAGCACTTCCTGATCTATGGCACGGACTAACATTCAGTTACTTATATTGGAGAGTATGAGAGATAATGTTTCACATATGGGTCCGGCTGTTGTATGGAATGGAGATTATATCCCGATCAACGTGATCTACTCAGACAGAAGAAAGTCCTGGGCGATCGAAGTTACGACCGCAGGAGAAGTCCTTGTGCGGGTTCCTTCGATGATCTCGGAAAAACGGGCAGTAGAGATCGCGCAGAGCAGGGTCGAGTGGATCGCAAAACAGCAGTCTGTTTTTCAAAAAAAACAGGCGAACCCGCGGAGTTATGAAGACGGAGAGAAAATATCGTTTTTTGGCGAACCTCTGACCATACAGCGCACAATTGGACCCGCCAGAACGGAGATCTTCGAAGGACAGCTTAGGTTATCGATACCTGACACATTTTCTCCAGATGATTCCAAGAATCTGGCACGTGATCTGGTCACGCTATTGTACCGGCGCCTGGGAACCGTGGTTTTGGATCCGTATGTGGAGAAGTATGCGAAACTTGCCGGCGTAAATAAACCGCAGCTGCGTATCAGGCTCCAGAAGAAAAAATGGGGCTGCTGTACACCAAAAAACGGCATCATCATCAATGCACGGGTGCTGCTCGCACCAAAAATCGTCGCGGAGTATCTCGTTGTTCACGAAATAGTGCATCTGAGATTCCCCCACCATCAGAAAAACTACTGGGATGAGGTCAAACGACTGATGCCCGATTACAAAGACGTAGAAAAACTGATGAAAACAGACGGGTGGAGATGGGAGTTCTAAACTGATAAGAACAGATTTCTTCAAACACCGAAAAAGAAATAAAAAATAGGGTTATGTTTTCTTTACAAATACCTTAAGTCCGGTGGAAACCTCCACAAGGGATTTCCCGTCAGCAGAGAGGGTGTAGGTGCCTGCATTGAATAATTCTGAGGTTCCGGTGAGCTTATACGTTTTCTCTTCGGTCTTCTCCCAGGTCATTGGAACGGTGGAAGTGATGCCGAAGAAGGTTATAGTTATTGTTCCGGTTCCGTCATTGTTGAATACGACCGGAATCTCGGTACCGTATATAAGCCAGTCTCCAACGATCGGCTCACTGCCGATACAGCCCGCAGTTCCTATTGAGAAAAGCAGGACACAGAGAACAAATGCAATAAGAATTTTCTTCATAAAATAGATGTGGTAGAGTGAGATATATCACTCTTTCTTTTTTATCATCAGGCAGTTTTTATCTTCGCAACGTCAGCGAGACCAAGTTCGGCGATGGACACTTCCTGCATATCCCCTTTCTTGATCTTGCCGGTGACCGTCATAGGGAAGGAGTCCGTAAACTTGTAGTAACGGGGGATCTTGTGACGGGCGATCCTGCCCTCAGCAAATGCCCTGATCTCCTCTTCGGTGACCGTCGTACCGGGCTCTGATTTCACCCAGGCGCAAAGCTCTTCACCGTACTTTGCATCCGGGACGCCGATGACATAAATGTCGGAGATCTTTGGGTGGAGATGGAAGAATTCCTCGATCTCACGCGGATACAGATTCTCTCCGCCGCGTATGACCATCTCCTTCAGGCGGCCTGCCATGCGGACGTAGCCTTCCTCATCCATAGTGCCAAGATCGCCCGAGTGAAGCCAGCCGTCCTTGTCGATGACCTGCTTGGTTGCATTCGGATTATTGTAATAGCACTTCATCTTCATGTAGCCGCGGGCGCATATCTCGCCTTTCTCTCCGAGAGGAACGATCCTTCCGGTCTTCGGATCGGTGATCTTGATCTCGGTGTGCGGGAATGCTCTTCCAACGGTCGCAACACGGTTTTCGAGCGTGTCAGAGGTGGTGGACATCGTGATGCCCGGCGCCGTTTCAGTCAGGCCATAGACGATGACGATATCTTTCATGTTCATCCGTGAGGCAACTTCCCGCATCTTTTCGATCGGACACGGAGAACCTGCCATGATACCGGTCCTGAGACTTGAAAGATCGTATCGGTCGAAGTTCGGGTGTTCCAGTTCTGCGATGAACATGGTCGGAACGCCGTGAAGCGCCGTACACTTTTCAGCTTCGACGGCCTGCAAAACAGCCTCGGCATCAAAGAAGGGTCCAGGAATGACCATCGTGGATCCGTGCGTCACGCATGCCATATTCGAGAGGACCATCCCGAAACAGTGGTAGAACGGCACTGGGATACAGAGTTTATCCTTATCGGTAAAGCCCATTCCGTCTCCGATAAAGAGACCGTTATTCAATACCGAGTGATGGGAAAGCACGACACCTTTGGGAAATCCGGTCGTGCCTGACGTGTATTGAATGTTCAGCGCATCATCAAAGGAGACGGACTCCTCACGGTTTTCCAGCTCGAAGTCGGAGACATACTCACCCATTTCCAGAAGCTCACTCCAGCGGTACATGCCGTTGTAGATGATCTCACCCATGAATACGACGTTGCGTAGATACGGGAACTTCTCGGACCGGATCTTGCCGGGTTTTGCCTCGAATGCCTCGGGGCATGCTTCGTAGAACATTCCGACATAATCAGAGGTCTTGAACTTGCCCTGCAGAATCAGCGTGTCTACCTCAGACTGCTTAAGGGCATACTCCAGTTCGAACGTCCGGTATGCCGGATTGATGTTGACCATCACTGCCCCGATCTTTGCGGTCGCAAACTGCACGAGTACCCACTCAGCATAATTCATTGCCCAGATGGCAACACGGGTCCCGTGTTCCACGCCGAGCATCATAAGACCTTTTGCCACGGCATTCGTTTCAGCAAGGAACTCCGCCCAGGTGTAGCGAAGGACCTTAGACCCTGCAGTCGTTAGGGTTAGTCCGGACTCGCGGTACGAGTTCGGCTCGTCGGAAACGAGCCCTTCGTGGCAGTAATTTGCCGCGGCAGACATACACCGTTTACTGTAGGGATTCGGCTGAAAGGATACTAGAGCATCACTGCGTGGGTATTTAGCCGCAATGCTGTTCAAGACGTATCCTACGGTACTTCCAAGAAGTGGTTTCTGGGAAGTCCCACATGCGTAGCTTTCAGACATGTGCTTACTACGTTAGAGCGGAGAATATAAAAAACGTGTTACACCTGAAAAATCAGGTGCGTTTTATGGTGATCATCACGTCATCGAGCATAAGAACATCGACCGATTCACCGGAAACTGAATAGATGTACGATGTGGTCCAGGCCCCGTCAGGAACACTGACCTCTTCACCTTCTATGGAGATAGAGACCGGAGGCGTGATCTTGTCAGCATCAGGAAGGGCATTTACTGCAGTCATAAATGCGCCTGCTTTATTTCTGAGGTTTTTCCCAACAACACTCTTATTGAAAACGACTTCGCCAACCTTCTTTTCAAGAGCCGGTTCCTCAGCTTTCCACACAACCTCGGCGTTCACGGTCCTGCCGAGATCGCCGGAGTCATCGATGTTATGTGAGGGAGTATAAATCGTAACACTGCCAAGAGGTGCGTTCAGCGCGAGACCCGAGTCGTGCTTGTATTTGCGAAGAAGGCTGACAATGTTCACGATCAGATCGCCGTCGCGCAGTGCATCCTCATCCACGTAGGAAAACGTCGTCCATGGGTGATCGATGATCCTCTTTCCATCGGATAAATGATGATAGCACTCCTGAGCGAAGAACGGAATATAGGGAGAGAGCATCGCACACAGTGCATCAAGCGTTGTTTTCAGCGTATAGACAGCTCCGGCGCGTGAAGGCTCCTCACTGTAAAGTCTGCCTTTCACAAACTCGAGATACTCATCAGCCATCACGTTCCAGGCGAAATCGCGGATCGTTTTCAGACCCTTATCAAAGAGATACTCCTCCATCGCCCCGGTGACCTCAGCGATGGTCTTTGAAAGGTTAGCAAGCATCCACCGGTCGATCAGTGTTGAAGGAGCATCGCTTTCCGGAACAGGCGACTCTTTTTTGATCTGCATCAGCGAGAATCTGACGATGTTCCACATCTTTGTCTGGAATCTGGATGCAGCGACCACATCGTTCCAGTTGAAGAGGATATCCTGACCAGTCGACGAGCCTGAAGCCGCCCACTGTCTCAGAGCATCCACACCATAAGGCCCCATAACATCTTCCGGACCGATCACATTGCCGCGTGACTTGGACATCTTGAACCCGTCTTCACCAAGAACCATGCCGTTGATGAGGATACCATCCCACGGTTTCTCCCCGAGAATGGCCATGCTTCTGAGGATCGTATAGAAGGCCCAGGTCCGGATGATATCATGACCCTGCGGGCGGATCTGGGCTGGGAAATACGGCGGCATGCCGCTTCCGTCCCATCCTGTGACGTGAAGGTCGGTGATGGACGAGTCCATCCAGGTGTCGAGAACATCCTTCTCGCCGGTGAACTCGGTTCCTCCGCACTTAGGACAGACATGTTTTGGTTTTTCGATCGTCGGATCGATCGGAAGATCGGCCTCATCGGGAAGGATCAGTTCACCGCACTTGTCACAAAACCAAACCGGGATCGGGGTGGCAAACAGCCTCTGCCGCGAGATGCACCAGTCCCATTCCATCTGTTCCGCCCAGTTTTCCAGGCGCTGGAGCATGTGTTCTGGATACCATTTGATTTCCCGGGCAGCCTTGACGATCTCGCCGCCGTTCACCTTCACAAACCACTGACGCTCGGAGAGGATCTCGATCGGAGTCTTGCATCTCCAGCAGCCACCCACTCTCTGCTCGATCTTCTTCTGGTCTTTTAGAATGCCGAGCTCATTCATATCAGCAAGGATGGCTGCGCGGCACTCTTTAGAAGGCATGCCCTCATACTTTCCGCAGATCGCGGTCATCGTGCCTTTGGTCGTCAGAGCCTTTCTGAGCGGGAGATGATGCTTTTTCCACCAGAACACATCGGTCTTGTCACCGAATGTACAAATCATCACAGCGCCGGACCCGAAGGTCATGTCTACGGCGTCATCGGCGATTATGACGACCTCATGACCAAAGATCGGGACCCTGAGCGTTTTCCCTACGAGAGATCTATACCGCTCATCATCCGGATGGACAGCGACTCCTACACAGGCTGCGAGGAGCTCGGGGCGGGTCGTCGCGATCTCGATTCCGTCGAAGTCAAAGAAGTTGAGAAGCGTCTCTCCTTCATAATACGATACTTCGGCAAAGGCGATCGCCGTTTCGCAGCGGGTACAGAAGTTGACCGGATGTTCGTCCTGATAGATGTAACCTGCCTTGAGCATGCGCAAAAACGACAGCTGGGTCTTTGCGTAGTAATACGGCTCCATCGTGATGTATTCATTACTCCAGTCAACGGAGAATCCCATCGTTCGCAGACTCTGCCGCATTCTGGTGATGTTCTCTATTGTGAGCTCGCGGCACATTGTGCGGAACTCTTCACGGGAGACATCGTTCTTTGTGATATTGTGAGTCTCTTCGACCTTCACCTCGGTCGGAAGCCCGTGACAGTCCCACCCCTGCGGGAACATAACATTGAACCCTGTCATACGCTTATAGCGGGCGATGATATCCATATATACCCAGTTAAGAGCGTGCCCGATGTGGAGTTTTCCAGTCGGATACGGCGGAGGAGTATCTATTACGTATTGAGGTTTTTTTGAGTCTTTATCAAAGTAAAAGTCGCTGTCGTCCCACTGGTCAAGCCAGCGTTTTTCGACAGAGGCAAAGTCGTAGGTCTTTGGAAGTTCCTCGGTCAACATGTGGAATAGGTTTTGTTTTTCTTCCCATATAAGACTCCCACACCCGGGAGGAAATTAATCCACGGCCGAGTTGAGTTTGCGGGAGACAGCCGGACGATCCAGCCGGTTATGTTTAATGAACTCGGCAAGGCCGGCGAGTTTCTGATACTCGCCCACAAGTCTGTTGTAGGAGTCGATCATTTTTTTAAGACGGGCAACATTGGCGTTGTGGCGATGACGAAGCGCTTCGTACTCCTGAATTTTTTCTTCGGCAGACAAAACCAGGAGTTCGTCACTGGACCGCGTAAGTTCATCTTTAAGATCGAGAAGTTTTTCATGAAGACGGACGATCTCCAAAGTAAGCGTCCCGTTCTCAGATATCTTTTCATTGAGAGAATCGAGCATTTCAAGGATCTTGGCGACATCCCGGATACTGCCGTACCGCTTTGTGCCGTGCCCGATCGGAAAAACCTTTGGCCTTGACGTTGTGTCGGCGTACTCACCGGCAGGATGACCGATATATGATATCGCAGTGGTTTCGACGACCGCATGACCGCACCCGGCGAAATCATATCCGGGCGGGGCGGGCAGACCGACTGTAAGATGATTCTCTTTTGCAAACTGGAGAACTGAGACCGCATACCCTTCGTGAGAGAGAAGACCTGCAAGAAGAAGGGACTTGTCGCTGCAGATCCCGGTGCCGTCAACGATCGTTTCGACCGGAAAGCGGGGTGCAGGATCGATTGAAGAAAGTTTTTCCGTGTCATACGGAAGAGACTGAACATACGCAGTCAAAAGTTCCAGATATTCATCATCATTCAGGTTTCGCTCATTTCTGATTTTGCGAAATTTGGACAGAAGAGTCTGATACACACGGTTCAGACAAGGATCGAGAGTGAAGGCTGCATAATATCCGGCAAGCCAGGCATCCTGGATCCCTGCCGGAACTTTGGCGGACTTTCCCGATCTTTTTGCGCCCTTGTAAAGAGAAAGCGGGATCTCAATTGTAAATGAGTAGTTAAGATGACGATATGGAAACGTGATCTGCGCTGAAATCGTATCAGACTCATCCGTAGGGACGATTTGAGGGTAGACGACACATTTTTTCAGACCGCGTTTTGCCATGCAGGGTACATTATTTGGAGGGGAAGATGAAAAAACCGGAGATTGCGATCACAAAGATCCAGCGAGCATGGATAAAGAAAAGTGATGGGACATCAGGACCACGCATCATCATGACCTTGCGGTTCAGCGGGGGTAACTTTCATCATCTGTCCGATTAACTATTATATCATTCATCAGTATCATTAATTCTTTGCAAAACATACGTTAACACATCATACTGCTTATGGTAGACAAGAGAACAGTTACGATTGGAGTGACGATCAATCTGGGCAATTATGAGAGCCTGAGGGTCGAAGTTTCCGACATAGCCGAGGATGAGGGCGCAGTAAGAGAGCTCGTCGATTTTCTCGGACAGACCCTGGATGAATTCGGTGTGCAGGATACCGTAACCAGAGCGGCGGTCGAGAGATATAAAGAACGGGTGCTTGAACGGGACGCGCCGGAAGATCTGGAAAGCGGCTACTTCCCAATGGAGGAAGTTCCGCTCATCCATCCGGTGGACGAGGAGGGGGAGGAGATCCCCCCGGATATCCTGGAGGATACAAGGATCATCCAGCCCGAAGAGTCAGAGGAGGATGATCAGACTGAGATCGCGACCCAAAATAAGGAAACACCGGAGATCCATGAAGGAGAATTTGTCTGTGAGAAATGCGGGGTTCCGGTATCCAAAGTGCAGCGTGACGTCTCCAATCTTTTTATGGGGAAGACACTCTGTAAAAAATGTATGAAATGAGGATAAAATGAAAAAAAATCTGCTCATGTGGGATCAGACCCTCTTCAGAGACATAGAAGTCTTTGAGATCACGTATGTCCCCGAGCAGTTTGATTACCGCGACGAACAGATCGAAAGACTGGCATTTGCCGTCAAACCCGCCCTGATCGGCGGAAGCATCCTAAATACAATCTGCAGGGGTGTTCCCGGCACCGGAAAAACCACATCTGTTAAGAAATTTTTTGAAGAGGTGGAGGGAGCGGCAACAAAAATCGTTCCGATCCATATCAATTGCCAGATCGACAGCACAGAGTATGCAGTTTTTTCCCGGATATATACGAAACTGACAAAAAACAGGCAGCCGCCCTCAGGAACCGCTTTCAAAACTCTCATGGACATGCTCGCAAAATATGTTGAGAAGGAGGAAGTGATCCCGCTTATCTGTCTGGATGATGCGAACTATCTGATTTACAATAAAGAGTTCAACAATGTTCTCTACGCTGCTTTGCGTATCCACGAAGTTTACCAAAAGATAGCGATCGGGGTGATCGTCGTCATCAGCGACCCGGATATCCTCCTCGAGTCCATACTTGATGCACGGGTCGCCTCGGTTTTCAGATACGAGACGGTCAACTTCGAACCATACAGCGCTGCAGAGGTGGCAGGGATCCTCTCACAGCGGGTCGCCCAGGGTCTCTACCCAAACGTTCTCACCTCAGAACAGCTGGATTATATCGTGGACCGGACGATGCGCTGCGGAGACATCCGCATAGGTCTGGATATGATCAAACGCGCAGTAATGTACGCGGAAACGGATGCAAGAAGAGCGGTCACGCAGGAAGATCTGCAAAAAGCCGCGTCAGCTTCACAGGACCTCCATCTTGCCGGAACGATCAAAACTCTTTCTCCGGATGAACTCCAGATCCTCGAACAGCTGGTGAAGATGACAGGCACACAAACGCTGCTGACGACCGGAGACCTTCGCAGATCGATGACGAAGGATGCTCCAAAGCTTACCCGATTCAATGAGATCGTCGAAAAACTCGATCATCTCCGGGTGATCACCGTTGACTATGCTAATAAAGGGAGCGGGAGAAAACGCTATGTGAACCTCAGATATGAGAAAGAACGGGTCAGTAAGCTCCTGCAGAAGAAGAACTGAGAGAAACGATCCCGACTCATAACTCTTATCTATTTGACGGTCCCATATCTGAATAATATTCCTTAGGGTGATTTATTTTGGTAAGTGTAAACGAACTTGGACTTGATCTCTTCGAAGAACTCGTAGAGAACGCAGATCTGTTTAATGTTGCATACCACGAACTCGACAACGGTTCCCGTGTGGTCGACTGTGGTGTGAGTGTCCCAGGCGGATACGGAGCAGGTGACTACTTCACCCGCATCTGTATGGGCGGCCTTGGAGACATTGCCTTCCGTCAGGGTATGGTCGGCCAGTTCCCGATGACCTTCATCGATGTGAACACCGATTTCCCGGCGATCTCCTGCCTCGGCTCACAGAAAGCCGGCTGGACCGTGAAACTTGACAACTTCTTCGCAATGGGATCCGGACCCGCACGCGCCCTGTCCCTTCAGCCGAAACACACCTATGAAGTGATCGGCTATGAGGATGACTCAGATGCAGCAGTGATCTGTCTTGAAGCAGACCGTCTGCCAAGCGGAGCGGTCATGGAGATGATCGCAGAGAAGTGTAAGGTCGATGTCGCGAACGTCTGCGCACTCGTTGCCCCGACGTCATCCATCGTCGGCTCTATTCAGGTCGCCGGACGCTGCGTCGAGACCGCAGTGTACAAACTGAACGAACTCGGCTTTGACACGACAAAGATCATTGCGGCCGCAGGTACTGCCCCGATCCCGCCGGTACGAGGAGCAAAACTCGCCATGGGCGTTACAAACGACGCAACCATCTACCACGGACAGATCAACCTGACGATGAATGCTCCGGAGATCGTCGACTATCTTGAGAAGATCCCCAGCTGTTCATCGAACGGATACGGCAAACCGTTCAATGAGATCTTCAAGGAAGCAGGATACGACTTCTACAAGATCGACAAGAGCCTGTTCTCACCGGCCGAAGTCATCATCAACGAAGTCTCCACGGGCAAAGTGTATCAGGTCGGAAAGGTCGACACCGCTGTTACCCTGAAGTCATTCGGTCTTGCATAAGACAGAAATCGGGTCGGGATCATTCCCACTCCTTTTCCGCAGGATTAATAACTCCGTAAATAGTATTTAGTAAGGTAATTTGGACTCGTGGTCTAGGTGGTTATGACGTCGCCCTTACATGGCGGAGGTCAGGGGTTCGAATCCCTTCGGGTCCACTGTTTTTGTTTTTATTTTATGATTTTTCGTGACGCTGCCAGCCATAGTAAATACGTGAGGGAATCAAGCTGCATAGAGCCGGAAAGCACCGGCATCAGGCAGGTCAAAAATCATTTTAACTCATTTTTGATTTGAAACTCAAAATTGATAACGATTAAATAGCTGAGGGTTGAATAGATAATCAGGCTGGTTCAACCTGCACAGGAGTCAAAGATCATGTTTACCGGAATCGTAGAGGAGATCGGAACAGTGACCAGGATCATGCAAGGTCAAAACTCCTCGATACTTTCCATCAGAGGCGACAGGATCTTTGAAGACCTGCGTCTAGGGGACAGTGTGGCAGTGAACGGCGTCTGTCTTACCGTAAGCAAACTTGCCGGGCAGAGTTTCGATGCCGATACCACAAGCGAAACACTCGCACGGACTTCTCTTGGAGCACTCAGAGCTGGAAGTTTCGTGAATCTTGAACGTGCCATGGCGGCAAACGGTCGTTTCGGCGGGCACATCGTCACCGGTCATGTTGACGGAACAGGAATTATCTCAATGATCCGCCGGGATGGAAAAACCGTCTGGGTCACCATTACCGCTGATAACAGCATTCTGAAATACATCGTTGAAAAAGGATCCATCGCAGTTGACGGCATCAGCCTTACAGTGGCATCCACAACTCAGAATTCATTCAGCATTGCCGTTATTCCCCACACGGAACGATCCACGACCCTTCTCACAAAATCTCAGGGAGAGACTGTGAATCTGGAGTGTGATATGATTGGCAAATACGTTGAACGGTTCATCACCCGAATGCAGAAGAGCGAACCGCAAAGATGTGTCATAACCGAGGAATACCTCAGCAAAGCAGGATTTTAGCCATGTTTACATTTAACACAATCGAAGAAGCGCTGGAATCTCTCAGAAATGGGAGGATGATCATCGTCACCGACGATGAAAACAGAGAAAATGAAGGTGACCTGATCTGTGCCGCCGAACATGCCACTACGGAAAATGTCAACTTCATGGCGAAATACGGCAGAGGGCTGATCTGCATGCCGATGTCGGGACAGCTCGCCGAGAAACTCTCTCTCCCGCCGATGGTGATAAAAAATACCGACAATCACGAAACAGCATTCACTGTCTCCATCGATCATGTCGACACCACCACCGGCATCTCCGCGGTAGAACGCGGCATCACGGCACGAAAATGTATCGATCCTTTGGCACGCCCTGGCGATTTTCGAAGACCGGGGCATATGTTCCCGCTTGTTGCAAAAGATAACGGCGTCTTCGAACGTGAAGGACACACCGAAGCGACCGTCGATCTCATGAAACTGGCGGGACTTAAGGAGGCAGGACTTTGTTGTGAAATCATGGCGGACAATGGAGAAATGATGCGGACTCCCGAGCTTATCTCGATGGCGAAGAAGTATAATCTGATCTTTGTGACCATCAAAGACCTCCAGACATACCGGAGAGAGCAGGAGGCTTCGGCTCTTGCAGTTGAACAGAAAAAGATGAGTCCAATGGACTGTTAAGGTGATTAGTGTGAAAGTTTACGAAGGAAAGCTGGTTTCAAAAAACATTAAAATAGGTATAGTTGCAGCAAGATTCAATGAGTTTATCGTAGCAAAACTGGTTGGAGGGGCATTGGATGCCCTAAAACGGCATGATGTGGCAGATGACGACATAGAGATCGCCTGGGTCCCCGGAGCATTCGAGATCCCGCTGATCGCCGAAAAAATGGCGGCGTCCAAAAAGTATGACGCGGTCATCTGTCTGGGAGCCGTGATCCGCGGATCAACAAGCCACTACGACTATGTCTGTAATGAGGTGACAAAAGGTATCGCGACCGTCTCGCTGAGATCCGGAATTCCGGTCATGTTTGGTGTTCTGACAACAGATAATCTTGAACAGGCGATTGAACGCGCCGGATCAAAGGTAGGAAACAAAGGCTTCGATGCCGCGGTGGGGGCAATCGAGATGGTCAACGTCATCAGAGAATTCAATAACTGAAAATTTCACTGCACTCCTCTTTTTTTCTATAGCACACTATTAAGAATCTTCACGTGTAAGCTATAACCAGAGCATGGCGAGGGAGAAACCAAAACAATGTACGGCGTGATAGATCTTGGTTCCAATACGGTACGTCTGGTACTGTACAACGTAAACGGCAGCGCTCTTGAGCCGAAACTCAGTAAAAAACATACAGCAGGACTCGTCGGGTATGTAAAAAAACGGCGTCTGACACCAGAAGGGATAAAAAAAGCAGTGGATGTCTTACATGACTTCAAAATGATACTGGAGAGTGTGAGAGTGGAGCGTCTGTATGTATTTGCCACGGCATCGCTTCGAAATATCGAGAATACGCTGGAAGTAACCGAGGAGATCAGAAAACATACAGGATTCGATGTTGATGTCCTAAGCGGCAGAGAAGAGGCGGTTTTCGACTACTATGGAGCTTTGCAGACCGTTGATATGCATGACGGCCTTCTGGTGGATATTGGCGGCGGGAGTACTGAACTGGTGTTTTATCAGAATAACGAGATCCTCACCACCGAATCGATGCAGATCGGTTCCCTGAATGCTTACACCTCATTCATTTCAGATCTTCTGCCGACTCCTGCGGAGCGTAAACGTATCGAAAAGGAGGTGAAGACCAAACTCGATTTGATTCCTGCATCCTGTAAACATATTCCTGCAACAGCCATCTGCGGCGTCGGGGGGACGGTCCGGGCAAGCTGCCGCCTGAACCGCGAACTGAATGGCAAAGACGCTCCTGGAATAGAATACACCATCAATGATCTTCAGAAAATGATCGAGTTGGCAGATGGAGATCGAAAAACCGCAATATCATACATCCTCAACGTGGCTCCCGAACGGATCCACACGCTCATTCCTGGAATGATCATCCTCCAGACTATCGCTGGATATTATGGAAGTAAGAAGGTGATCATCAGCAGATCCGGAGTGCGGGACGGATACCTCTATCATAAACTCGAAACTGCAGGCGTAATCAGGCCTGTGTGAGCATATGTTCCTGAAGAGACCTTAAGATGATTATGCCCTCAGGAAAAGCGGCGGGCATTGGCCAGACATATCTCTGAGCGTTCTTTTTCGCCAAGTTCACGAAGGACCGTTCCTTTTCTTTCCCAGAATCCTGCATCGGTTGGTACAAGTTCGATGCCGATCTCAAATGCCTGAAGAGCATTATTGTACTCTTCGAGAGCTGCGTAGGCAAGACCAAGATTCATCCAGTAATCAGCCTCACGAAGATTAAGTTTCGTTGCCCGCTGAAATGCCACCACTGCAGCTTGCGGATCTCCCTGACGAAAGAGAACGACACCTTTCGCGCACCAGATCGCAGCACAACGCGGATCCAGTTCGAGCGCACGGCGAATACAGCGGAGGGGATCGCCGGTCTCATCATTGTTCTCATGCATCACGAGCCCTAATTCTGACCAGTACACTGCATTGTGCGGATCGAGAACGACTGCCCGCTCAAAGCACAACTGAGCCTGACGGAGATTTCCTGCATCACGTTCACGTTCACCAGCTGAAAACCAGCTTTCCGGATTATCGATCGGTTCCAAATCACTCATAGCTGTAATCAGAATAGAACTTTGAGATATTAAATCCCGTTGACAGGAAATGTGAATGAGAAAAGAAAAAAATAAGATTAGTCCCTGCGGACTAAAGCAACTACACCAATTACACCAAGAAGACCGAGTATGGCAAAGCCCATCGGGGATGCGGGTGTTGCGTTCAGCGGAGCATTGAAGGTAAGGGTCTCACCTTTTGACGGCATGATTACCCCGACAGTGGCGGTCTGATAACCGGTCGCGGAGACACGTGCCTGATTGACCGGGGTTCCGGTCGTGACAACCGCAATATCTGCTTTACCGTTGGAGATCATACCTGTGTAACCGACAGAACCGGAGATGGAGATCAGCTCGACTTTTGCGCCTTCAACATTGCTGGTAACGCTGATAACGCCCTGGTCGCCGCCAATTATAGGGTTAGTGGAAACCATCTCAATATTGACGATCTCAGTCTGACCTTTGTCAGGGACAGTTACTGAAACGGTCTGGGTGACCCATCCGGGTGCCGAGACGACAACAGAGTTAATTGGTGTACCAGTCGTATACACAGCAAACTGGATCTTGCCGTCAACATCGGTGTATCCGGAATAGCCGACTGAACCTGACGACATAACATCAACTTTTGCTCCAATGACATTGGTGTTTACCTGGAGGAAACCGCGGTCGCCGCCAACCGGTTTTGCCTCAAGCGTTACCGGGACAACAGTGGTCTCGCCGGCTGCCGGGACGGAGACGGAGGCACTGGCAGTGTAATAACCGTCTGCAGAAACAATGACCTGATTCACAGGAGTGCCGGTCGTGTACACGTAGAACTCAGCCATACCGTTGGTAATGGTCTTGGTCTCAACAACATCACCGTTGATGGAAATCAGAGAGGCGGATGCCCCGTTCACATCACAGGTTACCTGAACGACACCTTTGTCACCGCCAATGGTTTGTGCTGATGCAGCACCGGCGAAGAGAAAGAGGACGATCAGAGCAATAAACAAATAGGAAGTCTTTTTCATAGAATCACTCTCGTGTTAATCAGAATTAGTTCTGATACTATACAATACCTCTCACTAGTATGTATTCTTTTTGTACGAAAAGTAGAGAGATCCAAATCTCAAATACAGGAATGAACACGCAATCTGAAAAAATCTGGATAGAAGGGACAGAGGTATTAAGTAAACGAAAATGTATATTCCCTATAACAGGGGATCATTGAATTGGCACGAAAAAAGGAGTTTGATCCATTAGGCGGATCCATCAGCAGTGAAAAACCAAAAAAGATCAGAAAAAATAATCCTATTCTTGGATCAAAAGAACACACAGGTTCGTCGAGCGTCTATGACGAAGCGAATCATGGACCATTATCTGGTTACGGCATCGATGCCCTGACGGCGGACGGACGGGCGGACAAACCAAAAAAAAGAGGGTTTTTGTCAGGGATCTTCGGTCAGGGAAAATCATCAGGACGACCCCCAGAATTCCCTACAAAAGATCATGCTCGTACACCTGAGGGAGAAAAACATTCTCATAGGATAACGGATACCTCTGAAGATGACATTTTTGAAAAAGAGCCTCGGGAGATGAGCGAGCCGGCAGTTTTCGATCCAGAACCCTCTGAAGAAACATATCCGACGTCTCAGACGTTCGCCAGAGATAAATCGGTGATCGGAAGATCAGATGATGAACCCGCTCCTTTCTTCCTCGAAGAAAAACCGAATCCAAAAAAGCAGACGGTGAGATATCACCCAAACGTCTGCTATCTCTGCGGAGCAGACACTTCGGTTCCTCATCAGCAGTTCCGATTCGGTGAAGAATCCGATCCAGAAAACACCGTCCCCCTCTGCAAAACCTGCATGCATGCCGTAACGATGCTCATGAAATATAGGGATCCAGCAGATGAACGGGAGATAAAAAGCGAGTGGCGATTTCTTGCACCAGGTCTGAATGAGAACAGAGCTGATGAGATCGTCAGAGAAGGCCGCAGACGTAATTGATCGAACTCTTTTTTGAGTAACAACGCAAAATAGACACTCATTAATACATCCAAAAAACAATACAGATGTATATGGAAACATTGCGTCTGAGTGCAAAACAATATCTTATTGCCATAACAGTCGGAATTGCCTGCTTTTTGCCCCCGTTCATCGGAGAAGCGACGAACATCGCCCTCCCGAATATGCTGAACGGACTGGGATATACGATGGGACCTGACTACTGGGGTCTTTACGGCTGGATCCTTACCGTCTACCTGCTCACATCCACGATTTTTCTTATACCTGCGGCAAGACTTGCCGATAAATTCAGCAAGAAGTGGTTCTTCTGTATTGGTGTCCTTCTGCTCGGCATAGGATCACTCGGGGTTGGGATGTCAACGTCAGGCGAAATGGTCCTGATGATGCGGGCGATAGAGGGCATCGGAAATGCGCTGATGTTTGGAACCGCGATAGCTTTGCTTGCATCGGCCGTGAAAATCGAACTGCGAGGCACCGCAATAGGGATCGCCATGACCGGCGTCTTTATGGGACAGCTCGCCGGACCTCTGCTTGCCGGAGCACTGACCGATGTCTTCGGCTGGTCGATGGTATATCTCATCCTCTGTCCCGTGGCGCTTCTCTCCTTCTTCCTTGCACTTCCCTTCATTCCGCGTGATCAGCCGACCGACAAAGGTCCTTACGACTGGATCGGAGCTGTTCTATTTATGATCGGCATGGCGCTTTCGCTCTATGGATTTTCCAAACAGCCAAACGCGGAAGCATTCGGGATTCTTATCGTAGGGATCATTCTTCTGATCGCATTCTTCTTCTATGAAAAGAGGAATGCAAATCCCCTTATTCCAATCAACCTGATCCTGCACAACAGGGGATTCACCTTCAACAACTCGGCAAACCTGCTGTATTATGTGGCTATCTATGCAATGGGGTCCCTTGTCTCGCTCTACATGACAAATGTCTGGGGAATAACAGACGCGCTCCCGCGTGCCCTTATCGTCACCACACAGGGACTGATCCTCGTATTATTCACAATCGTGGCGGGCAGATTCTATGATCACCTTCTCCCAAGATGGCTTCTTGCTTCCGGCGTACTTCTCACCATCGCAGGAATTGCAGGAGCATTCCTTATGGGCGCAGCTTCCGCGGAACCTGTCTGGCTGACCGGAGCGATCCTCTCGGCAAGCATCGCCGCATTTGGAATCGGATCTCTGATCCTCACCGCGATCGACCGGCTCATCAAAAACGCCCCGCCGAAGTATGCAACGACCACGGGACTGCTCATCATCAGTATAGGAATGATCGTTCTGCTTACCTGCGGTACGGAAACAGCCATCTGGAGCATGATCGCGGTTCAGGCACTCTTCGGAGTAGGTATCGCGATCTTTGTAACGCCCAACAGCACTGCCATTATGAACTCCGTGACACGCCAGGAGTTTGGAATGGCTTCAGGAACGCTTTCCACCACCAGAATGCTTGGAATGGCAATTTCCATCGGGATCGTTTCCATCCTGAAAAACATCTTCCTTGCGGGAGCCTCGGACAACTACTCAGCATCCTTCCTTCAGATGCTTGACGGAACCATCATTGCGGCACTCATCGTTCTGGTCCTTGCGATGATCCTTTCCTGGACTGCGGGCTCTGTAAAGAACGCATAATCCAAAATACCCAAACCAATCTCTTTTTTTCTTCAGTGTTCATATCATTACCTCATATGGCAAAGAGATCAGGCAGAAAACGGCGTTCATCAGCTTCGGCACAGAAAAAGATCATCAGCCTTATCGCAGGTCTGCTCGTTATCGCCGCTGTAGTCATCTTTGGAGGTGCGGAACTTGGCGGCTTCGGGGGTTCAACACCGCTTGCCCCGCTGATCACCGATGAGCACGCATTTTCCATGCATGTCATCGATATCGGGCAGGGGGATGCGATACTTCTTGCCAAAGACGGAACATATGCGCTGATCGATGCAGGAGAGACGATGTCCCCTTCGATTCGCGAATCACGCTCGGCAATATTCGCATACCTTGATTCGCTTGGCGTCGACAAACTGGAGTTCCTGCTGCTAACCCATCAGGACTATGATCACATCGGTTCAGCAAAGGATGTTCTCGCGGCCTACGACGTGGGAGTTGTCTATGACAACGGTGTGGAACATACATCCGCAACATATGAAAATCTCCTGCAGTACATCTCTGACGAAAATGTCAGTTACTCTCTTGTCAGAGAAGGAGATGTTATTCCATCACCATGGAACGGCGTGAAAATCGAGATCCTCTCCCCGCCGCAGGATCTGATTATGACCGGATCATCGCCCGATATCAACGAAAACTCCATCGTTCTCAACGTAACCTACGGGAATGTCTCATTTATTCTCACGGGAGATGCCGGAAAGAAGGCCGAGGCTTACATTCTCTCCACCGGAACCTCGATTGATGCGGAAATTCTGAAAGCCGGACATCACGGTAGTTCGACCGCATCCACGGATGCATTCCTCAAAGCAGTCAGCCCGAACGTCATCGTCATGAGTCTTGGTGCAGACAATGAGTACGGTCATCCGCATATCGAAGCCCTGACACGGTTCGCAAAATACACCGACCATATCTACCGGACCGATCTTGACGGGGATGTGGTTGTGACGACCGACGGATCAGTCTACTCCGTCGTCACTAGAAACGAACATATCGCAGGAAATATTCTCGTGTCGGGAGACGGGATCAGGGTATGAAGCTGCTCGTGACCGTGGATGAAATAGAAAACAACAAAGCCGCGCTCCTGCTTCGCGTTCCAAAAGGCGAGAGACCGCTTGGAGTGTTCCCTCTGGAAAACCTGCCGGCAGGCACAACCGTCGGCGATATCCTCTCACTCTCATTTGAAAAAGAAGATGAGGAAACGACTGCAGCCCGCAAGCGGATCCATACCCTTCACCAGACGTTGAAAAATCAATAGATCCCTTTTTATTTTTGTGAAGCACAAGTGGAACATATGTCCATCGAAGCTCACAGGTATTTTTTTGACGCCGGCAATACGCTCCCGATAAAGCGCAGACTCCTCGCTCTGCAAAAACTCCGTGCATCCATAGAGGACCATGAACCGGAGATCACGGCCGCCCTGTTTGCCGATCTTGGCAAATGTCCGTTCGAGGCATACGCATTTGAGATCGCGCCTGTCCTTCACGAGATCGATTACCTGATCAGGCACACGAAAAAACTCCTGAGAGATGAGAAGGTCCGCTCCCCCCTGCTGCTTTTTCCGGCAAAAACTGTTATTCGTCACGATCCGTTCGGGCTTGCTCTCCTTTTGTCTCCGTGGAATTATCCGTTCCATCTCTTCATGCTCCCGCTTGCAGGCATCATCGCCGGAGGAAACGTGGTTATCGGAAAAACATCCCGACGATCCCCGGAGACTGGGATAATGATCCGGACGATCCTTGCGGAAGTTTTTCCCGAAGAGTGGGTCAGTGTAGAGGATGAGGTCGATCTGGATGCCCAGTATGACTACATCTTCTTCACCGGAGGGAAAGATGCCGGAAAAATGATTGCAGAAAAGGCGGCGATCCATCTCACGCCGGTGACCCTGGAACTTGGCGGGAAAAATGCATGCATCGTCGACGAGACAGCCGACATCTCCGTAGCCGCAAAACGGATCGCCTGGGGGAAGTTTGCAAATGCCGGACAGACCTGCATTGCCCCGGACTATCTGCTGGCACACAGCTCAGTGCGGGACGAACTCGTGAGAAAACTCAAAGAAGAGATCGTCACCCTCTACGGAAGTAATCCGGCAACAAATGGCGACTACGGAAAGATCGTGACAAAAGAGGCATATGACCGTCTGATTTCATTTGAAACACCGGACAATCTCATCTTCCGTGCAGGAGAACACGATCCGACAGGAAGAAAGATCGCGCCGACGATTTTGTCAGCCGGTATGTCCGACACGATAATGCAGAATGAGATCTTCGGTCCGATCCTCCCTATCCTCACCTGGGATAGGAAAGATGAACTTGAACAGCTGATCAAAAAAGATCCGCTGGCTCTGTACATTTTTTCTGCGAACAAACAGTTCTGCAAAACCCTCCTTGACCTTCATCCCTCCGGAGGAGTCTGCATCAATGATGTGATGATGCAGGTTGCAAACCAGAATTCACCCTTCGGCGGGGTCGGAACAAGCGGGATGGGAAAGTATCACGGAAAAGATTCGCTGGAAACATTCACGAGGAAACGTACGGTCGTGATCCGAAAAACAAGACCCGACATCGCCCTTCGGTATCCTCCATACAAAGAGAAAACGCTGAAGCTCGTGAAAAAGTGGCGGAAAAGACTGTTTTAGATGGTGAAGAGATGCCGGTCTCCGGAAATCGAAAACAGACCGACACGAACCCCGCAGTCAAGCCAGCCGTATCCGTAGGAAAACAGCACCAGAGCATTGATGAGATCATCCGGAAGATAAACTGCCCCCCTGCCAAGATATGAGTGGGCGGTTTCAAAAATCATACATGCCGCCGCATACATCGCGGTCTTTTGGTCGGGCGCGGGAGTAACTCCGTCCAAGGCGCTCGTCAGCATCCTCTGATACCGGTAGGTTTTCTCGATCAGATGCTCTGCAAGAGATTCCGGGAGGCATTCATCGATCTTTGGAGGAGCCGACGGCGAGCCGGCGAGGTAGCCTAGATAACGACCGGCATCCAGCCAGCCGGAGCCATAGGCAAACGAGGCGGCGGCGTTGACCAGATCACCTTTTTTGTAAAACACCCTGCCGTCCGATGCATAACAGGAGACCATCTCGGCGATCTCGTCCGCGGTCTGTCCAAGAACCGTGTCGTTCGGCACGGTCTTCTCGGAACGCGAATCCCCGGCAAAAATCTTCCCGTATGCATCGATCAGCATAGACCGGCGAACCTCTCGAGATACTCCCGCTCGATGTCGTGAAGTTTTGCCGGGACGATTAAAATATGCAGAGGGGAGCCGAACTCAAACGATCTCATCTCCTCGGCACTTCCTGCATGGACCGCTGGGTCGGGCGAACCCGCACGGGCGATGCCGACATACAGCGGGATCTTTGCATCCACGCGGCGGGCCTGTTCTTCCAGCAGATCGACCGCCTCGGAGATCTTCATGTAGCGTTCCTTGTCTTTTTGAATATCTAAAAAGACCAGCGTGTGGAGGTTTTCCTTCTGGTTTGCCGATATGACCTCGATCGGGGTCATCGGGAACCATTTCCCGTACGGAAACGGGACGGAAACGGATTTGCCGAACCGATAGTTCTGCAGACCGGAAAGACCGCAGACCGCGGTCGTGATCGAGGCCCCGTGAATGATTTTCGTCTGAATGTTTCGATCTGCCGCCCGGATACGGAGATCCGAATGGGTCGTCGCTATCATCGAGTCACCTGCGGTCAGAAAAACCGCATTCCCAAACTCGGCGGCATCGAGGATCTTATCTGCATGGATCTCCACATCCTCCCTGTAGAGAGGCGTGATCTTTTTTCCGTAACAGGCTTCGAGCCGTTCGATCGAAGCGCCGGTAAGAACTGAGGTATACACTTCCAGAAACACCGTGTCGGCATATCTGATGGCATCCATTCCCCGGACCGATACATCAGATTCGTCAAAGAGGCCAAGCCCGATAAAAGTCAGCATTGTTACTCATCTGTTGGCTCTCGCTCATGTTATTTTTATTGAGAGAGGGAGGGGGATCCCCGGCTCATACAAGCATGAACACAAAATGCAGAAGCGCGCCAAGGGAAGTGCCGAGCAGAAGAGTGAACACCGTGATAAGAGCGGCCGCTTTTACCCCGATCTCCTTCATCAGAACGGCGATCGTTGAGATACAGGGAACGAAAAGAACACACACCAAGGCAAAGATATAGAGCTGACTGCTCGAAAGGATCGAAGCAAGATCGGTCGTTCCCCCTAAGACTGCGAGTGTCTCAAATGCCATCTCTTTTCGAAGGATCCCAAACATGAGAGCGGTGAACGCAAATCCGGGCAGCCCGAGGACCGCGGTGGAAATCGGATCTATGAATGACTCGAACATCGTGACAAGTCCGAGGTACTCAAAGATCCCCAGAAACACACTGCTGATCAGCAGAAGAGGCATCGCGATGTACAGGAACTCGCTGACACGCATCCATGCTTTTTTCACCACATACTTCGGGATCGGACGGCGCAGCTGAGCCATCTCGAGGATCATCCCGTACTGTTCACCGGGAGTTATCCGGGAAAGCACGCAGCCGAGAACAAAGACCAGAATGAAGACGATCCCGTAGATGGAAAATGCGGCGCCGAACCCGACGAAGGAAGCAACGATCCCGGAGATGACGACGGTTCTCGCAGAGCAGGGAAGCATCGTCACGAGAACGGAGGCGATCACCCGTTCACGTCTGGTCGGGAGAAAACGCGTGCTCATGATCGCAGGGACACTGCATCCAAATGACAGCACGAGTGGAATCAGTCCCTGCCCGTGGAGACCTAATCTGTGCATACCCCGGTCCGCAAGGAAAGCAGCTCGGGTCAGATATCCGGTGTCCTCTAAAATCGAGATGAAGATATAGAACAAAAACACGTAAGGAAAGGCGATGCCGAAACCTGACATCAAAGCAAGGATCACGGCGCCCCCGACCGTATCCAGAAACGGATTCAGCTCCAGAGTGTGAAACGGATCAAGAAGGTAGGTCGTCATCAAACCGATGATGCCCTCCTCCAGAAATCCGCCCAGGAGAAAGACGATGCCGAGAATACCGACCATCGTGATGATCAGAATGGGAACGCCGGGAAACCCGCGCGTGAGAAGCGAGTCGAGGTCGCGGCGTTTCTTCTGCGGGGATATGGTCGTCACCTCTTCGGAGATCGCCTTTGCCGTGTTGTGCCGGTTTGCCCCGATGATCTGATCCGGCGACATCATATGCCGTTTTTGGATCTCGTCTGAGATGACCGCGGCACTTTCCATCACCTCGGGGGAGAGAGTGCTCAGGGAAACATTTTCCAGAGCAAACATCGACTCGGCTTCCGAAAGATTATGAAACTTCTGCAGGTTCTTGGCCGCTGCTTCGATGTGATGATCATAGCGCGGAACGATCGCGGGCACAGGCAGTTCATCGCCGATGACATAGTCCGCGATCTTTTCCAGGTTTTTACCCTCTGTTGCGATCGTCTCGATCACCGGAACCCCGAACTTTTTCGAAAGGGCATCAGCATCGATGATCTTGCCTGCAGATCTTGCATCGTCCATCATATTGAGCACGATCACCAGAGGTTTTCTGATCTCGGAGGCCTGAAGAAGAAGATACAGATTCCGTTCGAGATGTTTGGCATCCAAAACCGCCACGATGAGATCCGCATCTCCGGTGACAAGATACTCTCTGACGAGTTTCTCCTCATCGGATCTTCCAGAGAGAGAATAGATCCCAGGAAGATCGGCAAGTGAAAACTCTGTTCCGTTGTGACGAACGAGTCCGGACATCAGGCCTACGGTCGTGCCCGGATAATTACTCACCTCGACACCCAGCCCTGTCAGGTGATTGAAGATAAGGGATTTCCCTACACTCGGATTACCGATCAGAACTGCCCGGCGCATCATGGGGTATTGCACCGCTCGACCATGATATTCTCGGCGACCTCGGGGCTTAATGCGATATCGCATCCTTTTACGGTTATGACGACCGCGTGATTGTCAAGTTTTCGTCTGAGTGTGATGAGCTCCCCGGGGATGACGCCGAGATCGATGAGCCTGCTGTGTTTTGCAAAGCACCGGATCATGGAGACATGCAGGAGATAACCTTCCTCGCACTCGGAGAGAGACACGATGGGATTTCGTTTCGTGAGTCCGGCATGTCCTTCATGTTCCCTGGGACTCGTCTGTTCCGACGTGGATGCGCGTCTCCCCCATCCTCTTTCGCGGCCGGGTTTATGTCCCGGGCCGCGCTTTTCCAGAAACGTGTCAAGGCGGTCAATCGTTTCTGACGAGATGCTGTGCTCCATGAGGCACGCCTCCTTTGATGCGTGATCAGGTTCGGTTCCAAGAACATCGGTAAGAAAACTGGTCAGGACAGCATGTTTGCGCGCCACCTGGGCAGCTTTGACTGAACCCTTATCAGTGAGTGAAAGGCCATGAGCAGATTCGGTGAGATACCCTTTGTCTTTGAGACAGGTTACCGCTTTGCTGAGTCCTTCGGTATCACCGTGTACCAGATCTTCCAGATTCGAAACCTTTACTGTCTCCTTTCCGGTATTGAGTATTGCTTCGAGAATATCTTCTGAGAGTTCAAAGGTCATTATTATCTTAGTATCTTTTATTCTCAGAATATCTATGTTATGCCTTTGACATCATTTTGGAAAAGAGAGATTTGGGTTTTTCAACGGCGGAACAGGTGTCCACGAATTTACACCAGGTACAATACGGGCCGCGGACGACTTTCGGTATCCCCCCATTCATCACCTTTTCTGCTGCCCTTAGTGCAAGAAAAAGAGCGCGGCGGTCTTTTGGCTCTACAACGACACTGCGGATCGTTCCCGAACCAAGATACTCAACGCGCCCGTAGAAGGGTTTTCCAAACATCTCTTCAAGACAGACGGCATAACAGATCACTCTGAGGCGATCGTGAAGATAGACACCGCGGGTCGGCGCCTCGCCGCTTTTTACAAGTGAGAAACTGTCATCAAAAAACCGGTCTACCTTCCCGTATATCCCGTATTTTTCAGAATA
The DNA here is from genome assembly GCF_000430905.1 of Methanocorpusculum bavaricum DSM 4179. NCBI lineage: Archaea > Methanobacteriati > Methanobacteriota > Methanomicrobia > Methanomicrobiales > Methanocorpusculaceae > Methanocorpusculum > Methanocorpusculum bavaricum. The sequence goes on from NZ_AUMX01000001.1 coordinate 41,993, forward strand.
AACAGATACATCATACCGTTCGGCCTGACGCCAGGTCACCTTGCTGCAGGCGGCAACCATTTTTTCCAGGTACGAAAGCGCGGGCTGATCCTCGGGAACCATATTTTTCAACCCCTCTTCCCAGACATCCTCGGCAGAGAGGATATCTCCAAGATAATAGGACAGTTGCTTTGCAACCGTGTAGGCAATCGGCTCTTCGTAGGGAATAACGACGGATTTTGCCAGGTACAACTGCATGGGACAGGTGCCTGCTTTCACCACATCTGTTACAGAAATTTTTTCGTCCGGCATGATGACTCCATAAACATAAGTTCGTTTAACACACTATTAATAATTATGGCAGGCAACGAACTCAACATTCAGATCCCTCAGAACCTTGACCCGGTCTACAGCAATATGATCCAGATCGCATTCAAGGATGACGAGTTCACGATGATGTTTTTACATCAGCTCCCTATGGCAAATCAGGCAAAAGCAAAGGCAGTCGTCGCGATCAGCCCGACCCATGCGAAGAAACTTCTGACCGCGCTGCAGAAGAGTGTGAATGAGTACGAGACGAAGTTTGGACAGATAACAAACGGAGCGCATCCCGAAGGAACGGATACGCCGACCCTTCAGGGATATTCATAAATCAATAACCTATTTATTGTCTAACAGGCAATGTGTTTAAGCACACAGTGTGCCGTCGTGGCTTAGCGGTATAGCGGCTGATTCGTAATCAGCAGGCCGAGGGTTCAAGTCCCTCCGACGGCTCTCTTTTAAGGTCGTTAAATCGTGATTTAAGGCAGTATTCGTCGCTATGAGACGGAACAGCGGAAATATCTCAATTAACAGAGTGAGCTGACACTTCCACCACCTTTCGGTGTCGATAAAACTCTGTTGAACTCACATGGATCAGAGATGAGCTGTTCAGAGAGAGGATGGTTTTTCGATACTTTCACTGACTGGTTCATCCTTCCATACCCGCGACCTGATGAGAACGGCAGCAAATATTCCCATAAGAAGAAGAATCGGCAGAAATGCTATGAGAATATTGCTGTTTGCGATCAACCCGCTCCCAGTACCAATAAAGGCATCCGTGAGGGCATGCAGCAGGACTGCAATCCAGATGCTCCGGGTCTTCAGCACGGCATAGCTGAATATAATACCGAGAATGATCGTCCATCCGATATACATGATATTTCCTGCAAGGGGGGTGTCGGGAAAATTCAACCCGACGAGCATAAGCGGCAGGTGCCACAAGCCCCATACGATCCCAACAATGACAACTCCCGGGTAAACGCCAAAGAGGGCAAATACCCTGTCCTGAAGGTAAAATCTCCAGCCGTACTCTTCTCCGAAATATTTGGGCCATGTAATAACGAACGTCAATACGGACATGCCAATGAACACGAAGAATGAGCCAGGACTGTATTCCATCGTCGGAAGGCTCAGTCCAAGCATATGGATCATGAAATACGCAAGGATGAACAGCACCGAGAAGATTACCGGTATGATGAGGTAGTACCGGTAATTATGTCCAAAGGATAGTTTTGAGTCAGAGAGGCTTCTCCTCCCGGATGCTTTCAGGTTCTGCAGGAGAACCAGTAGGAATGCCGCAACAGAGATGATCGCGGTAAGAAGGGGAAGAGGTCCGATCGTTCCAAGAAGAGGCTGATATAATCCCTCCACCAGCGTGACAGCGGAAGCGAGCAGGAACATGGCAAGGAATTGTTTTGACTGCCTTGTCAAAGCCTTTGATTTGAATCCGACCATACACAGTATTGCACCAACAGCCGGAATGTACATCGGAATGAGCACCCACTTGCTGGATAATATCCCGGACCCCTCCTGCATGATCACAAAGATCTCAAGGAGATAGGTTGCGGCAAAGGTTATGGCAAGAAAAGCAAACAATTCTCTTGTCATTTGTTTTTTTTCTGATTTGGCTGCGATCATATTCTCAGTTAAATGATACGTTCTGCACGGCAGTATTTAATCCAGTCCCCGCCAATTTTTATCTAGGCCCTCATCTCAATTGATGGTCGGACATTTTTCTTTGGGGTTCTCTGTTAATAATAGTACACACCGTCGATGCGGATCGTGGCTTTACCGCCAAACAGCAGGAGATCGTCCTGAAACTGAAGTTTGATACTATTAAATACTCTGTTGTTTCCCCCTTGTTCGATGGAACACAATGAACCGTCCCATATATCGTGTTTTAACATGTAGTATCCAAACGCGCTATTTCCGGAACCGGTCGCAGGATCCTCCAAATATCCAAATTTCGGTGCAAAAACCCTTGTATGGGCAATATTATTTGTATCGACCGGGTCCAGAGAAAAGATCAGAATGATGTCGATATCATTTTGCAGGCAGAACTCCTTGAGACCCGGTTCATCCGGATAGATGGAAACGAGTTTTTGGAAAGAGTTCAGCGGCACGATCAATGTTCTGAGTCCGGCGTCGATGACCTCAAGCGGAAATTCCCTGCTTATATCTTCATCGGACAAACGCAAAGGAGCAGAAATATCCGCCGCCTGCAGAGACGAAGCGATATACGCTGGCTTGGGAGCAGAGATAAATACAGCGTCCTGATCTCTGATTCTGTTATAGACAGTTAATTGCCCCATTCTGTTCGTATGGATCGGTATTTCGCTGCATGCAGAAAGGCTCGCCGTGTTTTTAACTAAGGAGTACATACATGCGATCGTCCCGTGTCCGCAGAAATTCACTTCACATTCAGATGAATAGTAGGTTAGAAAAACACCGCCGTGCATCCGGCAGTAGACCACTTCGGAAACAAACCCTTTGTGCTGCCTGGCAATCTCCAGCATTGCTTCTTCTGACAAAGATTGTTCTTCATCCAAAAAAATGCAGGCAGCCGGATTACCGGCTGATGTATCTGATGTAAACGCATCCACTTTCTGATATCGGTATATTCCCATTTTTGCACGCATCCTTTTGCTCTGCAGAATTTTTTTCCTTACTACTGCTATGCAATAGTAAAATTGTACCAATTATATTAATATCACCATTGGCTTAAAAAAGCAGATCATACATTTTTAGGAGATAAAATTTCTTCAGGGATACATTTCGGCGCCTGAATATTCCCATTCCACAGGGAATCGAAACAATATCACCGCGTCAAGATCAAAAAAGTATGTCATCTCCCTAATACAACGGCAGATATATTCTCACTTTGCCGATTCTTTCAGCTGTTCGATGAGTTCATATTTCCGACGAATGGTTCTGGCAGACTGTCCCGGGGTTTTTGCGGGAGGCTTCTGGTGCTTTATTTGTTTTTGTAAGGTTGCGACAAACTCTGTCATTTTTTCTTTCCCGTTCTTCGCTTTGAAGAACGCTTGTTCACATACCAGATTCCGCATAACGGGATATCCGTTCGTGCGGATCGTTCAGATGATATTCCCGGAAATGTTCCGCGATGTTCTATAATAGTTCTCCAGCCTTAACTTACTTCGTGATGAAAAATGGTTCATGGACCCGGTATGCCGTCTCCCTCCATCAGACCCGGGATCATGCCCAAATTGTAATTTCAGGACATTCACACCCATTTCTGAATAATATCCCCGGATTAAAGCATAAAATGCCGAGATAATACACACAGATGAGTAACAGTAAGTGATATTTGCATGTATTCCGTATCAAGCGCGGGCTCCACCTGAAAAAAAACTGTTGCTCATATAAAAATCAGGGATATCTATTGTCTTTTGGACGGATATGTTTCTCCACGCCGTTTGATATGTACACGTACCGGTATCCCTGCCACTCACCGTTTGGTTTTTTCACGTCGGTGAGCGTTTCCATCGCTTCAAGCCCGTCCTCATCATAGCATTCCAGCTCAAGGATATCTTCCACCTCACAGGTCTTTGTGTTGTACCGCTCCCAGATGACAATATTTTCCTCATCAGACTCATCATCCTCAATCTCAGGCGCATTGGAAGATGCCTTCGATTTTTTAAACAGATCAAACATAATCCTAACGTTTCCAGCAGGATGATATTAATACATTCCCATCGAGAGGAAAAAGGCGGAACAAACCAAAAGAGCCCGAACACCGCAAAATGAAATAAACCACGAATCTCTATCGGTGAGGAGTCAGTAGTTACGTGCAGAATCAGACGGTACCCTGCACAAGATCGCAACCAACATACAGTTTCAACAAAAAAGTATCATAAATTGAGAGCTTAGGCAAAAGCCTTAGTTCTCAACGATTACCCGGACCGGAGTCGGGAGTTTGTATCCGCTGTGGAGCAGGGCATCCTTTGCCTGGTCGATATACTGCGGGGTTGTCCAGACGGTGAAAATACGCTGTCTTTCTTCAACACGTGCTGCAGTTCCGACTGGTTTGCCGAATGCAAGTCTCATACCTTCAGAAATACGGTCTGCACCGGCTCCGGTTGCCTGTTTGTGTTCACGGAGAACGTGGTGAGGGTATGGTCTGATCTTTAAGTGGAAATTGTTTTTTCCGACATCTTTCATCAGACGTCTGTTCATGTTGATACGTGCAGCTTCCATTGCCGTGTGACGGATCTGGCATGCTTCAAGCGCTTCAAGATGAATTGCGACCGGGAACTCTTCAGAGAGGTTTCCCATATCAAACGTTACAACTTTTAAGCCCGGTACACCGCCCATATATTCACGGCGGCAATATGCCTTCTTGGCGAGCTTATTATACATTCGTGCTGGCTTTCTTACCATTTTTAATTACTCCTAGCTCTCTTAAATGTGCAAATTAGGTTGGTTGGAAACCATATTAAAGGTTCTCATTCTCCCCCTCTAATTTCTCGATCTCGGCGAGAACATCTTTCCTGAGTTTCGCAAACTCCACACTGGTACGATCACGCGGCCTGGGCAGAGTATTTGGATATATTTCATATATTCTTCCCGGACGGGGAGTCAGAATGACAATTTTGTCAGAAAGATAAACCGCTTCATCAACACTGTGTGTAACGAAAAGGATCGTCTTTTTCGTTTCCTCCCAGATCTGGAGAAGCTCGCGCTGCATTTTATTCCGGGTCTGCGCATCGAGCGCGCCGAATGGTTCATCCATCAGCATGACGGCCGGATCCGAGGCTAGAGCCCGGGCAACGGCAGCCCTCTGACGCATACCCCCTGACAGCTCGTAGGGATAACTGTCGGCAAATCCGGTCAGACCTACCAGAGCGAGACGCTTATTCACCTCGATGATCCGCTCTTCTTTGGAAACGCCCATCATCTCCAGACCAAAACCCACATTTTCCGCAACGGTACGCCACGGATAAAGCGAGTATTCCTGGAAGACCATCGTCATTTTCGGTGAAGGCCCGTCCACGATTTTTCCATCGATGGAGACTTTCCCACTGGTCGGAACATCAAGTCCCCCGATCATCCGAAGCAGCGTGGTTTTTCCGCAGCCGGAAGGACCGAGCAGACAGACGAACTGACCGTCGTGGACCTCAAGATTGACATGCTCCAAAGCGGTGACATCACCTTTCCGGGAAGAGAACGTCTTTGTGGCGTCCTCCACCTTTACCCATACTTTATCCCAGTCAGTCATTTGTCAAGCACCTCCCAGGCGAACTTTTTCCGCAGAACATACTGGAAGAACTGGTCCATAACAATACCTATGATACCAATAGCGATCATACCGGCGATAACCATCTGGACCTGGCCCCAGTTGTACGTATACATGATGAGATAGCCAAGACCGGAAACGGTACCCGGCATCATTTCTGCTGCGACAACACTCATCCAGGCGATCCCAAATCCCACACGGAGCCCGTTCCATATGGCGGGACCTGCCGCGGGGACGAGTACTTTCGTGATGATCTGGCGTTCATTTGCCTGATAGATCCTGGCTGTTTCGACCCAGCTCTTCTTGACCCTCTTTACACCGTCGATCGTGTTTACAAGGATAGGGAAGATACACCCTATCACGATAATGAACACGATAGGAGTAAGCCCCAGACCGAACCAGGCGAGAGAAAGAGGCACCCACGCCATAGGAGGGATCGGGCGCAGGATCTGGATCAGACTGTCTGAAAACTGTTCAAGAACCGGATACCGGCCGAGAATGATACCCAGCGGGACTGCGATCAGACAGGCGATGATAAAACCAAGCGTTACCCGGTAAATACTGACCCAGCTGTTTTCCATCAGACTTCCGCATCCGTAGAGGTCGGCAAACGGCGTCAGAAAAACAGCAAGGACGTTTTCCACCCGGGGGAGGATGTATGCATTGTTCATCAGAATTGCCGCAACCTCCCACATGACAAGAACAAGTGCCGGAAGTATCAGCTTAATGTACCATTTCATGATCTTTGTTATTCACCATCCTCTTTTATGTATGTACATGTTACAGGATATCAAATGTGTTACTTGTTTTACCCCGGTACTCCGGCGTGAATAACCAAAGAAACATGCCGAAAAAAGAGAACAAAAAATTGTGAGTGAGGTTACGCGGATTTAACCACGTAGCCTATGCCGGCATATTCAAGAGCGAACTTCAGCTGAACGTCCTGGATAGACCCGAGCTGAGGGTCACCAAGAACCACATTTTTCCCTTCGGCGCTGCGTGCTTTGATCCAGGCAACAAACCCGTCCCAGTCGTTTGCCGGGGAAGAGGTCGAGACCACAAGTCCTGAGCCTTCAAGCATAAGGGGCGAGAGGATCTTGAGACCCATATCACCGGTACTCTTATCGACTGCACTGATAAACGGCGGGGTGCCGGCGAGTGCATACTGAATTGCATTCTGCTGGAGAAGCGTCATCAGCTGAGGTCCGCCGGTTCCTTCGATGAGTTTGACATTGGCAACCTTCTGACCGTTGATGTAGAGTTCTGCGTCCGTGATCTTTCCGGTTTTCTCCGTGACGGGTTTCAGATAACAGTTGTAGGCACTCTTGAAGTACTCCCAGTCCTTCAAAAGAACAAACAAAGGCGCATCGTGATCGCTTGGCAGATACCCGATCGATATGGTCGAGGTCGCAGCAGGAGTGACGAAGGTTTTGCTTTCGATCTGTTTAACTGCTGAGTCATACGGACCAAAGTCGTAAAGGAGAGCTGCAGATTCGTCCGTTGTGGTCGAAGCGAGCTTGGCGGTAACGATACCCAGATCGCGCTGTGACTGGATGAACGCCTCATTGCTGTTCAGCCACGAGTCAGTGATTTCGCTGGAGAACTTGATCGTCGGAATCGAGGTCTTCATTACATCAGTTGAACTGACGATCACATTTCCGTAAGTCATGTTCTGACTGGAGAAAAGCCAGTCTGCAGTCAAAGCTGCGGCATTGTCCGGATAGTCGTTGATATATTTGTTTCCAAGGATCATCAGAGCCGAAAGGCTTGCTGCAGCATCCGGATTTTCCAATGCCTTGGAATTGGCGCCGAACACACAGCAGGTATGATCGGTCCAGGTCCCTTTAGGTGGTAAATCCTGACTGTAGGATACCACTTTTCCAATGTCACCCTCTAAGGCAACGGCAATGAAAGGCTGCCAGTTGATGTAACCGTCGATCTGGCCGGTAGCGAGAAGTCCGGGCATGGTTCCTGCTCCGGTATAGAGGATCTCAACGGTGGCATTCTCGTTGCCGGTCTCGGTGCATCCTGCGGTAAAAACTACCATGACACACATAACGAGAGCCATGAAAATAAGAATCAGCTTTTTCTGCATACAAGTATGTTAGTGTATCTCCATTATTAATTAATCGTATTGTAAAATATAATATTTATAAATATTATATACATTAAATATGTTTTAAGAATTTTTGGTATAATTTATTGAAATAATTTGGATGTTCTGTATCCGGAAACAAAGCAAAAAACTCCTTAGAAAAACCTTTCTTTTAATGTGGTTTAGAGACAATAGAGTAAGAACAAATGAAGATATTAATACTTGGCGCCGGGGCCGTAGGTCTGTCAGTCGCCGCAAAATTATCAAAATATGCCGAGGTTTTTGCGGTATGCCGTGATAGATGCAGCACATCTATAGAAAACGAGGGTTTTTTTCTGACAGGGATCTGGGGAGAGGAAAACGTCCGGTTTCCCTGCGGAAGTGTTCCGCCGAAAGAAACCTGGGATTATATTATCATATCCACCAAAGCTGCCGCCACAAGGGAGATATGTGAGCAGTACAATCATCTATTCGGCGAAGCAGAGGTCGTAAGCCTTCAGAACGGAATTGGAAACGAGGAGATCATCGCCGAATACACCGACCATGTGCTTGGCGCAATGATCATAACCGGATTTGAGTGGAAAGCTGACAACGCAGTGTTTGTATCAGTCGACGGAGGAGAGACAGTATTTGGAAGGTTCCCGGGCGGAACTGACATAAAAGCCGACATTCTTGCAGATATTTTCAAGAAATCAGGTATGCGGGCAAGTTCGACCGATAACATCAGAGGAGTTATCTGGTCAAAAGCATTATACAGCTGTTCACTCAACCCTCTCGGGGCCATCATGGAATGTCCCTACGGTGAACTGCTCAAAGAACCTGCCTGGAACATCATCACCAGCATTGTTCAGGAGGCATTCGAGGTTTCATGCGCAGAAAATGTCGTTCTTGCACAGAAAACAGCCGGCGAATATCTGGAATTCCTCAGAACAAAAAAAATACCACCCACTGCAGCACATTTCTGCTCCATGTATCAGGATGTCACATCCGGCCGAAAAACCGAGGTCGATCATATCAACGGGGCAATCGTGATGCTTGGAAGAAAACACAAAATCTCCACACCGGTAAATGAAACGATCGTAAATCTGACACATTTCAAAGAGGAGCTTTCATGCAGATAAAAAGATCAGCAATGATCCTGGCCGGAGGCGAGGCACGGCGGGTAAACGGACGCGAAAAATATTTGTTCTCGTACAGGGGCTGTTCATTTATCTCGCGACTTGTCATGACATTTGAGGGACTTGTCGATGAGATCGTCATCGTCGCAAAAAATAAAAAACAGACTGAGCATTTCTCCGGACTTTCGGACCTCGTACGATGTACATGGGACACAAAACCCGGACTCGGACCGATCGGCGGGATCTCAGCAGGTCTGAATGAGATCAAGGGAGACCTGGTGTTCATCTCAGCGTGCGACATGCCCACGATTCACAAACCCATCGTACACTATCTTTTTGAGAATATTGAAGAGTATGATGCGATCATCCCAGAGTGGGAGAACACCGATCTCGAACCTCTGCATGCCGTTTACCGGGTATCAGCTCTCAGAGAATACGTCATAAACCATGAATCTCTTTCACTTCGTGACATGGTGAATACACTGAACACAAAACGGATACCGCCGGAGATGTTTCGAACAGTGGATCCCGATCTTGAAAGTTTCAGAAACGTGAATACACTTGAGGAGCTTCTGGCAATGGGTCCCGAAGCTGCATATCAGGAAAAACATCCGGAAAAGTAACACAGTTCCGATTTTTATAAATCAGACTTCGAAAGATATTATCTCAAAAAAGAGGTGAGGTTATAACTCATCCTCATCAGACTCTTCTTCCTCTTCCTGTTTGAGCTCGACATTGGCGATATCAAACTGGCGGAACGCGAGTTTCTTTGCTTTTATGATGTTTCTGCCTTCTTTTCCGATTGCAAGACCGCGGTCGGCGTCTGCAACTTCGATGTAGGCGACTTCGGTATTTTCCTCTTCATCCTCTTCGAAGGTGACGGTCTGTACCTGGACGGGGAGGAAACAGTTTCTGATAAACTGAACCTTGTCCGGATTGTATTCGACGACCTCGACCTTCTTACCGAAAGCGTCAGATGCCTTCTTGATGCTGGCACCTTTCTTTCCGATTGCAAGTCCCATCTCTCCGGGATTGATGACAAAGAGGATCCGGCCGAATTTATCATCGACAACACAGTCTCTTGCGCCCGCACCGGTGAGATTTTCGAACTGGGCAATCATACGCATGGCGTCTTCGGAAATGGTAATCTCACTCATATTTATTCACTCTTAAGGGAGAGGATGTCGGATTCGCCTGCATTGACGATCGCAAGCACGCTGATCATGTGGTCTCTACCGCATTCTTTGCCGAGCTGACGTGAGCTGCCGTCAAATTCATAGAGAGGAACGTTTTCATTTGCAGCAAGAAATGCACGGACTTTTTCCGGGGCATTCTTGGCGATGATGACGAGTTCTGCTTTGTTTTCAGCAACGATTTTCTCAACAGAGTTCTGGCCGAGGGTTACCTCGCCGGTTTTCATTGCTCTTCTTAAAGATAAGTTGAAATCCATGTTTGTTCACCTTTTTGAGGTTCACTGCACTCCGGACAAGACTCAGGGGAGGTGAGTCCCCGCAATATTCTTGTCCATCCCGCAGACCGCCGGTTTCATAGATGAGACCGGGAAGTTTCTTCAGGAGTACCCTTGAAAACTCTTTACTTATAGGTGCTTGGAAATAATGAAGGTATCCTCGAGCGGACGAATAGAATATGAATATTAAAAAAAGGGAGGGTCAGTCTCTTCCGTAGAAACCGTGACCGGAATCCCGTCTGGGGGCACCCGATCCGCTGCTTCCGCGGCTGAAACTTCTTCTGTCACCGCTGCCTGAACTGCCGTAACTGCGGCGTTCGCCGCTTCCGGAGCTCCGGTCACCGCTGCGGTAATTACTTCCGCCGCGATTTCCATAAGAGGACCCACTGCGGTTGTTGGAGTAACTGCGGCGATCTCCGCCTGAGCTGGATGAACCGCCGCTTCTGTATCCGCCAGAGGAACCTCCGCGCCGATCTCCGCCTTTATCCCGGTCACGTTCATGTTCTTCCTCTTCAGCAGTACGTGGTGCTGCAATCGAGATCTCAAGTTCCTGACCGCGAATGGTCTTGGAACCCATGACTTCGGCAACGAGGTTCGCATGCTCCAGAGGGACGTCAACATACGAGTAGTTGTTGTACAGGTCGATCCTTCCAATAGAAGATCCGGGAATGTCGCACTCGCCTGCAAAGGCGCCTACGATATCCTTCGGGCGTATCTGCTGGTTTTTACCAAGAGATATCCTGAATCTTACCATTCCCGGTTCAGCACCGCTGTTCTCAACAGTACCCGGAGTAACGTTCTCCGAGATCGAGGGGGATGATTGAAGAGGTTTGATCTCCTCACTCTGACCCGCATTCTTGCCCGAATCAAGGTGCATCTTCAAAAGAGCTGCGGCGACCTGGATACTGGTCACTTCTGCTGCAGATTCTGAACCGGCCTCGGTTTCGGTTTCAAGAAGCTGTTCGACAAGAGGCAGATACAACTCGAGATTTCCAGCAGACATGATATCACGGACTTTGTCCAGGAATATCTGCTGTTTCATCTCGGCGACATCGTCTAAGGTCGGCAGAGGAGTCTTGGCGATCTGGATCTTTGCATATCTCTGGATATCCCTGAGTTTGTATATCTCGCGCGGAGCAACAAACGTTACGGATTTTCCAGTCCTGCCCGCACGGGCAGTTCTGCCGATACGGTGGACATAATACTCGACATCCTGCGGAACATCGTAGTTGAATACGATATCCACATCATCGACATCGATACCCCGTGCTGCAACATCCGTTGCAATCAGAACATCGATGGTTCCGGCCCGGAAGCGTGCCATAACGCGATCGCGCTGCTGCTGCTTCATATCTCCGTGGAGAGCTTCCACAAAGTATCCGCGCGCCTGCATACGGCTCATGAGATCATCAACCGTTCTCTTCGTATTGCAGAACACGAGCGCAAGTTCGGGGTTGTTCATATCAAGAGTGCGGCAAAGCGCTTCAAGCTTGTCGCGCTCTCTGACTTCAATATAAGTCTGTTCGATCTGAGGGACCGTAAGTTCCTTGCGGGTGATCTTCACGAACTGAGGATCATGCTGGAACCTTCTGGTAATGTCCAGAATCGGCTGCGGCATAGTAGCCGAAAACAGAATCGTCTGCCGGTTCTTCGGAGTATCACGGAAGATATCCTCGATATCATCACGGAATCCCATATCGAGCATCTGATCAGCTTCGTCCAGAATGAACATGCTGATCGAGTCAAGGTGAAGGGTCCCGCGTTTGATGTGATCAATCACACGACCCGGAGTACCGATGACGACCTGCACACTGCCTTTGAGGGCACGAAGCTGGCGCTCGATCGGCTGTCCGCCGTAAATCGGGACTACATTGAGTCCTTTTTTGTATTTCATCAGCCGGGAGAACTCCTCGGCCGTCTGTATTGCAAGTTCCCTTGTCGGCGACAGAACTAATGCCTGTACATTTTTGTTATCTGGATCAAGCCTTTCAATAATTGGAATCCCAAACGCTGCCGTTTTTCCCGTTCCCGTCTGTGCCTGCCCCGTTACATCTTTCCCATCAAGAATCTGTGGTATTGCCATTGCCTGAATTGGTGTAGGCTCCTCAAATCCCATGTCGCCTATCGCCTGAAGTAGTTCTTCAGAGATAGCGAACTCCGCGAATGTTTTTGTTTCCTCCATTCTTCGTACATATGCGTGTTATGAGGTTATAGAATGGTAGGTGGGAATTTTTTTGACCAATGTAACTATCATAATGCATGAGTGGCAAATAATCACCTAGAATGGCACGGGTATTTATAGCAGTTGAACCGGCAGAAGAGATGAGAAACAGGCTGGAAGAGGCAGGGATGTTACTTTCGGGTTCGAATGCACGTCTGACACTGCCGACCGCAGATCAGATGCATATCACGCTGAAGTTTTTGGGAGAGGTCCAGGAGAGTAAGATCCAAAACATTGCAGCCGCTCTTGAAAAGATAAGGAGCGCCCCGTTTCCGTTGACCGCAGCGCGGGTCAGCACATTCGGCAGGCGGGTCATCAAAGCCGAGGTGACGGATCAGGGATGCTGCGCCGATCTTGCAAAGCAGATCGACACATATCTTCTGCCGCTTGGATTTTCTAAAGAGACACGGCCATTTTCCCCCCATATCACCCTTGCCCGCATAAAAGAGTATACGCCCGATCTCGCGGATAAAACGGAGATCCTGCAGAACAGAGAGTTTGGCACATGCCAGATCGGGGAGATACTCCTGAAACAGAGCACATTAACCTCAAAAGGATCAATATATTCCACACTTGCGCGGGTGAGATTATGAGAAACACAATAGAGGAAGAGATATTACTAAACGTCCGACCGGCAGATAAGGAGCGGCGCGAAGTTCAGGAGATGGGGCAAAAACTCATCGATGCAGTGATCCGGGTCGCTGGAGTGCCGGCGATGATGACGGGATCAGTTGCCCGCGGAACATGGGTCCGCGGAGATAAAGACATCGACATATTCATGCTGTTTCCAAAAACACTCTCCCGTGAGGAACTGCAGGAAAAGGGACTTGCCGCCGCATATGCAGTTGTAGAGATGTTCAAGGGATCCTCCGAAGAGAAGTATGCTGAACATCCTTACCTGAATGCCGTAATCGAGGGGTTTGATGTCGATCTGGTCCCCTGCTACCATATCGATTCGACCGCCGAGATGCAGTGCGCTGTTGACCGGACACCGTTTCATACCCGCTATCTTCTTGACCGGATCGGCGGTCTGCGTGATGATGTTCTTCTCCTGAAACAGTTCACAAAAGGCGGGGGTGTCTATGGTTCAGACCATATGACCGGCGGATTCTCCGGATACCTTTGCGAACTGCTGATTCTCGCATATGGAGGATTCACGGAACTTCTTCAGGCAGCATCGACGTTCCGTTACGGAGAGGTCATCGATATCGAGAGATTCTATCCTGATAAAAAAACGGTCAGAAAACTTTTCTCCGAACCGCTGATAGTTATTGATCCGACCGACAAAACCAGAAACGTGGCGGCGGCACTTACCCCCACGCGTTTCTCCGAGTTCGTCGAACTTGCCAGAGATTACTGCACGAAACCCGATCAATGCTACTTCATTCCCGATGCGCCGACGTCGATCTCAAAAGAGGAGTTCAGATCTGTGCTGGAGACGCGGGGGACCACAATGCTGGCTCTCTCTTTTAAAACACCGGCCTATGTCCCCGACACCGTCGTTCCGCAGTTGAGAAAAACGATGGAGTCAATACGAAACCAGCTCGAAACAGAGGACTTCCCGGTTCACCGTGCAGAAGTGATGATGGGAACAGATAACTGTCTGATCATCTTCGAACTGCTGGTTGCCGATCTGCCAAAGATCACTCTTCGAAACGGACCGCCAGTCTGGGTGCATGACAATGCAGACAGGTTCGTGGAAAAATATCTCATAGGCAATCCATTTGCCGGACCATGGATCAGTGAAGACAGATATTATACCGAGGTGGACCGCAGATACCCGCATGCCTATGACCTTCTGGCCGATCAGCAGAAGATCCTCTCCGGCTCGATTGGAAAACATGTCAGGATATCGATGGAAGAGGGATATTCCATCCGCAAAAATGAAGAGATATGGTCCCCGGAGTTCACCTTCTTCCTTTCGGCATACTTCGCGAAAAGCTCCCACGCAGTAAGAAAACTGCGGATTATTGATCAGAAATGAGTCTGAGAACAATACTTAAAGAGAACACGCCCGCGCTGATTGCTCTTTCAGGCGGGACCGACAGCATGACGCTTCTTGCCTCATTCGTAAAGGAGGGACTGCCGGTTTCTGCCGCCACTGTCAGATCGGAGTTCACCCCGCCGGAGGAGATAGTACGGGCAGAACTGTTCGCCCGAAAACTGGGAGTAGAGTGGAGAGTCATCGACGTTTCGGTTCTTAGTGATGAACATCTGCGGTCCAACCCTGAAGACAGATGTTATCTCTGTAAAAAACAGATCATGCAGACCCTTCTCTTCGCAGCAGACGGAAAAACGGTCTGTGACGGGACACATGCTGATGATGCTGATGAAGAACGCCCGGGAAAAAAAGCTCTGAAAGAGCTGGGCATCGTCAGTCCGTTTGCTCTCTGCGGAATCGGCAAACGCGGGATCATCTCAATAGCAAAGGAGCTTGGAGTCACGGTGTACCCGGCATCATCCTGCCTTGCCACGAGAATTCCGTTCGGCGAAGAGATCACCGAAGAAAACCTGAAAATAATTGCCGAAAGCGAAGCCTTTCTTCGGAAAAAAGGGATACAGGGAGTTCTGCGCGTGCGTCTTTGCGGCAGAGACGCGGTGATCGAGACCGAAAGAAATGAGATGGTCCGCGCTGCATTATATACAGAGGATCTGAAAACGTTCGGGTTTACCACGATATCATTTAAAGAATATAAAACAGGAGGAGGGAATACATGGAGCAGAATAGAGCAGTAATGGTTCGTATCGGTGAGCTCTGGCTCAAAAGCGAACCGGTAAAAAAACAGTTCATGCTGGCTTTAACACGAAACATCAAAGCAGCGATGGAAACGCAGGAGATAGAATACTCACTCGAAGAGTACCGGGGAAGGATCCTGATTTTTGGTGATCCGGAAAAAATCGCACCGATCGCTGCAAGAATATTTGGGATCGTTGATGTCAGTATCTGTGAGACCACCACAAACCTTCCGGAAGACATGGCGAAGACGGCCCTGAAGTTTGCCGAGAAAAAACTCAAACCCGGTATGCGTTTTGCGGTCAGAGCACGACGTCAGCATGTGAGCGGATTTACCAGCCAGCAGCTTGCCGGCATGATCGCCGATGTGATCTGGGAGAAGATCCCGGACTTCGTGGTGGATCTCGATAATCCCGAGTATGAAGTCTTCGTTGAAGCACGCGAATACGGCGGGATCGTCTACGACGAACGGATCCCGGGGCAGGGAGGTCTGCCGCTTGGAACTGCCGGGCGTGCCGCGGCTCTTCTTTCCTCAGGCATCGACTCGCCGGTCGCCGCGTGGCTGATGATGAGAAGAGGAGTGACCATCTCCGGCGTATTCATGGACGGCGGAAGATGGGCGGGATCTGCCACGCGAAGTCTGGCGATGGACAACGTCAGGATCCTCTCCACCTGGTGTCCGGGAAGAGGCATACCGCTCTGGATCGCAGATCTCGAACCATTCTTCGATGCGATGACAGCCTCCTGTGACCGGCATTATACCTGTCTTTTCTGTAAAAGATTCATGATGCGTGTAGCAGAGGGGATAGCAGAGCAGAATAAGCTGGAAGGCATCGTCTCCGGAGAGAATCTTGGACAGGTAGCATCCCAGACACTCCAGAACATGGGCGTTATCACGACATCAGTCAAACTCCCGGTTCTGAGACCGCTTCTTACCTATGACAAGGAGGAGATCGTGGCAATATCACGGAGGATCGGCACATATCATGAAAGTCCCGGAGATACGGAATGCCTCGCGGTCCCGAAAAAACCGGCAACCCGCTCCGGTCAGGAACTTATCGAAGCCGAAGAGAAGAAAGTTGACATGGATAAACTCATCCGTGAAGCAGTTCAGTCAGCAGAACTCTGGATCGCAAAGGACGGGGATATTTTTCAAAAGGCCCCCACCGAATGATCGAACCGGCACCCCGGCCGGCAACACACAATCTATTTTTACCACTACGACTAATATCATAAGGTCCGGAGCCGAGATAGTCTAGTCCGGAAAGGCGGTGGCCTTGAAAGCCTCTGGTAGCAATACCTCGGGAGTTCAAATCTCCCTCTCGGCGCCATTTTGAATCAGTCTCTTTTCGCTTTCTTTATCACGGTTATCAACCAATATACCATTATATGTGTATTGCCGTTCCCGCAGAAATTCTTGAAATCCGCGACGGAAATGTCGCACTCGTTGATTACGGTGAACTCCAGCAGGAGGTCCGCATCGATCTTGTTGACGTGAAAGTCGGCGAGTTCGTCCTTGTACACGTTGGATTTGCTATTCAGCGGCTTTCGCGTGAGGAGGGACTGGAAACGCGGGAGCTGTTTAAAGAAGTTTATAAAGCGATGGAAGAATCCGACCATGCATGAATCCGGTATCGCCTATGATGTGTACGTAACCTCTAAGAGGGCGGCCGAGGAGAATCATGCAGTAACCGTGAAAACCATTTTTGTTGATGTCGGTTCCATGGCGATGGTAAACCCTGAGCAGGTGGAGTTCATGTTTCGCACTTTTATTTCTGACGATCCAATGTTCGCAGAAACAAAACTCGTTTTTAATACCATCCTTCCAGTTGCAGAGTGCGAATGCGGATATAAAGGACCGGAGATCTTTGTCTGCCCTAACTGCGGGAAACTGCCCCGCATGATCCAGGGAAGAGAGATCTTCGTGAAAAATCTTGAGATCGAAACAGGTGAATCATCATGAAAAAGGATACAGAAGTTAATCTGATGCACGGAGCCGGAGGAGAAGTCATGGGTGAACTTCTTCAGACGCTGACGGCATTCAAAAACAATAATGCAGGCGGGATCGGCCTTGAATCTCTGGATGACGGCTCGACCTTCACCATCGGAGGAAAGACCGTCGTTTTAACGACCGACTCACATGTAGTGAAACCGATCTTCTTCCCCGGCGGGGACATCGGCAGGGTCGCGGTCTCCGGAACGGTAAATGATCTCTCAGTCATGGGCGCGCGGCCGATCGCTCTGACATGCGCAATGATCATTGAAGAAGGGTTTCCGATCGCCGATCTGGAAAAGATCGTAGCCTCCATGGACGAAACCCTGGGAGAGGTCGGCGCATCGATCATCACCGGAGACACCAAGGTTGTTGAAAAGGGGAGCCTGGATGGTATTGTTGTCAACACTGCGGGTGTCGGCGTAATTGAAGAGGGAGGATTTCTGATCCGTGACAGGAATCTAGCCGTCGGAGATAAGATCATCGTCTCGGGAACGCTTGGAGATCACGGACTTGCCATCGTATCATACAGAGAAGGCTTTGACCTCGGCGATCAGCTGAAGTCAGATGTTGCCCCCCTCTGGAAGATGATCGAAGCAGCTATGAAAGCTGCAGGTAACGGCAATATCCATGCGATGAAGGACCCGACGCGCGGAGGATTTGCGGCCTGCATCAACGAGATGGCACGCAAAGCCGGCGTGAAAGTCGTTGTGAGAGAAGATACAGTGCCTATTAGAGAGAGCGTTGCATCTGCCGGCTCACTGCTCGGCATCGACCCCCTGCAGGTCGCCAATGAAGGAAAGTGTGTTATGGGTGTCGCACCGGAAGCAGCAGAACGTGTTCTTGCAGCCCTGAAATCCCATCCCTACGGGAAAAATGCAGCAGTCATCGGTGAAGTGGTCGAAGGGTCCGGTGTTGTAATGCAGACACGTATCGGCGGCGAGCGGTTCATCGAACCCCCTCTCGGCGATCCCGTTCCAAGAGTCTGCTGAAGATGACCGCACTGGTTCTTTCAAACGCGCGGCTGCCCGACGGAAGGATCGCGGACATCTCGATAGATCACGGGATCATCACCCACATCGGCAGTTCCGATGCAGCAGACAGAGTGATCGACTGTAAAAATCGGCTCTGTATTCCGGCAGCCGCGGATATGCATGTTCATATGCGTGACGGAGTGCAGGCAGCAAAGGAGACCTGGAAAACAGGGACCGAAGCAGCGGCGGCGGGAGGAGTGGCAACGGTCGTTGATCAGCCAAACACCATCCCTTCGATGGAAACAGCCGAAAATTTTAGACAGAGAGCAGACCTCGCTGCAAAGAACTCTGTATGTCACTTTGGAATCAACGGATCGGTCACTGCGGATGCCGATTTTCTCGGCCTGATAGAGGCGGGCGTCCTTGCATTCGGCGAGATGTTTGCCGCTCCGTCAAGCTACGGGAATGCCCTCACGCCTGATGTGATCCGGGATTCTTTGCGGATCCTTGCGGATCATGACATGCTGGTGACTGTTCACGCAGAAGAAGTGCTCCCGGGAGAAGTTCACTCTCTTGAGGAACACTCCCGTTCACGTCCTGTTCAGGGGGAAGCAGAAACTATTCGGCTTGTGCAGGATCTCGCACCGCACGGCACAAAGCTCCACATCTGTCATGTCAGCGGAACAGAAGCATTTGGCACAATCAAAGATAGTTTCGAAGTTACCCCCCACCATCTCTTTTTGTCCTGTGAGGAGACGACAGCCGAAAACACCTTCTGGAAAATGAACCCGCCGCTCCGCACAAAAAAAGAGCGCCTCGCACTCATCCAGAACTTTGCAAAGATCCCGGTTATCGCCTCGGACCATGCCCCGCATACAATTCAGGAAAAATCACAGCCGTTTTCCCTCGCACCGTCAGGGGTTCCGGGTGTGGAAACGATGCTTCCCCTGCTGATGAACGCGGTGACAGAGCAAAAAATCACGCTGGGTCAATTGATTGCAAAAACGGCCACAAACCCATGCAGGATACTTAGGATACCTGCCCCTTCGCTCACCCCTGGAAGCCGGGCGGATCTTGCCGTCTATGCTGACACCCCGGTAAAAATATCAGGTGAATCTCTGCACAGCAGATGCGGCTGGACGCCCTACGAAGGAATGGACGGAGTTTTTCCGGTGACAACCGTGATCGGCGGGATCCCTGCATGGCACGACGGGGAGTTCACATCAGGCGGCGGGCAGATGTGGATGAATGCCGGGGCACGTCAGCTTCGCCGAAAAGAGTAAAAACCATTACAACAAATAGAGTATCCGTGCCGAAAATACCAGACATGTTTTAGGCCCCCGTACGATCTATACGCGATCGCGTGAAATGAGTTCCGGGACAACAGAACATGCCACAGGCGCCTCCTGCCAGGTCAAAGAACCGCGAGAACATGCAGCAGCATACGATGAACGGGCTCGGTTAATGGCAGGGGACATTCATCTTCTCAGCCATGAAACAAAGGTCATCTAACAAAGGTGATGACGGCGTATCTCCTGTTATTGCCACGCTACTTCTTATTGCCCTTACGCTAATTATTTGTGCTATTGTTTTCGCTTGCCTAATGAATTATTGCTACACTTCATCTGGTCAATTTTCTGAAGATCCACCTGAAATACTAGCTATCGTGTCAGTCGATCACTATAATGACAAAAAGCTAACCTTTGCCAGTAAAGTAAAACTGCGAAACATTGGAACCAAGCCCCTCGTCAATGAAAATTACTCTGCTGAAGTGTATATAAACGATGTAAAACAGTATGTCATTATCAATACACTGCAGGCCCACGATTTTATTGACACACATCATTTCGGGATAAGTACTATCTCCGGAAGCGGCCCAACTGGGTATGAATGGGAACCTGGGAATTCCGGCGATTTTGATCTTATTGATAGTATGGTCCAGCCTGGTTGCACACTCCGGATCGACATCATCAGAAAAGAGGATGGGAAAGTAATCTCGCGTTCCGTAACTCTGGTTGAGTAAAAATAAGTCTCCATGTTCCTTAAGTAGTACAAGAATAAATATATCCCGTACCTATGGATTTTTATCACATTCATTTACACATCCATGGAGGCTTTACATGTATTCAATCGACAGTATCAAATATCTCATTCATCTCCACATCGAAGCAGAGGGGGTGGTCGAAAAAACCGATGTAGTCGGAGCTATCTTCGGCCAGACCGAAGGGCTTCTTGGTGAAGACCTGGATCTCCGCGATCTGCAGAGAAGCGGAAGGATCGGCAGGATCGACGTCCAGATCACCAGCAAACATGGAAAAACAGCCGGCGAATGCTACATCGCCTCATCCCTCGACCGCGCCGAGACCGCGATATTAGCAGCAGCTTTGGAAACGATCGACCGTATCGGCCCATGTATGGCCGTGATCCGGATCCAGAACATCGAAGACCTTCGGGCAATCAAACGCCGGCAGATAGTCGAACGGGCAAAAGAACTTCTCCTCGACTCCTTCGACGAGATAGGCATATCCACATACGACATTCTTGCCGAAGTCAGACAGGCCAGCAGGATCGAAAAGATCACTGCGATCGGGCCGGAGCGGCTTCCCGCCGGACCTGCAGTTCTGGACTCCGATGCAATAATCATCGTTGAAGGCCGGGCAGACGTACTCAATCTGCTGAAGTGCGGGATCAACAACACCGTAGCGGTCGAAGGGACAAAAGTCCCGGAAACGGTCATCGACCTGTCCTATAAGAAAAACACTACCGTGTTCGTTGACGGTGACCGGGGAGGGGATCTGATTTTACGCGAACTACTTCAGGTTGCCGACATAGACTTCGTGGCATTTTCTCCGCGCAGAAGAAGTGTCGAGGACATGAGCCGCAAAGAGATCGTAAAATCCCTCAGAAACAAGGTTCCTGCATCGGTCCTTAAAGCGCACATCGAAAAGGACGAACCGATCTCTGATCTGGTCTTCGAGATCGAATCGGTCACAGGAAACGATCAGAGGACCGAGACAGCCGTACTGATCGAAGAGGACAGAAATCCAGAACCCAAAACGCCGCAGACTGAAACCCCGCTGACAATAACAGAGGAACCAACAACGGCCTCTGTCGAAAATCCGGAATCAGACATACAGAAAAAACCGGAGAACCCAAGCACGATCCGGGAACATACCGAGTATATGAAAAATACCGGCAGGACCAGAGTTCTCACAGAAGATGCCGGCGTCATTGGTGACTACTCCCCCCAGGAACTCAAGAAAATCCTGCCGAAACTGAATGATGATGCCGCAGGAATCATTGTTGACGGTTCCGTCGATCAGAAGTTCATCGATCAGGCATTTGCAAAAGGGCTGAAGTATGTCGCAGCACACGGATTTGAAGGAATTGTGCGAAGACCGGCTGGTCTTAGAATGATACCTTTCTAAAATTCAAAACCGTTTTTTGTCAGAACAGAACCGGCCGATGATATCCATATACTCCTCAGGCCGGTTCATCACATCCAGAGTATCGGTCGTGCCGACCATCTCGTAAAGACACCTTCCCTGAACAAGACCAAGCTCAGGAAGAGGCAGCGGAAGGATCACATGCATCGGGATCCGTTCACCATAATGCGGATTTGGGACCCAACCCTCTTTTTTCATATAATAATAGGCTGCTCCGTGCATCTCATTGATCTCGCCGTACTCACTGGAAAAGTCCGTAGATACCAGATTTGCCATGATCAGATCCTCACGGCCCGGATTGATGGTCACATGCCCGTATCCGGGGGGAATGAGGACGAGGTCTCCTGTGTGGGCCGGAACGAGTATGACATCGGTATGATCGCGTTTTTGTAAAAGGTAGTACGCAAACCCGGACAATACCTCATACACCTCAGGATACGGCACTCCTGCAGCGTTTGAGGGATGATAATGTCCTTTGGTTTTAGTGTATTCGCCGTTAATGATTCCCGGCGGAATTTTTGTGATATCGTATCTGAGATGGTGACGTTCAAGCCAGGTATGGTCGCCATGTGTCTGATAAAGATCCCTGTACATATAATAGAGAGGTGCAGCCGGATCACGATTCGACGGTCTTGTGGCAAACACATTCTCCATATCCCCCACGCTTCGGACAGAGGGGGCGGGAAGGGATCCTGACCAGAACATTTTCATGAAATAATAGTATGCGGTTCCTGATATAAGGACATGAGTATTTTGCGAACCGAACGGAGATACTTTTTATCAAGAAAGAACAATGGTATATCCATGCAGATCGCGATCACCCGCCTCGCAGAAAAAGGTACAGCCGATCAGACATTGTGCGAAAGATACGGCCATTCAGCCAGAATAATCTCACCGCTGAAGGCCGAACTGAAAGCAAGCCTTGTCCAGACCTTTGTTCTCGCGGCAAACGACGGAGAGTTCGATGCGATATTTTTCACAAGCGCATATCCGGCAAAATACATTGGTATGCATCTGGACCGGAATATCACGAAAAAATGCCGGGTCATAGCAATCGGACCGCAGACCGCAAAGATCCTGCACGATCAGGGGATCCCGGCGGAGACTCTCCCGACTTTTTATTCGCGGGACTTCGTGCCGTATCTGGGCGAGTGGATCGATGGAAAGCGGATCGGCATTCCGCGGGCGGATGTGCCAAACCCGGAACTGATCCAGGCCATAGAACAGGCAGGCGGAATGGCCTTTGAGTACCGGTGTTACGGACTTGTTCCGACCGGCGAGATGCTTGATCTTAACGGAGCTGAGAGTGTACTGTTTACAAGCGCAAACTCCTTCTCACAAGCAAATCTGCCGGATCTTTCAGGGATCCTACCGATCGCGATAGGAGATATCACGGCAAAACGCATGCAGGAGGGAGGAGTCGACCCGATAGTTGTTGGCGACGGATCACTTGAAGGAACGCTGAAAGCCCTGAACGAATATCTGAAAACACAATAACAGAATACACTCCTCTTTTTCCCTGTCATCGACAGGACGGATAATATTCCGGCTGATGAACTGACTAAGCAGGAAATGACAGAGAAAAACTCAAAAAGAAAAGATGCATCGACCGGGACTCGAACCCGAGTTTAGGCGTTGGCAACGCCTAGTGATAACCACTACACTATCGATGCTAGTGTGCCCTATTCTATTACATAAATTCGTATAAAAAGATTTCTACCAGACAAGCCAGTCCCAGGAACCGGCAATCAGGCAGCAGAGGAAGAAACCGATGATCGCACATCCATTGATCAGCGGAAGGCCAGGTTGAGGTTTGCCGGTGTTTACCGGTATCATCAGGATCAAAAGACCGACAATTCCGCCAATAAGTGCCCCTAATGCCGGCAAATATATGCCGAAAACCGACATGACGCCCTCACCTCCGGCAAACACCTGGGCCGAGACCACGAGTATTGCCGGCATGATCACATCCCCCATACCGATCATATACGCGCCGCGTTCCCCTTTCTCGTTGCGAATCGAAAAACCGCTCTTCCGATACGAGTAGCCTTTCGTCTTCGGAACAAGAAACATGATCGGCATCTTCTGACGAAGCACGCCGTCGGCGAGAGTGAGCATGTGTTTGGACCGTTTTACCGCAATAAAATCATAGACCATCAGCAGAACAAGAAGAACGAGAACCGGCAGGAGAGAGAGAGAGACGCCAAAGATCACCGCACACCCTGCTGCCACCAGGATCCCTGCTGTGTTGATCACATACCACTCCGGATAGAACCAAAGCAGAGCAATGACCCCGATACCGCAGATCACGCCGCCCGCATCGGCCAATACACCCAGCCCAGCCTGGTGCAGAAGAGCCATAACCACATAATAAATCACCGCAGCCAGGGAAAAGCCAATGATGACGCTGATCACCTGCTGTGCTTTCCATTTGATGAGGATCAGCAGAACAGCTGTAATCACCAGCATTGCAAAAATGAACAAAAATGCATTCAGGATCGAATCAGGATCCTCAAATGCGCCAAGACCGGCCGCCTTCACCGGACCGATCAGAAGGATCGCAAGGAGACTGGTCACCGCCATCATCAGAATCAGACCGGCATAAGATGCCGCTGAACGCAGATTAAATTCGCTCATATATAGGTAAGTTAATATTACACCTCACCTTAGTTAAACTATGAATGTTCGCGACATCATTCCGGAGATACTGCTCATCCTGCTGATGGCGGTATCCGCGATCGTGGTTGTCAGCAGATTATGGCAGGATGCCATTATTTCCGTCGGAATTCTGCTGCTTATACTTGCATTCGGCGGGCTTATCCTGCAGGTCCTCATACGTCTCCGCCGGCTGGAGGAACAGGCGATCCAGCGTGAGCGCATGCTGAGAAGCAATCTGGAGGATCTTGGCAGACAGCTCATCGCCAAACAGGATCTTACCTCACAGACGGTGATCGAGGCGGTCGAAAGTATCAAGATGCGGATGTACCGTTAGATGGGTGTTGCCCTCCGGCCGCTTCTTGCGGAGTATAAAGAAACGCCCGGATGGGAAGGGCTCGGCGGTGTTGCGGCGGTCGACGCCTTCAACGCACTCTATCAGTTTCTTTCAGGAATACGTCAGGCAGACGGAGCTCCCCTCATGGACGGGGAGGGGCGCATCACCTCCCATCTAAGCGGTCTTCTCTTTCGAAACGCGAACCTGATCGAGAAGAATATCACTCCAGTATATGTTTTTGACGGAAAGCCGCCGGCATTCAAATCATCGACGCTGGCGAAGCGCCGTGAAGTCAGGGAACATGCCGCGGACTCATGGGAGAAAGCACTGAAAGAAGGAGATGAGGAGAGCGCGAGAAAATATGCGATGGCATCTTCAAAGGTCGATGCCTTTGTCATCGATTCGGCAAAGGAATTACTTTCCGCTCTGGGAATAGCCTGGGTCCAGGCACCTGAGGAGGGAGAAGCCCAGTCTTCGTATATGGCGCAGCAGGGAGACGTGACCTATGCAGTATCTCAGGATTATGACTCGCTGCTGTTTGGAGCGCCGGAGTTGGTTCGAAACATCACAGTATCCGGAAAAAAACGTTTCCGCGGAAAGGTTCTTTCGGTGTATCCCGAGCGGCTGAATCTGGAGGCTGTGCTTACAGGATTATCTCTCACTCGTGAGGAGCTTGTCCAGACCGCGCTGCTGATCGGGACGGATTACAACAGCGGGGTGCCGGGAGTAGGACCGAAGACCGCGGTGAAGATCGTCAGAGAGGGTACATTCTATGACAGGATCGGCGAATCCGAAAATGCCGCAGACCCGGACCAGCTGATACACTACTTCCTCGACCCGCCGGTTGAGACATCATACAATATCGAAAACAGATCACCGGATCCGGACCGGGTCATCGATCTGCTTTGCGGAAAGCACGGTTTTACTCAGGAGAGGGTGGAGGCGGGACTGGAAAGATTCGGTGCGAAAAAGGGGCAGGCCACGCTGGATGCGTGGTTCTGATCACGTTTTTTCAACGGAATTAATTTCAAAAAAAGAGTGTGAAAAAAGGATCAGGCGCTTTTTCCAACGATGACGATCGTCTTTTCCGTCATCTTTGCAAAGACGCCGTTCTCCAGCACTCCCGGGATCGAATTGATTGCAGACTCGAGCAGAGCAGGATCGTCCACTTTCCCGAATGCACAGTCGAATATGTAATTCCCGTTGTCGGAAATGACAGGACCGTCCTTTTTTACGCCGTTACGCATAACAGGCTCGCCCCCAAGTTCAACGAGTTTCTTACAGACACTCCCATAAGCAAAAGGCAGGATCTCTATTGGAACCGCGGCATCAAGAACAGGCACCTCTTTTGCCGAATCGATCACTACGACAAACTGCTTTGCCGCATCAGCCACGATCTTTTCTCTGAGATGCGCCGCACCGCGACCTTTGATCATCTGCTTAGACGGAGTCACCTGATCTGCTCCGTCGATGGCGATGTCCAGTGCCGGATGAAGAGAGAGGGTCGTCAGAGGAATCCCGTATTCCTCGGCACGCATCGCGGTCTGATGAGACGTCGGGACCCCGAGGATCGAGAGATCCTCGGTTTTTATCCGTTCACCCAGACGTTCCATCGCGAAAAATACCGTCGAGCCGGTTCCTAGCCCCACGATCATCCCGTCCTTAACCATATCAGCCGCACGATGCCCGGCATTTTTTTTTGCTTGCGCTACAAGATCCATTATGCACACAAATATGCCTGACATCCTAATAATGACTTTGGATACGCACTTCTCTGAACTCTTTATTAGGGGAAAAAACCATTACTGTCTATGAAAGATGCTCTTCCATCCGGAAAAACGCTGATACTCATACTCATCTCGGCATCTCTTGCCGCATTCATGTCATCCCTTGACGGAACGATCGTCAATATCGCTCTCCCAAGTATCGCTGAAGCATTCAGCCTCACCACATCATCGGTTGCCTGGGTAAGCACCATCTATCTTCTTGTCATTGCCGGACTTTTGCTGATCGTCGGCAAACTTACCGACACTATCGGGCTTAAAAAAATATTTCTGGCAGGATTTTCCATCTTTGTGATCGGATCTTTTTCCTGCGGATTTTTTCCGGAACTTTTAAACTCTTTTCACATCCTTCTGATCTCAAGGATCATTCAGGCAATCGGCGGCGTGATGATGATGGTAGTGGCCCCGGCGATGCTTTCCCGATTCATGCCTGGAGAACGGCGGGCAAAAGGCCTCTCGCTTGTGATGCTCTTTGCCGCCGTCGGCATGGCGCTTGGCCCGACCCTGGGAGGATATCTCACCGAATATCTTTCCTGGAACTGGATCTTCTACATCAATGTCCCGGTCGGGATCATCGCAGTCGTCCTTGGACTGTTCGTGATTCCAAAGACTGAGGCAAAATCATGTTTGCTCAAAAAATTCGACACGGCCGGGGCAGTTCTTATTTTCGTCGGCCTTGCGGCGCTGCTCTTCGCCTTCTCGGAAGGATTCTCCCTTGGCTGGACCTCAGCTCCGATCATCATTTCACTGCTCCTTGCCGTATTCTGTATAGGAGGTTTCATTTTCCGGGAGCGGCACTACGAAAACCCGCTGATCGACCTGGGCATGTTCAAAAGCAGATCGTTTGTTATCGTGAACATGATCCTGGCGCTGCTCTTTTTCACGTTTGCCGGAGCGAACTATATGCTCCCGTTCTATCTTGAGTACGTGCACGGATTTTCGACCTCGAACGCAGGACTGATCCTGACGACGATGTCGGTCGGGATGATGGTCACCGGAGTTGTTTCCGGGCAGATCTACTGCAGACTTGTTGGAAAGATCAAGTATATGGTCATGGCCGGAGTCGTTCTGATCGGCTCCGGATATTATCTGCTCACGCATCTGAGTCCAGTCACAGGATTAGGCGTCATCATCACCGCACTTTCGCTGATAGGTCTCGGCCTTGGCCTTACGACGACACCACTTACAACACTGATCATGGGAGCCGTGCCTGCATCGAAACAGGGAATGGTATCCGGTCTGACAGGACTGGAGCGTTACGCCCCCATGACGATCGGCGTGGCAGTCTACAACCTGATTTTGATCGTAGGGATCGTCACGCTCATAAGAAATTCAGGTATCACGGAGATGCCGCCGGCACAGATCAGCGCATCGATCCTCGCACTCGGTTTTGACATGGCGTTTGTCGTCTCGGTGATCCTGGCGGCAGGGATCCTGATCCTCTGTTTCTTTATCAAAGAAGAACAGGCAGAAGAGGAATAATTCTTTTTTTCAAACATAGATGAATAGTTGCAAATGCAACCATAACATGATAATGCAGCAAAATCCGTTAGAGAGAGGTATCGGCCACAACATTATGGCATTTGACAAATATTTCAGAGTGTATCTGAAAAATTGCCTTAATGATTATGATCTCAATATCGCCGAAGGAATGGCTCTTCTCTCAGTCCGGGAAAAGGGGAGGGAAAACGAGGGAGAGAATATCGACAGAATCCTGACCAGTGAACAGGAAACAACCCAGGATCAACTGGTACAAGAACTGCATTACGACAAAAGCGTTATGACCCGGACGATGTAGTCTCTTGAAGCCAAAGAGTATGTTATCCGGGCAGTAAACCCAAAGGACAGCAGATCGTTTGTGTTTAGTTTGACAGAAGCGGGGTCGGCATTCAAAGCAGTGCTGATGACTATCATGACAGAATGGAACGCCGAAGTGCTGGATGGATTCACACCAAAGGAGATCGAGTTGATGAATGATATGCTTGCACGACTTGCACAAAATGCCAAGACCGCATGTAACCGGGAGAGAGAATGAACAAACAAACCATCTTCGTAAAAAAAGCCGGCAAAGGTCTTGCGGCATATCTGACCGACTGGAAAAATCTGCTGGCGCACGCCCTTCTTGGATGCATTCTGCTTTTTATTGCGATTATTGCGCCGATCCACCTCTGGGCAAAACTAGGTCTGATCATCTGTCTGGTAATGCTGAATATAATCCGTATGAGATGGGCAAAGGCACGGAAAAACTAAATAATGCGTAATTTGATCCGTATCCGCAATTACCTTTATGTATAAATACGGCGATGTAGTTAGTAACCAGAGGGTGAAATTATCATGAAATACGCAGTGATTTACTTTACACGAAGCGGAACAAGCAGAAAAATTGCGGAAAAAATCGCAAAAAAACTCTCAGTTGAACCGATCGAGGTGACCGACAACATGGACTGGGACGGAACTCTGGGCTATATGCGTGCTGCAAAACACGCCATGAAAAATGGTGCTGTTGCGATTCAGATTCACGGTCAAATCGGGGAAGCAGACGAGTATGTCATCGTGAGCCCGATGTGGTGCGGAAAAATCACGCCGGCGATCAGAAAACTGCTGGACGAAGTTCCAAAAGAAAAAGTGCATCTGATCGTCTCATCGGGCGGCATGAATTTAAAAGAGCGGGACGGGTATATGTCGGTTTTGGACATCATGAAAAGCAAACATAACGAGGATCAGCTGATCGAAGAATTCGTCGGCAGCTTATCCGCATAATCAATCATCTCAATATTTATCCGGAAATCAGCATCTGGAAAGCGATCACCAGCATAAGGATGAAAAATATCCGGCGAAGCCAGACATCCGGTACATGCCCTGAGATCCTGACGGCAAATATTACCATCGGTATCGCCGTGATGACGAGGATTGCCCACATCATGACGTCGATATAGCCGAAGAGATAAAATCCATATGAGGACAGATCAGCTCCCGCAGAAAAACCATTGATCAGATAAGAGAGGACACCGCCAAGCGTGATAAAAACGATCGCTGCTGAGGAGGTGGCCGCAGCTTTTTTCATGCTGAACTTCCCCAGAAGCACCATCAGCGGCACGAGGACAGTTCCCCCTCCAATACCCAGAAGGCCGGACAGGAATCCAGCGGCACCTCCGATACCTCCCGCCAGGGGAGCGGTCATTCTCTCACCCGTTCCGGATGGCAGACAGGTCACCAGCCGGATCGCACCTATGATCAGCATCACGCCAAAAAGGATCGTCAGGATCTGAACCGGGAGATAGGTGGCAGCCGTGCCGCCGATAAATCCGGTCAGAATACCGCACACCCCCATAATTAGCGCATCGCGCCATACAACGTTCCCCTTTCGTGTATGACCGGCAGCCCCGGTCAATACAGTTGGGAATGCCGCTGCAAGACTGGTGCCAAACGCCACGAGAATCGCGATATCCCCCGGTACTCCCGAACCAAGAAGGACGAAAAACATCACCGGCGCATACAAAAAACCCCCGCCGACTCCCAAAAGACCGGACATGAACCCGGCAAGAAGGCCGGTCCCGATCAAAATACAGATGAAGATTGGGTCCATGATGTCAGGGTATTATCTCGCAGCCGTTATACCGCGTGTGGGCAAATGCATCCATCGTCAGTCTGCCTTCATCCAGCATTCTCTGGATACCGGGCAGATTTTCGACCAAAGCGTCATGCAGATTCCTGATAGTGCCGCAGACGAGCCGGTACTCATCACACCACGGTCTGACGATGTTTGAGTAAAGACACCGTCCTCCGCAGAATCCGTAGATGTCGCAGGAAAGGCATGGTTCCTGAATAGGGATCTCAGGAAGGGTGAGAGGATCGGCATCCCTGATATCGCCTGCATAATAATCCGCCATTCCGACCATGATCGGACAGGGGGCTATCCGTCCGTTGGTCATTATGCTGTAGTTTGCATACCCAGAGCCGCACCTGAGTTTTGAAGATCGGCCGAGCAGAAGGTCCTCTGTCGTCGAAAGAAACGGATACCATTTGGGAACAACACCCGTCGAACCGATCCGGGAAACCCATTCGTCAGCGAGCCGGCGGATACCGGAATTGTACCCCTCGCTCCAAGCGGCAAACTTCCTGTGGGAAAAATCCCCGGTGAAATCCGCATCCATCTGCCAGTGGATCGAGCTGAAATGTTCTGCAAGATGGGTCACGGAAGAAAAAATATCCGTGTCTTCGGCAACCGTCATTCTGGCAATCAGCTCGCCGGTATAACCGTTCGCACGGATGAGATCTGCGGTGCCAAGCACAAGATCATACATTCCTTCCCCCCGGTGTCTGTCGGTCAGATCCCGGTCCCCGTCGATGGAGATAAGGATCGTCTCAAACCGGTTTGTGTATTCAGGGGGGAGTTTGCCAAGAAGGGTCCCGTTCGTCTGGAGCATGAACCGTTTCACCGGCGCATGGTCCATGATCTCCATAACCAGATCGGAGCGGATGAGCGGTTCGCCGCCGATGAACGTGAGGACGGCCTCCGGATCCTTCGCAAGAAATGCATAGAGTTCCGTCAATGGAAAAGCCAGATTTTCACATATCGTTTCATCGATCGTTCCCGGAGAGTGACCCGCTGGGTCTTCCTCTTCAAACATCTTTCCCCTGCAGTACGAACAGCAGAGATTGCAGTCATCGGTCACGATCAGATGGAAGAACATACTTAGTTAATGGTCAGACCATTCGTTTCGGCGATCTCAAGATATGCATCTGCCACATATTCGGCCTGTTTTCTGGTCATGCCGTAGGTATTGATCTTCCATACTTTCGTTGCTCCGGGAATGATGCCGGTGATCCCTTTTTTGGAAAGAGCGCTGGAGAGGAAGAAACCCCGCTTCTTGTGGGTCTGCGCGACCTGATCAAAGGAACCGGTGGTGTCCACGCGTGTCAGGGTGTGTTTTCTTGGATACTCGGAAAGGATCTTCGTTCCGTCTATCGATCTGAGAGCCTCGACTACGATCTTACTGTTGGCAAGCTCCTCGTCAAAGTGTTCGACGCGTGCCTTCACCGTCGGGAATGAAGCAAGAAGTCCGACGATCGGAGCGCCCATCAGGGAGCAACCGAGAATGCCAACCTCTTTGATACCGAATTTCCGCCCGGTGATGTCGCCTTCCATCTGTGTCGTGCGGAAGACCTCATCGGCACGCTCCTCGGTTGCGGCAAGAATTCCCGAAGGAGCCGGAGCAGCCATGCTTTTGTGACCGGACCCAACGATGAAGTCGACCCCGAGCTCTTTCCCGTTCACCGGCATGATGCCCACAGTGTAGACTCCATTGCAGAGGACAGGGATATCATACTGATGAGCGACCTTTGCGATGCCTTTTACATCATGCATGTTGCCGAACTGATAATCCACATGATCAATATAGAGCAGCTTTGGGGCGGTGCCAAACTCACGAACAACATCCTCGATCCGGTTCGCGGTGTCCTCAGCGGTGATATGATTGTCGGCAGTTTTGGGGATCTCGCGAACGATTCCTTTCTGCAGTTCGACGGATAAATACGAAGTATAGTGGGCAAGCGCACCGATCAGAACAGGATCGCCTTTTTCCACATACGTACCGGCAACCTGCTGGAATCCACGGCGTGCTCCGGGGATCGTGCGTGCCTGAGCCATCCCAAGCCACTCGGCAACATCCACATGGAAATCCTTCAACGGCGGGTTCTGGATATAATCCAGGCGGAACGGTTTTCTGCAGTTGTCACAGACCGAGTAACCATCTCCCCAGGAGATCATCGCTTTCATCGCTTCAGGAGTAAGACGACCTCCCACCTGGATAGGATCCAGATTGATGGATGTCTCATCGACCATGCGTGCATCGATATTATCACAGCATTTCATAAGAGTTCCTCTCTAAGTATGGATATCTGTTTCTCCACCGATGCGAGGGCCTTTGCGGTTTTTGCCTTCTGGTCGTCGTCAAGGGAATGATCCGGGGCAGTAGTCCGGAGAATGGCTCTGATATCCGTTAGGGAGAACAAAGCCTGAAATACTGCATCTGCGGCTCGCTGTGACATGATGCTATGTACGTCTACTCCTGGACAAAAGAAAATATCGTTACAGACTAACGAGACCAAGGAGGAAGAGGACCCCTATGATGACCGGGACATGGACGAGATAGATGATCAGCGTGTGGCGGCCAATGAAACAGAGCGGGGCAAATCCCCGCGGCATCTCGCCAAGCCGGGTGAGGATCCCATGCCGAATGCCGTCTTTATATACTACCGATCCGAGTGCCACGCCGAGAAGAACTACCCCGAACCAGGGGATGAGCGGCTCATAATCCAGAGTTGCAAATCCATTGTAGGTGATACCAAACGGGATCAAAAAGGCAGGCCCCCGAAGCAGCGAGACGATCGGCGAAAGGGCGATACAGATTATGCCGAATACAAGCGGGATATATGGTTTGACTTTCATCACGACAAACGGTATGGTAAGGATAGTGGAAACGCCAAGCAGATGCAAAATGCCGAAAACGACCGTTTCCGCAGGATAGACGAGCAAGGTCACTATCGTAATGACGGCAGCAAAACAGAGGAGATAGAGACCACGGAAAAAGAGTTTCTTCGCCGAACGGACAGGGTCGGTCTCGCGACCAGTAGAGAGAACAAGGGAGACGCCAGCGATCACTACAAAGAGAAATGCGATCGGCGCACCCGACATGGTATACGGATCGAACCAGGGGGCAAGCCCGGTCTTAAAGAAGTACAGACAGAAGAGGATATGATACAGGATCATAAGAATGAGGGCAACTCCGCGTGCGGCATCCAGTTCAAAGTAGCGTGACCCTCTCATTGGATTTATGTTGATGCGGATGTCATATCTATCCATCGGAAATGAAAGACGAACATATTATCGAGGCAGTCGGGATGACGCGGGTCGTCATAAGGAACGGAGAGGTCGTGGAAGTAGGAGAGCCGGAGGTTCGGTTCTGTCCGCTTGCAAAACGGTTTGCAACACCAGTTGACCCGATCACGAAGGAATCTGTGCAGAAAAACATCGAGTCGCGGATCAAAAACTTCGGGATGTGTACAAACGATCGTCAGGTTCTTGACAAGGAAACCTTCGTTCTGTTTGGAGCCTCCGAGCTGATGAGCACGGGTCTAAGGACGAAGACGCTGGATGCGGCAGTCATCTGCGCAGACGGAGCCGGTACGGTGATCGTGCGCACACCGGACCTTGTCCAGGGGCTCGGCGGAAGGATGTCGGGACTCGTCTCGACGACTCCGTATCCGGAAGTTATTGAAAAAATCGAGGAAGCAGGCGGTGTCGTGATCGATAAAGAGACCGCGAAACTTGACGTACTCGCCGGACTTGCACGGGCAAAAACTGAAGGCTGGACGAAAACGGCAGTTACGATTGCAGGATTTCAGCATGAACTCGCAGAGGAGATCCGCACAAAATATCCGGATGCACTGATCATCGCCGTTCACACGTCCGGCGTTACAAGCGCCGAAAATGCAGACAGACTGGTCGCCGCATCCGATCTTGTCTTTGCCTGTGCATCAAAATATGTCCGTGCTGCCGTTTCCAAAGCATTGGTACAAGGAGGGGTGGGTGTACCGGTGTATGCAGTGAGCCAGGCAGGAAAACGCCTGATCATGGAAAGACTGATCGAAACAGATCAGCAGATCCTGGTGAAAAACACCAAGCTACCGGTCGAGGATATGGGAAAACAGCCGGAACCCTTAGTCTAATTTTTTGCCAGCAAATATCCGATTCAGCCTTCGGATATCTGTGACGAAAGAGCTGCCAGAATACAGCTTTGTTTTTATTCAGAACTCAATTTCAAGCTATTTTTACATTCCACTTAATTATAATCGAATTAGGGCAAAAGGTTTATAGCGTGAGCCCAAAGTTAAAGTGTTCACCGGACTGTGAAGCCGTATGCCGGTGATTTTTGGTATTTCAATACGGTTCTGGTTTTCACAGACCGATTTTTACCACGTTTTAGTGGATATGAACACCGCTTTGAGGAGGAAAAAATGCATTCATTGTACATTACATCATTTGTCAGGCTTAGTAATGAGCCAGAGCCTGATCTGCATGGAAACGAACTGAGAATAGATCCTGTCGCCGAGTGGGTGATGGATCATCATTATGAATTAAGTGACTCCGGACCGATTTGGACGGGGGAGGCAGGTAAATGACACTGCCGCCAGAGTCCGCGGACAAAACCGCATGCGGGAGTGCGGCGATAAATGAGGCAGGATCCTTTCCCGAGGGAGGATATGCCGGCATAGATACACGAGAATACTGGAAAAACTGGAAATGGCAGGTCCGCCATGCGATCAGAA
Source organism: Methanocorpusculum bavaricum DSM 4179 (assembly GCF_000430905.1). NCBI lineage: Archaea > Methanobacteriati > Methanobacteriota > Methanomicrobia > Methanomicrobiales > Methanocorpusculaceae > Methanocorpusculum > Methanocorpusculum bavaricum. The sequence continues at coordinate 76,706 of NZ_AUMX01000001.1, forward strand.
GCATCGACACGGTCCAGCAGGTCCTGGGGATCACATTTGACCCGGAAGAACGCAGTCAACTCCAAAAAACCGTCGATAAGTTTCCTCTCTGTATTACACCGTACTACCTCTCTCTTATTGACACTGAGGATTATCGAAACGATCCGATCTTCCGACAGGCATTTCCCTCCCCTGCAGAACTCATCGTGGAAAATTATGAACTCAGCGACCCTCTCTCCGAGGACAAAGACAGTCCATGCGAGTGTATTACCCACAGATATCCTGACCGGGTCCTTTTTCTTATCAGTAATACCTGTGCCATGTACTGCAGACACTGCACAAGGAAACGAAAAGTCGGCGACTTAGACTCGATTCCTGACCGTGAAAAAATTCAGGAGGGTATAGCCTACATACGGGAGAATTCCCATATCCGTGACGTGCTTCTCTCCGGAGGTGATCCGTTAATGCTGAGTGATGAGGTTTTGGACTGGATACTGACCGAACTTAGCGCTATCCCGCATGTTGAGGTGATACGTATCGGGACGAGAGTCCCGGTGGTCCTGCCGTTTAGGATCACCGACGAACTTGTCGGCATCCTTAAAAGGCACAAACCGATCTGGATCAACACGCAGTTCAATCATCCAAAAGAGATGACGAACTCGGCACAATCAGCCATTGCCAAACTTGCCGATGCCGGCATACCGCTTGGAAACCAGTCGGTTCTTCTCGCACGGATCAACGACTGCCCAATCATCATGAAAGAACTCGTCCATCAGCTGGTGAAGAACCGGATACGCCCGTATTATCTTTATCAGTGTGATCTTTCTGAAGGAATCAGTCATTTCAGGACCCCCATATCCAAAGGGATCGAGATCATGGAGAGTCTGACCGGACATACCAGCGGATTTGCCGTTCCGCGCTATGTGGTCGATGCGCCTGGAGGCGGAGGGAAGATCCCGGTTTCCCCAAATTACCTACTGACCTGGTCGGTGAACAAAGTCGTGCTCCGAAATTATGAAGGGATAATCTGCACCTATCAGGAACCTGCACACTATGATCGGATCCTTTGCGATGAAAACTGTGATGCCTGCAAACTCCAGCTGGACATCGAACATGCCGATGAATCCAAGGTCGTCGGGGTCGCGAGACTTCTCGCCGATTATGACGAGACGACGACCCTGATTCCGGAGAATAATGAACGGATTGAAAGGAGAGATGATGAAAGCCTCTGACTCAGTTATGAAGTATGGAAACAGCATACTCCAACACGGTCGATTCAATAACCGCATATATATCATGACACTTGCAGAAAATGATCTCCCGGGAATCATCGGATTTGCTGACGATCTGGCCAAGCGTGAAAATTACACCAAAATATTCGGGAAAGTGCCCGCATCATCGGCGGATATGTTTGCCAGTGCCGGTTACGTCGTCGAAGCATCCATCCCCTCCTTTTTTCAGGGTAAAGAAGAGGCGGTATTTATGGCCAAGTACTTTGATCCCGAGCGAAGAAAAACAGCAAATGCAACGGAACTTACCGAGATACGTGCAGCAGCGCTGGAACATACCGGACGAAAGGAAAGGGGATCTCTGCCTAATGGGTTCACCCTTCGGCCGGCACGAACAGAAGATACCGAGAAACTCGCAGATCTGTTCCGTAAAGTCTTCCCCACCTATCCCTTTCCCATCTCCGATCCGGAGTACATCAGAACCAACATGCAGGATAACGTACGCTATTTTTTGATAAAAGAGGGAGACAAAATTGCAGCTGCATCATCCTGTGAGGTCGATAAAGAGAGTCTGACGGCGGAGATGACGGATTTTGCAGTTGACCCTCATTACAGAGGGCGCAGTTTTGCAGGGATCCTTCTTGAAGAGATGGAAAAGACAATGAGAAGAGAAGGAATCATCACCGCATATACTATTGCCAGATCGGCCTCACTCCCTATGAACGCTGTTTTTGCTGGTGCAGGATACCGTTTCGGCGGGATGCTGCCAAACAACACCAACATCAGCGGATCGATAGAGAGCATGAACACCTGGTACAAAAAACTTTAGACCATATCTCCGAAATTCTCCCAATTTTTTGCAGATATAACCACATATCTGAAAACATTCAACCAAATTTCAGCAGGTTTCCCCATATAAAGATAAAAATACGGAAAGGGTTTATATGATAATGACCAAGAGAAAAGTGTTTAAAGAATTGTGCATCAGGTCACTAAGATCTTCTGTTTAACGGCAATGTGACCGGTCTTTTTGCACAGATTAAGTTTGCCCCCTTTGGGCAGATTACCCCAGCAAACGAGGGATACAATGAAACCAAAGTACATTACATCGATTTCTGCGCTTGACAATCTTGTCGGGCTTGCTCCTAAAGAACGGGAGATGATGGAGAGAGTGACCGACGTGTTCCCGTTTCGGGCAAACGACTATTACCTGTCCCTGATCGACTGGAAAGACCGGAGGGACCCGATCAAAGCTATCATCGTTCCCGATCCCCGTGAACTTGAATCCGGCGGATCAGATGACCCTTCCTGTGAAAAAGATTATACCAAAAAACCCGGCCTGCAGCATAAATACGATCAGACCGGTCTTCTGCTTTTGACCGATGTCTGCGGCGGCATCTGCCGTTTTTGTTTTCGAAAACGCCTTTTTATGTCCTGCGAACGCGAGACCGTGAGAGACGTATCCGAAAATCTTGAGTATATCCGGGAACACAAGGAGATCACCAATGTCCTTCTGACCGGCGGGGATCCCCTGACGCTGGACACCCGGCATCTCGAATCCGTTCTCCGTGAACTCCGCGAGATCCCGCACGTGAACATCATCCGGATCGGGAGTAAAATGCTGGCATACGATCCATACCGTATCCTCAATGATCCGGAACTCCTGTTCGTTCTCTCCCGGTACAGCACGCCGGAGAAGCGCATCTATCTGATGGCGCACTTCAACCACCCAAACGAGATCACGGAGGTGTCGATCGAGGCCGCAGAAGCTCTGCAGAAATCCGGCGTTATTGTTGTCAACCAGACGCCCATCCTGAACGGGATCAACAGTGATCCGGAAACGCTGACGACACTGTTTCGAAAACTCTCCTTTGCAGGGATCTCACCCTACTATGTCTTCCAGTGCAGACCTGCAACCGGCAACGGTCTGTTCCAGCTTCCGGTCGAGACCTCATATGATATCCTGCAGGAGTCCTGGAAAAACTGCTCCGGCCTTGCAAAACGGGCACGGCTCATCATGTCCCATTCGACCGGAAAAGTCGAGGTGGTTGGGAAGGATGATGAGAATGTCTTCATGAGGTATCATCAGGCAGCAGATGATGATGATATCGGGAAGTTCATGACGTTTCCAACAAACCCAAAGGCCGAATGGTTCGATGATTATCTTGCAGGACAAAAACCTGTAAAGAACTAAGCAAACCCTTTTTTTACAAAAGTTTCAATAGAGTTCGGCGCTGTTCGATTAAAAAATCCTTACCGCACAGACAAATACGTCTTTGACAGGTAGGATAAATGGTATTAAAAAAAGGGATTAATCCCTGCGGCATCCTCTGCCGCCGCCGAATCTTCGTCCGTTCCCACAGCCGCACGGAATACCGCCACGACCGGCACCATAGAAAGGTGCCTTCGCTGCAGACTGAGTCTGATATTCTCCCGGCTTCACTGCACCGCAAAGTGCCTGTTCCATTGACATGACACCTTCTGTCTGTCCGGTTCCCCGGCATTTCCCAAAGCCCCGTCCAGTCATTGACCCCATTGCTCGGGGTCCTGTTCCATCTAATCCTGGCATAAAATTTCTTCCCTGATGCTGTTTACAGCACCATATGTACTCATATGCGTAAAAATAAATAAAGATATTTATTGCGGCAAATATGGTTCAGGCATCAGGTCGGGAATCATCCGTCTGATCGGACACGCCGGAGGGACGGGGGCAAACCCCCCCGTCCGTCTTCGGACACATGGTCAGATTCAGCTTTGGGCATGCACCGTTCCCCCGATCCGAACACTCCTTCATCACGATCACTTTTCCATGAATTATGGCATCGGCCATTTTACGCCGCCCTTCATGTACATCACGCCAGATGGTTTTTCTGGAGACACCGATACGAAGCGCTGCCTCCTCCTGATCAAGCTGCTGGATATCGATCAGGTCAAGCGCGGCAATCTCCTCAGGGAAGAGATACACCACTTCAGTGTTTTCATGGATATTACACTGGGGAGCATAACACCGGCCATGTATCGAATCATACATCCCCCGATTTCTCCGCGGGCGGCCTCTTCTTCCCCGGCACTCATCATTTTCATTACCGGGCGGCAAGATTTACCAACTCCTTTTCAAGGGTATCCGCTATCCCGCAGATCGAGAGAGACGCAGGACCTTGACCTTGATCCGTTACCGGAACACCGGCACGAACGGCTGATATCACTGCCGGATCAAAGGGAATCTTCCCAATAAGTGGGATTGACTCCTCAAGACAGTAAGCCTCGGTCTCCTCCGTCTTCGTTACATCAAGATCATACCGGTTGATAACGACAAAGATCTTCACCCGGAACTGCCGGCAGACGGTGATGACCCGTTTCATATCATGAAGACCCGACACGCTCGGTTCGGTGACCACGATCACGGCGTTCATACCGCTCACCGACGAGATCAAAGGACATCCGGTCCCGGGCGGTCCGTCAACGAGGAACTTCTCGGCATCCCCGTCCTCCTGTAAGGCGGTTTTTTTCACTGCATGGACGAGAAGGCCGGAGTTCCCTGCACCCGGTACGAGACGTGCATGGACCAGATGGCCCCGATCGACCTCCGAATACATGATCACGCCCGTCTGTCTGGGCTGCATTGTCACGGCATCAGCAGGACAGACGAGCGTACAGACCGCACACCCCTCACACCGCGAAGGATTGATCTGGTAGGCTCCGTCATCTATCTCAACAGCATCAAAACGACAGTGCTCACGACACGCCCCGCACTCTGTACAGAGATCTGGGTCGATCACCGCCGCCTTCATTCCCATGAACGGATCCGTTCTGATCAGCCGGGGGGAGAGAACAAGCGAAAGATTGGCAGCATCCACATCACAATCCGCAAGCACGAGAGATCCTTTCAGAAGACAGGAAAGGGCCGCGGTTATCATCGTCTTTCCTGTGCCTCCCTTTCCGCTGACAACAGCTATCCTGATCATGACTTTGCCTCCATAAGCGATTCAGCCTTGGAAAAGACCAAACGAAACGCCTTCTGCCACTCGGGATATGCCCGGCAGAGCAGATCGCCCCTGCTTTGAACGGCAGCGATCTCACGGCTGAACGGGATCGTCAGCAGAACAGGAAGATCCTGCTGTTCACAGAACCTGAGTGTCTCCTCATCCTTTCCGTCACTCCGGTTGATGATAACTGCCGCCGGAATCCCGAGACGTTTTGTCACATCAACCGCAAGTTCGAGATCATGCAGGCCAAACGGCGTTGACTCGGTAACAAGGATACAGGCATCGCATCCTTCAAGAGCCTCGACAACCGGACAGGATGTTCCAGGAGCCGTGTCCAGAATAACGAGAGGATCCGATTCAGCCTCAAGTTTTACCGCGTGGATAATGGGCACGGCGAGTGGGCTGCCCGAATCCAGCGTGCCAGTCACCAGCTTCAGGCCGGGAAGCGGCGTGGAGACAGAGAGCGTTCCGATCCGTTTTGGTACTTCATGGATCGCATGCTCCGGACACAGAAGAGTGCATCCGCCGCAGGAATGGCAGAGATCAGCAAAAAAAAGAATTTTTTTCGGCAGTACGGAGATAGCGCCGTACCGGCAGAACTCTCCGCACTTTCCACAGTAGGTACAGACGGATTCATCGATCACCGGTATCGGCAGCGTTACGTCACGCGGTGTGGTTTTGGAAGGAAAGAAAAGATGAAGATTAGGTTCCTCCACATCACAATCAACGAGACTGACCAAGCGATCCGATGCAAGGGTGAAGGCAAGATTAGCGGCCGTCATACTCTTCCCGGTCCCCCCTTTTCCACTGGCTATTGCTAATTTCATACTCTTACTCATTATTATGTAATGAATTGATAATCAATCTCATCGGTCTGCGGGCGTTATTTCACCCGATCAAGCGTGTTCTTTTTGAACGCGTCCAGAGCATCGCTTACCGTTCCGCCAGCTTGATAGACAAACTGTTCTACACCAGCCATATCTAAAACGGCCTTTGCATTTCCCCCTAAAAGACCACTGATGAGAGCTCCGGCCTGATGTTCTATGATCAAGTTGGCGGCTTTTGGACCCACACCGCCGGATCCGTCGGCAAACGGATTTACAACTGCTTCAAACGATCCTGTTTCAGTGTCTGCGATAATGAAATACGGAGCCCGGCCAAACCTGTTTTCGACTTTGGACTCGAGTAGTGCACCCTGTGCTGTAATACATACTTTCATGATAGATATAACCTCAATATTATTTTACACATATGCGCACAAGTAATTTAAACTATCGTATCGTAATCATACTGCCCTCTGCAGAGAGAAAAACTCAGCATGCAAAGGAACGGATCACATGAGCAAAAACAGTATTATTGAAGATCTGCTTGCAGATCTGCCGGAAAAACCAGTACCCGTCCGATCCGTCTGTATCGGAGCGCACTGGACAGCCGTCTGCAGTACACACTGCGGCCTTGCTGCAACGATTATCGGCGAGGAGGTCCACGACCACACAATCGTTGTCCGCGAGGCGGGACATCTTCATGAGAAAAGTGCTCAGGAGCTGGCCGGATACGCTCTCTCGAAAAATCCCCTGGAAGCAGGAATCGGCGTTGCCGCCATCAACTCGCTTCTGGAAGTGAATGAACAAAATGCGGCGGAGATAAACGCGGCGGATCTGCTGATGGAAAAAGGCGCAGGAAAAACGGTAGCGCTTGTCGGGCATTTTCCGTTTATTCAAAAACTCCGGGAACGCGTCGGAAACCTTCAGGTCCTTGAGATACACCCCGGGGAAGATGAGTATCCTAAAGAGGCAGCTGCTGAGATCATTCCTCGTGCAGATGTCGTAGGGATCACCGGGAGTTCTCTGGTAAATCATACGATGGACGGCCTCCTGGACCTTTGTGATCCGAATGCTCTGGTCATTGTTCTGGGTCCGACGACGCCGCTTTCTCCGGTCATGTTTGAGCATGGGGCGGATATTATCGCAGGATCCCGTGTCATCGACGGGAAAAGTGTTCTCGCCGCTGTCGGACAGGGAGCGTCATTCAAACAGATCACCGGAGTGAAACTGCTGGCCTTTACAAACCCCGAAAAACGCATATAATCTAAAAAATAAAATGAAAGCAGACACTATGGATAAAACCGCGAACAAAGATGAGGAGGAGATGGGTTCTACCGTATGCCAGGCGGATTCATTCATATACACACCGATAGGGATCGTTCGGTCACCCTTTACCGATACAGCAGGGATGCCGATCCAGCCGGCCGGAGCAAAAGGCGTGCGCGGGACCATCGCTCTGCGTCCTGATCTGAAAGCCGGCCTTGCCGATCTGAAAGGATTCTCCCACATAATCCTCATCTATGCATTTCACAGATCGAAAGGATACTCCCTCGAAGTCACGCCGTTTCTGGACACAGCCCGGCACGGTGTTTTTGCGACACGCGCGCCGAAACGCCCGAATGCGATCGGAATCTCGATCGTCAGACTGATCGCGGTCGAGGAAAACGTCCTGATAATAGAGAATGTCGATCTTCTTGACGGAACACCTCTGCTGGATATAAAACCCTATGTGCCGGCATTCGATGCGTTTTCCGATGCAAAAGCAGGATGGCTCGATCAGACCGCCGGTAACGCAGGGTCGGTCAGGGCTGATGAACGATTCAGATAACTGAACGCTGCAGGTGATAGACAAAACGATGAGACAAACTATCAGCACGACCCTCAAAAAATTCTATTATTATCTTTTAGCACTAAATGAGATACCAATGACGAAAAACGCCCCTTGGCACAGATACGGGGGATTGAAATGACAGAAAACCATATCTTCGGGCCGGTCATGTCCCGCAGACTCGGAAGGTCACTTGGGATTGATCTTCTGCCCTTCAAGACCTGTTCATATGACTGTGTCTACTGTGAATGCGGAGCGACAAACAGTCTGACGACAAAAAGGGCCGAGTTTTTTCCAACCGAAGAGGTGATCTCCCAGCTGGATACGGTCCTCAGAGAAAGACCTACTTTGGATTACATAACATTTGCCGGATCCGGTGAACCGACCCTCTCCCTCTCGATCGGACGGATCATCAGACACCTGAAAACTGCCTATCCTGAATATAAAGTCGCAGTTCTCACGAACGGGAGCCTGCTGGGAAATAAGGAGGTCGCAGCGGATTTATCCCAGGCGGATCTGGTTATCCCTACCCTGACCAGCACATCGCAGGAAACGTTTGAAAAAATCCATCGTCCATATCCCGGCCTCTTAACAAAAACGATCATCAGTGACATACTGGAGTTTCGAAAGGAATTCCATGGTGAGATCTGGCTGGAGATCTTCCTCATACCGGATCTGAACACCAGCTTAGAAGAACTGACATCACTTCGAGACGTTATAGATAAAATCCAACCTGCACGCATCCAGCTGAACACGCTCGACCGGCCGGCGGCAGAGGACTGGGTCACGGCCCCGGATCCGGACGAGCTGGAAAATATCAGGAAATACTTTGCCGAACTCAAGATCCCTGTAGATGTGGCAGGAGTCTGCTGTGAGCAGCCCGATGTCTGCAGAGCCGGAGAAAGCACGCATGAACAGATCCTGAAAACTCTCCGCATCCGGCCTTCGACGGTCGAAGATCTCGCATCCATGACCGGATTACATCATCATGAAGTGGCCAAATACCTCTCCGGCCTTCTTGAAGAGGGAACGGTCCATATCCAGAGGGGAAAAAGAGGCGTGTTCTACTTTGCCGGACCGAATACAGACCGGAAATAAAAATAACACTCTCACCTTTTTTTACGTATTTTTCATAAAAATCAGCAGATACGCTAAGACGAAGATGATAAATCATAGATCAAGACTCTGAAAACAAAAGAATGCGAGGTAATAGCTACCCCAAATCAAAAATAATATGCATTTCTTGGACATATAAACAGATTATGACCGTAAACCAAGGAGGAAAACTCACACTGGATGATTTGCGAGGCTGGGAGTTAGGAATTCCGAGAACACTGCCTGCCTTTGATCCGGATACGGATGTCCCCGCCTCTCCGAATTATACAAATCCCGACAGCTGGCTTGTAATGCCCGCACACTTCAGCAGGGAAAAACAGCCGGTCGATGTGTTCTGGGTGTATCCTACCATTCTCTCCGACAATGTGACCTATCTGATGGATATCAGCAATGCGGCATTACGGGAGAAAGCGCACTGGACACTCGTGGAACAGGCCAGCATATTCGACGGGCAGGCAAATATTTACGCACCGTTTTACCGGCAGAACAATGTAAAAATAAATCCTTTGATGCTGACCGAGGCAAAACCTATCTTTGATCTGGGACAGCAGGACCTCATCCGTGCATTTGACTATTTTCTGAAACATTTCAACAAAGGCGAACGCCCCATTATTCTCGCGGCCCACAGTCAGGGATCGGTCAGGGTCGTTGAACTCTCAAAAGCAGGAGAGCTCCTGACCGGCGATGCAGGATCCCTGAAGAGACTTGTAGCGGCGTATGTTATCGGGTATTCGATCACACCGTCGGATCTCGAACAAAATCCCCTGATGAAAATCTGTGAATCTGCAACGGAAACGGAATGTTTTATCACATATAATACGATATCCGATGCAGATGACAAGGAAAAGGAGGGGCCAACGATCATTCCCGGAACGTTTGTGGTAAATCCTCTGAGTTGGACAACCGATACCACGTTTGTACCTGCTTCGGAAAATATAGAAGCAGTGTTCTTTAAACATGAGCATCCAAAAAATCCGGACAGATACCCGAACTTTGCAGCAGCTCAAATCATACACAACGCGTTGGTGATAACGAATATTTCCAATCCGGAAGAATTACCGGCGACCAGTGTCACCTTCCCGGAAGGTGTCTACCACATGTACGACTATGCGGTCTTTTACGGGAACCTCAGAAAGAATGTGGGTGATCGGATCCGTTCGTATCTGGAGAAGGATAACGTCACAGGAAAATGAAATAACCCGTCTCCTTTTTTCTGACAGCTGATGGACAGCAGTATTTTTGAGTACGGTCGTTATCAGATGGGGGACTGGATGCCGAGTTTTGTGAAATGGTTATGACGACTGCCTGAAAATCAAATTATGCCGCAGCTTCACCCGGCAAACTACCCTGATCCCCCGCAGCGGGAACAAACACCGGCGGCCGGATCCCTGCTTTTCTGAACTCCGACCACGCCCGCCGGGTAACTTCCGATTTAAACTCGAACTCGAGCCGGAGATCATTGACATACCCCTTTGCCCGGACACGCATGTAGAACGGGAAATCCTCAAGAAGCACGGTATAAGTATATTTTTTCGAGATGATCACATATTTTGATGTGACCAACGCCTCTTTAAAGATCTTCATAGCCATCTCTGCATCGGATTCCGGATGGATATAGAGATCGATGACTATCATCATAGCAAGATCCCCCGCATTCCCGCTGGTCACCGGCTGACTGAATACCGTAACATTCGGGATCGAAACCTGTTCATCATCAGGGGTCTGCAAACGGGTAGAACGGATCCCGATGTTTTTCACCTCTCCATACGTACCTCCGATGGATACCTTGTCGCCGATCTGGTAGGGTTTTTCAAAGATGATGACGATCCCCCCGATGATATCGGCAAAAACATCCTTCAAGCCGAATCCGATGGCAGCGCCGAAGAGACCCGAAAAGGCGATCAATTGGGTCAGCGAAGGCTCGATAACGGCAATTATGATGTAATAAAGGGCGGTCACCGAAACGATAAGCTTCAGAAGCGGGATCACCATGGTCACCGTGGTCCGGTGCCAGCCCATCCGTTCCGAGATATGGGTCAGAACAAAACCGAGCAGCCGGTTCAGGACGTAGGCGAAGACGATGATGAATACAATATAGAGAACAAGATTCAGGTCGAAGGTCTTAAACGGGAGTTCGGTGACGACACCCGTTGTAACATTTGTAAGCAGCGTATCAGCCATGATCACCACAGTCTCCTGGTCTTTTTCAGGTACTCGGCAACCGGCTCAAGTGCAAACGCCGGAATACTGTAATACCCGTCATCATTCCTCACAAGCCCCTCACAGACAAGACGATAGAGGACACGCCGGATATCCATCTCCGACCCGACGATCGCGATCAGATCATCCTCCTGCAGGGATTTCATCGACAAAATGATCGTGAGGATGAATGATTCACTGGTATCGAGATTGATGGAATAGGTCGTCTCATTGATCGCATTCAGTGAAATAACATTATCTTCCAGGCTCGCCTCCCACAGATGGACGGCCACACCCGGATTTCCCCGGGAGATCCTGTTGATCTTTTCAAATATCAAGTCCTCAATGGATATCTGGATGCGTTTTTTTCTGGGGAGCCGTCGAAGCATGAGAGTAAAGTTCAGTTTTATCCAGGGAATGGATACTTCAGCACCCTTCAGCGGCAAACGGACCTGTTTATGGACCAGAGAGAAAAACATCGAGCGCTCAGCAACCCCGTCGTTGATAAACCGGATCTCCCCGGGCTTATACCTGGACATGATCACCTGTTTGAGATCGGGCGCGTCCATCCTCGCAAGAACGATAACGGTCGAGAAATATGCCTCGATGTTCATCACTGCCGAAAGATACTGCCAGCTGTACATATTCCATGTCGTGATAAAGAGTTTCTTTGAAGAGATCAGGGCAAGCAAAAATGCATCAAGCACATCGAAACCGCCGATCCTCCGCGTTGCAAGCAGACGGCAGTTGTCTATCAGGATAATATCCCCCGGACTGGCAGAAAAATCCGGGAGGGAGGAGGGTGACATCACGAACTTCAGCGGGAGATAGGTGACCCTTTCGCCGTAAAGGCGCCGGATCTCATTGGCGATCGTTGTCCTGCCGCCAAGCGGTTCGGAAACGATCGCGATGTGCGCCGGCACCCCGTCCCCAAACCGTTCAACGGCCTCATTGATTTCCTGGAGCTCCTTCTCAAGGCCGATAACGGGTCTGTCGGAAACCTCCTTCGGATTTTCTGCCATGGCTCTTTTGTTCCTGATAATAAGGTATCCGGCGAATTATTAAAGGATATGCAGAAACCTGACAACCAATCGCGGTTTCTTTTATGAAAATGTCAAAGAAAAAGAGCTGGAAGAAATAGTCGAAGATGGAAATCTGACGGAGGTAAACCTCCGAACAAAAATGTACAAAACGAATCAAAAGAAATCTGAATGCAAAAACATCACATCCATATGCGAGGGATGGGATTCGAACCCAAGAACTACTACTAGACTAGCCCCTCAAGCTAGCGCCGTTGACCTGGCTTGGCTACCCTCGCACTGTGCGACCTATACATGTGGGTCAGTCAAGTAAATAAATCTGCTGGATTTACACAGAGATCCGGGTCACCTCTGTACAAAAATCCAGGGAAGCGTATATATGTATTCCGTGATAGACACAAAGATACAATGTGGCGGAAAATACTTGATCAGTTCCAGGACTCCCCCTCGCAGCAGAGAGTCGTCCGTTTTCTTCTTGAAAACGGGTTCGGCGTCTCTCCCGAAGGAAAAACCATAGTAAACGGCATAGAAATATCGGCATCCGCCCTTTCCCGAGTCATAAAAGTCGACAGGCGGGTCGTGGACGCCACCCTTCGCCGGATCATCGAAATCGATGAACTGCAGTCCCTCTTTTCCCGTCTGCGCGTCACTCCCGACCTGACGGACGTTGCCAAAAACCTCGGGCTCTCGGTGATCACCATCCTCCCGAACAATGCCGGCGACAAAAACATCGTCTCCTCGGCAGTTGACGTCCTTGCCTCCTACGACCTCACGCTCCGGCAGATCTTCGTCACCGACCCCTACGTGGTCGAAACACCGCGCCTTGTCATCATAATCGACGGCGTGATCCCGGCAGAAGCGATTCAGAAACTCCGCAGCCTTCCGACCGTAAGATCCCTGATCCTTTAGGCATGCCTTGTCACAAAAGAACAGATTAATTATGTCATATAACTAACACTTAGAGATATGGTATCCAGCATTGTCCTTCCGATAAAAAAAGTCAACTCGCTCGTTGACTCAAAAATTTCCGTGGAGATAAAAGATGAAGGATGTAAATTCGAGGGCCGGCTCGTCGCAATGGACGAGTATCTCAACCTTCACCTCGAAGAGACCGTCGAGATCACCGCAAACGGCCGAAGAAACATCGGCACCGTCGTCATCCGCGGAAACAACATCCTCACCATCTCTCCGCTGAACTGAATATGTCCAGAGAAACTGAACTAAACGAAGCGGACGAAAAAACATTTGCCTATCTCAAAGAGCATCCCAAAGGTGTTCTGCAGAGTGACCTCTGGAAAGCTATCGAGGTGGACAGCCGCACATGTTCGCGCATCCTCAAAAAACTCGAGGATGCCGGCCTCATCGCCCGGGAAGAGACCAAAAAGGACGGGACGAGGACCTACCTCATCACCATCGTCCACACCTCCCAGGCGGTCGACCCGAACCTCCTGATGGCAGGGGAGCATATCGTCCCGTGCGTCGCATGTGATGAAGAGTGCACCGTCGAACACTGCAAAATGCTTGAAGACTGGATCTATGAACTGGTCTTCGACGAACTTGAATAACCCTCTTTTTTACCCAGCCAATCAATAACGAAACCTATTTCCCCATTGCATACAGATTCAGTGTATTATGTCGGCAGGTTTTTTTGACCGGTTCGCTGCAAAGAAACCCTGGATCGTTGAGAGTGTACCGCCGCCCTCGACAGGTCACGGGGCAGGAATGCAGGTGCCCGAATACAAGTCCAATCCTTATTTCATCGTCGCATCCGTAGAGATGGGAAACACCACCACCAAATGCATCCTGACAGGTACGAACCTTGATACCGGAAAATCCTATATCATCAACAAAACCGTTTCCATGAGCAGGGACGTTCGAAAACCAAAAAACGGAGAAGAAGTCTTTGGAGCCACCCTTGACGGAACGGAACTCACACGGGAATCCGTCACCGAACTTGTCAAAGACACGCTGATCAAATGCCACAAAGATGCAGATCTGAGCATCAAGGATGAACTCGACTTCGTTGTCAGAAGTACAGGCGTAGTGGCCGCAATGGACTCGCCCGATCAGGTCGGCGAGTTCGTCAAGGCACTCGCAAACGGATGCCTGCTCGCCGGCGTCCCGCCAAAAAAGATGACCCCCCCGATGGGGATCAACAGCCTGCCGAAAAAACTCAGAGACTTTTCCTATGCCGACCGGCTCGTTTTCACCGGAGCAATCGCCGGCGTAATGCCCCCGATCGGATCCACCGGTGTCGAGATGGTCGCAAACGAGATGGAAGGGGAACTCGCAATGGCAGGAATAAAAGAGGGCGCCAAATGGACAGGCGTCGACTTCAGAAACCCCTGCATCTCCATGGACTTTGGAACAACGCTTGACGGCCGTATCACCAGCGATGTCGATTCCAAAGCGGAAAATCCGTTTGCAAAAACCATCGGAAACTTCTGCGGCCTCGCCGGCGCCATACCAGATGCGATCATCAGAGGAACAGGTCTCGTCGATAAAAAGAAAGGAACCGCGCTCGACCTGTTCGGCGAAAAATGCAAACCCTCCTCGACCCGTGCAACGAAAAAAGCACTGCCCTACGTCGAACGCTGCATGGAGATCATCGACGTCACCGAAGTTCCGCGTGACCGCACGCATTTCGGAAAAGTTCCCGTCTGCGCCGATGTCGCCGAAGATTCGGGCATCGTTTTGATAGGCGTCGATATCGGCGTGAACGGTGATCGGACAGCCGACCTGGAATCCATCGGAGCCGACATTGCCAAAAACGAAAATAAGGAGGTCGTCCGGGAAGTGAGCGACCGGGTCTGTGCAAACGTCGCGCTCAAGATCATCGACCTCTGTATCAAACGAAATTTCCTCCCGAAAAACAGCTCGATCGGATTCACCGGCCGTGCGATCATCTCCGGAAACAAACCCCAGTACATCCTTGAAGGCGTGATAGAGCGCGGCATCTATGACGATGCTGTCGATCACCTCGTCTTCGTCGACGACGGACTCGCCCGCGGAGCAGCGCTGATGGGACGGTGTATGAACAGTATCGGCAATCCAAAATGCCCGATCGGCGGGGTCCGGGGCGGACATTGTATAATGGCAAAACGCCAAAAGATAGGTAAGTAATATGGCAGACGAAGAATTTGATTTAGTTATCCCCCCGGGCACTCCAAGAACGGTCATTCGCGACGCGGCGCTGAAATTCAACGTCGAACTTGTCAGAGTCACCCGCCCGCTGAACTATGCCAACATGGTCAACGACGAACGTGAACTCCTGGCATTCCGGGGCAGCAAAGAAGAGATCGAAAAAGTAAATGAGTTCCTGTATCAGAAGATCAAGGAATTCATCGAAAGCTAACTATTTTTTTTAAGGCCGTTTCTCTACAGAAAAAAGAGCGGATGAAAAATATTGGATATGGTTAATTGATATTTTCGAGACTGTATCCGCGTGACGTCAGAAGAGCTTTTACTCTGTCACGATGATTTCCCTGAAGCTCAATAGAGTTTTCCTTCACGGTGCCTCCGCATGCAAGCCGGCCTTTGAGAAACTTGGACAGATCCTCTAAATCGATCTCGTACGGATCGAGACCGTCGACAACCGTCACTTCTTTGCCGTACCGTCTCTTGCTGACTTTAACACTTATACGCTGCTGTTCTTTTGCGACTTCTTCACAAATACAGAGTTCCTTTGGTAAACCACATTTCGGGCAGATGCCACTGTTCATTGCAGTAGTTAGTTGGTGCCGTCTGGTTAAAATATATATGGTTGACCGGGCAGAAGCCGGTCAAGGAAAGTTATCCTTTAAAATTATAAAAATAATTATTGAGTTTCTCTTTTTTTGTCACAATATCACGCTCGGATTTCGACAAAAGAAGATCGCGTTCCCTGCTTTGGATCGCGGGACAGAATTTACAGAATGCATCATCGATATCATTCCAGACAGCGCGGACCGGGCAGTAATACCCCCCGTCATACAGTTCAACGGAAAACCCGCCGGGAAACGGCATACCGACCGGGTGAACCGGCTCTTCCCTGATGTAAACCGTGTAGGCGGCGATCAGATATTTGAGAGAGCGAAGCCGGTCACCGGGCGTTCCTTTCGATGCCGCCGCCTTTGCATCCGCCGTGAACTTCTTCCATGAAGAAGCAAGGGGAACGGCCCCCCGGATCTCGCTCAGCTCATCGGTCATCATCCGGTGATACCCGTCGACGATCTGGATCCGGGCATAATACAGCAGAGAATCGCCGTAGTCTTTGGGCACATTCTCAAGCTTTTTTGCATAACGGTTAAGCATCAGCTCCAGATCTTCCGGAGAATACAGCTGACCTTTTTCTTTCAGAGCAGAAAGCAGTGCGCCTTTTCGTGAAATACGGGAAAGCTCATCCCAGGAAAAAAGTGTTCCCGAGGGGGAGACACCCTCACGGTTCCAAAACCCCATCAGCCCACCTTACTCGTTCAACGGCTTTGCGCCCTTCTTCCAGACCTCTTCCCGATACGTCGGCCCGCTGTTATATGTACAGAACGGAATCAGTCTGCCGTCCGGCGTCGCATAATGGATACAGCACCGGGAAACACGGTCGGTGTCATAGTTGAAGGCGTCCATGAAATGCATCGTCCCGATAAAGAGCGCTTTTTCATGGAACTTGCCAAGCGACTCGTAATCATGTTTGACGAGAGCATCGTAGATCAGTTTCTTCAGATCGATCCTGATCCCCTCGACCTCTTCTTTTGTAAGAGCCTTGTTGATCCTGCCAAGACCCGACGCCATCGCCAGATACTTCCCGGTCTTGCCGGCGGTCTTGAACTTCTCCGCCATCAGATTTGCCTCGGCAAAGAACTTATCCACATCGACAAACCGCGTGATCGGGACGATATCCCCGTCATCGTTGATAAATCCGTAGGTGGCCGCCCCGCAGTGGGGATGGGCGCAGAACATGATCTGGGGCTTTCCGGTATATGCCTCGATCAGATCACAGATCGTCATTACCGACGGGATCGGATAGAAATCGGAAGACTTCAGCTGCCCGCCCATCTGTTCCTCGACACACCGGGTGATATCAGGGATCGTGACCCGTTCACGCTGCACATCATCCGCTTTTGCCGCGCCGGTGAAAGCGACGGGCTGGAAGTTGATCCCGCGGACGATATCGACATTCTTCGCGGCAAACTGGATGATGCCCCCGATCTCATGATCATTCTGCCCGTGAATGATCGTCGGGACAAGCACAACGCCCAGACCGGCTTTCCGGCAGTTCTCGATCGCCGGAAGACTGGTCTTTTCCAGAAGAGGGTTCGTCTCTTTGGAAATACCGTCAAAGTGGAGATACACCGTCGAAAGTCCTGCCTGACGAAGCGTCTTTGCCAGCTCGGGATTCTGGGCAAGCTTGACCCCGTTTGAAGCCATCTGCACCTGACTGAATCCAAGTTCCCTGGCTTTTTTGATGAGCTCCGCCAGGTCATCTCGCATCGTCGGCTCTCCGCCGGAAAACTGAACTGCCGGACACGGGACCGGTTTTTCGTTCCTGAGAAGCGCCAGCATCGAGGAGATCTCATCGAAGGTCGGTTCATACACATACCCGCATGCTTTTGCATTGGCAAAACAGAACTCGCATTTCAGATTGCATCGGTTCGTCACGTCGATATTTGCAAGAAGCGTGCCGGATTTATGATTCGCACACAGCCCGCAGCGGGTCGTACACTCGCCGGAAAGCGTCACATTCGGGTTTTCGACACCTCTGCCGACGCGGTCATACGTGTCAAACCTCCGGTACATCGCAGCATCCGACCAGTAGAGGGTCTCTGCATACCCGTGTTCAGGACAGGTCCGGCATATCCATATTGCGCCGTCCTTTTCAGTAATCTCCGCGTCAAGCAATTTACCACAGACGGGGCACAGGCTTTTGGTTTTCTTTACGAGCGTCATGGTTAACTCCCTTGAAATAGAAGTATTATACTAATTCGCGTGTAACTATAAAAGAATGAGAGTGAGAGTTTGAGTATGGAACTTCTGATGACAGCCGCAATGGCATGCCTCTGGGCAGTCTGGATCATGATCCCGGCCTACATTCCAAATCCTGCCGCCGCTTTACTCGGCGGAGGAACGCCGGTAGACTTCGGCAGATGTGCAAAAGACGGACGCCGGATCCTCGGCGACGGAAAAACATGGCGCGGACTGATCGGCGGTATTATTGTCGGTATCATCTTCGGTCTTGTCCAGATATTTCTGGTTGACTGCTTCCAGCTGGATTTCCTGCCGAAACACACCCTTGTAACCATCTTCTCCCTGGCTGCCGGCGCTCTTCTCGGTGACATGATCAAGAGCTACTTCAAGCGCAGGATGGGAAAGGACCGGGGAGCCAAATGGCCGATCGCCGACATGTATGACATGGTCGTCGGATCCCTTGTTCTGATGACGCTCGCTCTGCTCGTGACCGGAAACATCGGCTGGTTTGCCGAGAACTTCGACTCGGCCGGATTCTTCATCGCGACCTTAATTGCGATCCTCATACTGTCACCTCTATTACATAGAGGAACAAATATTATCGGATACTTACTCGGATTAAAGGACGTACCATGGTAAACAGAATATTAGATCTTCTGGTTCAGTATAAGGCAGTGGAGTTTGGGGATTTCACCCTCGCGTCCGGTGCCCAAAGCAGGTATTACATCGATGTGAAAACAGCGATCATGCAGCCGAAACTGCTTCAAGAGATCGCCGCGGAGGTCGCTGCTTCCTTCGAGTTCGAGTGCATCGCCGGAGTGGCCGTCGGAGGGGTCCCGCTCGCCGTAGCAGTATCTCTGGCAGCAGACAAACCCTGCGCCGTTATCCGGGCGGCAGCAAAAGACCATGGGAAAAATGAAATGATCATCGGAAACGTCAAAGGAAAACGCGTCATCTTAATTGAAGACGTCACGACCTCAGGCGGTTCCTCAAAGTACGGCGTTGATGAACTCAGAAAAGCCGGCGCTCTGATCGATACGGTCATAACCGTAGTCGACCGGGAAGGCGGGGCAGAAAAACTGCTCGCAGCAGACGGAGTCACGCTGCACGCGCTCGTCAAAGCAAGCGAACTCCTCGCATAACTTTTTTCAAGTTACATATTTATAACATATTGTGACAAATACATCACAGATGAATATGATCGCACTGATGGGACTTATCGGGTTCCTCGGCTTTCTCGGATTCTATACCGGGAATTTTGGATACTTCGGATTCTTTGGATTCTTTGTGTTCTTCACTTATGCCCTGAAAAAATACGACGAACTCTTTGACACCTATGTAAAAAAAGCCGCAACGACCGCATTTTTTACCTCGGTCGTCTTGTTCTGCGCAGCCCTTTGTGCAGTCGTCCTGCTCGGCGATCCTGCCCTGATCCCGACCCTGTTCACTCTGGTGTTCGTCTTTTCGGTCATGGTATTTATTCTCCGTCTGGTCATCTATGAAATGGCGGAAAACGTCAGATCCCGGGAGGAGTGATGCAGACAAAGATCCGCGAATGCCGGCAGAAACTCGCAATGACCCAGGGAGAACTCGCAGAACGCGCAGGCGTCCGCAGAGAAACGATCGTCCATCTGGAAAAAGGCAAATACAATCCCTCGCTCAAACTCGGCTTCACACTGGCAAAGATCCTCAAGATCCCGGTCGAGGAGCTGTTCTCCTTCGAAGACGAATGAACCTGCAGACATGACACCTGGATCGATATCCGGCCATCCCGGCCGGAAAATGGCGGCAGGGCGAACAGATTTCCTTGCCGGAGAGCAGAATCAGGTCTGCAGACACGCAGGAAATCCCGTGTTCGTGGAAACATTATTTGACTGTTGACGCGCCATAGATAAGGATATGAAAATACTAGTGGCCGGAGGTGGCGGAAGGGAACACGCCATCTGCTTAGCACTCACCAAAAATGCGAACGTCGAACTCTACTCCGTCATGGGTAAAAAGAACCCCGGCATCGCCAAAATAGCCAGGGAAACCCTCATCCACGCAGAAACGGATGTTCCGGCAGTACGAGCCTTCGCCAAAGAACACAATATCCAATACGCCTTCATCGGCCCCGAAGCTCCGCTGGAAGCAGGTCTTGCCGACGCCCTCACCAAAGAAGGCATCGGCTGCGTTGGTCCGGTCAAAGCAGCCGCCAGGATCGAAACCGACAAAGGCTTCTGCCGCGAACTCATGAATAAGCACGGAATCGACGGCTGCCCGGCCTACAAACTCTGCAAAACCCCGGAGGAAGCCGCCGCATTTATCCGGCAATATCCCGGCGACCTCGCCGTCAAACCCACCGGCCTTACCGGCGGAAAAGGTGTCAAAGTCATGGGCGAACAGGTCGACCGTGAAGGCGCCGTCGAATATGCCATGACCCTGAAAGATCAGGTCATCATCCTCGAAGAACGTCTTCTCGGCGAAGAGTTCACCTTAATGGCATTCACCGACGGCAAAACCCTCGTTCCCATGCCGCTCGTTCAGGATCACAAACGGGCATTCGAAGGAGACGTCGGTCCAAACACCGGCGGAATGGGCTCCTACTCGCTCGAAGACCACACGTTCCCCTTCGTCACCGAGACCGACTACGCCCGTGCCCTTTCGATCATGCAGGCAACCGTCAACGCCCTCGCAAAAGAAGGCAGCCCCTACAAAGGCATCCTCTACGGTCAGTTCATGAACACAAAAACCGGCCCCAAAGTCATCGAGTTCAACGCCCGGTTCGGCGACCCCGAAGCAATGAACGTCCTGACCATCCTCAACTCCGACCTCTTCACCATCGCAGAACACATCATCAGCGGCACGCTTTCAGCAGAGGACGTCTCCTTTGAAAAGAAAGCCACGGTCTGCAAATATCTCGTGCCGACCGGCTACCCTGACAAACCCCATGCAGGCGACGTTATCACCCCGGGTCCGGCGGAAAATACCATCCTCTACTACGCAAACGTTGAATTGGAAAACGGCGTTCTGAAAACACTCACCTCCCGGACCATGGCCTATGTCGGCGTCGGCGCCGGTCTTGCCGAAGCGGAAAAATATGCGGAAGCGGCCTGCAGAAACGTCACCGGAAACGTCAGATACCGAAGCGACATCGGAACCGAGACCCTGTTTGCAAAACGCATCGCCCACATGAAGGAACTTCGCTCATGAAAAAAGACTTTCTTTCGATCACCGACCTCTCCGCCGAAGAGTATGAAGACATACTCACCCTGGCCGCCCGGCTCAAACGCCAGCGGTATGCCGGCGTTCCCCACCCCCTCCTCGCCGGAAAAACCCTGGCAATGATCTTTGAAAAGGCGTCCACCCGGACCCGGATGTCGTTTGACGTCGGCATGTACGACCTGGGAGGCTATGCGCTCTACCTCAACGCCAAAGAGACCCAGCTCGGCCGGGGAGAAACCGTCGCCGATACGGCACGCGTTATGTCCCGGTATGTTCACGGGGCGATCATGCGGACCTACAAACACGAAACCATCACCGAGTTCGCGAAATACGCATCCATCCCCGTCATAAACGCTCTCTCCGACAAGGAACACCCCTGTCAGATCATGGCCGATTCACTCACCCTCAAGGAAAAGTTCGGCAACTTAGACGGGCTGAAGATCGCGTGGATAGGCGATGGAAACAATGTCTGCAATTCGCTCATCATGGCCTCCGTCCAGACGGGTATGGAGATCGCGGTCGGAACGCCGAAAGGCTACGAACCCGATCCGGCAGCGGTGAAATTCGCCAAAGAAAACGGCGGCAAAGTCACCGTCTACGACGACCCTGTGCGGGCCGTGACCGATGCCCATGCAATTTATACCGACACCTGGATATCGATGGGCGAAGAGGACATCAAAGAGTCCAAACTCAAAGACTTCGTCGGCTATCAGCTCGACACCGCGCTGCTGAACAAGGCAGCCTCGGACGCTCTCGTTCTCCACTGCCTGCCGGCACACCGGGGCGAAGAGATCACCGATGAAGTCATCGACTCCATGCAGAGCGGGGTCTGGGATCAGGCGGAGAACCGCCTGCATGCCCAGAAAGCCATTCTCGTCCGGCTGATGAGCCTGGGACACTGAAATGCAGCCCGACTTTCCGCGGATCGGGAAAAGGCTGTTTCAGGAACATCTGGTCGGCGGCAACTTCGGGAATATGAGTGTCAGGGCCAATGAAGGATACTTTATCACAAAAACCGGATCCTACCTCGATGCAGATCCCGAACAGATCGTTCTGATGCCCTTAAACGGCCGGGTCACGCCGAGCGCCTCCAGCGAATGGCGGGTGCATACCGCGGTCTACAATGCCTCACAACATCAGGCGATCGTCCACGCCCACCCGCCGTATGCGGTGGCCCTCTCCCTTCTTGGCGATGCCGAGATCACGACCATTGACAGCGAAGGAAAACTGCTTGCCCCGACGATCCAGGTCGTTGACGGACCCTGCGGATCACAGCAGCTTGCCGATGTCGTCGCAGACGAACTCGCATCGGCAAACATCGTCATCGCCAAAGGACACGGGACCTTTGCGGGCGGCAAAGACCTCGACCAGGCATATCTCTACACCTCGCTCGCGGAACACTGCTGCAAAGTCCTGCATCTGACGAAAACCTACAGATAACTTCTTATTTTTCTATTTCCATTAGAACTTACGCGCTGTTCTCTCAACTAAATGGCTAACTTAGTTATGGGATGTACTTCGATTTCGTGTACCGTATTTGTTTAGATACCTGAGATTATTTAACCGCGAATCTCCGCGAATCTTCGCGAATCGCATTTTCCTTACGCTGTCTTCTTGTCCTCGTCGTTTCACTCCTCGGCCGCGTTCCTACGCTTCGCCTCATCGGCTCCGCGTGGACGGAACGCCAGCGTGGAAAGTCCACGAGCTGAAAGCTCGTGAGACGTCTCAAGAGCCTTTGGCTCTTGGACAAATGCTGGAAAACCCGCGTCGCGGGTTTTCTCCTGATTAAAAACCAATCTGCATAATTATTACAAAGATTTGAGAATCTTTAAAGAAAACCCGCGACGCGGGTTTTCCAGCATTTTTCGTTCCGCCGTCCCGGCCACGCGGAGCCGATCAGGCGTAGCGTAGGGACGCGACCGAAGGTCAAGAGGGCGGAACAGGAAAAATGCGATTCGCGATTATTCGCGATTATTCGCGGTGGATTTCTCAAGTCTCCACATGAATCCCATACACGAAATCGAAGTACAACTTATAAATATGTCAGTATTTCTTGGTCAAGATCACAACACCGCGTCACTCCTATAAAAAAAAGAACGAGTATGGGGCTCAGAGTGCCAAATCGATATACTCTGAGATCCTCGGTACCGAAACTGCGCCCACCGGCACAACCTTCCCGTTCACCAAAATGATCGGCAGCGGCGGATGATCGATCCGGACAAGTTCAACCACCCGTTCAGGGATCCCTTCATCCAGCGGCGTAAGGGTCACCGACACCCGGTCCCCGTACTTCTCTTTCAGCGCTTTTTCCAGTGCCGGAAACGCAAACCCCAGCGTCTCCTTCTCAAAACAGTCAACAAGCCCGCAGGACCGGTCCTTATCACAGGGAAACGGGCCGCACGGCCGGTACGTATAGCCAATCACTTCTACAGAAATCGGAGTCATGCTAATGTATTAGCGCTGACTGTAAAAAAAGAATAGTGAACCGTTAAGCCGCTCACTCAGATAAGAGCTAAAAGCAGACTCTCAAGCGTTGCTGCATCGGTCACGCCCTCCAGCCGCTGGATGACCTTCCCGTCCTTCTCAATAATGAGCGTTGGAACAACACTGATCGAATACTTATTTGCAAGGTCCCCGTGCTCATCCACATCGACCATCTGGACATCCACCTTATCACCAAGTTTCTTGGCAAGATCGTGAACGATCGGGCTCTGGATTCTGCAGGGTCCGCACCAGGTGGCGAAGAAGTCGTATAATACCGGTTTTGTCATAATTACAACTGGGAGAAGAACACTAATATACCTTCCCATTCAGGAAAAAAAGAAAAGAGGAAAAACGTTACTCGATAAGCGCCCGGATCAGATCCCGGTCAAACAGCATCCCCGAAAGACGCTGATCATTATCGATGATCGGCAGCTGATCCACACGACCCCGTTTCATCCTGAGAGCGCAGTCACTCACTTCCGCATTATTGGGGACTGCGATGACCTTGCGAACCATACACACCTTCACCGGCCGGTTCGGGAGCTCGACCTTCGAGACACCATACGAGATCGTGTGATTGTCCCGGATACTCTCCCAGGTCCACTCATCATCATCCGTCCCGGTCGAAAAGTCGCTCGTCTGCACATCATCCTCGATACTCGAACATCTGATAAGATCGCGCTCCGAAATGATACCGGTCAGCTTATTCTCCGAATTCAGAATCGGCATCGCATCCGTGTGCGCCAGTTCCATGATCCTGCCGACGACCGGCAGAGGAGTCTCCTCCCAGAGAGCATACGTCCTTTTGCTCACAAACCCGTCCCTGATCTCGCGAACGTCCCGGAGTTTTGCCACCGCGCCGACCAAATCGGAGACACTCAGGATCCCGATAAGATTCTCGCCTTCGACCACCGGCAGACGGCGGACATTCATCTTCGTCATGATATCGGCAGCCTGCGAAAGTGTAACATCCGGGCGGATCGTCAGCGGTTCTGCTGACATCAAAAGAGCGACCTGGGTCTCTTCAGGCTTACGAAGAATATCCTTTCTGGTAACGATTCCGAGAAGTTTCTTCTCCGGGCCTTTGGTTACCGGAACACCGCTGATCCCGGTCCGCTTGAGAATACGCAAAACATCATCGCGGCCCGAGGGGATCTCGACCGTGACAACATCCTTTGTCATGTAATCTTTTGCTAACATTTCCATCATGATATTCACCTAAAGGATCAGGCCTGCCGCTTTGACTCGGCCCGGTGATTTTCCGTTTCAGAAAATCCGTGTGTAATTTTTTGAACTCCTGCAGATAAATAACACATACATTCCGACGCCCGGGCGGCACCGAAAATGCCGGCGAACCGGCAAATCGCGCGGAAAAAAGAGAGGGGATTTATTTTTTAATGATCAGCGTGTTGGTTTTCGCATAGTTCACGATATGCGAAGAGACGCTGCCGATCAAAAGGCGGTCAAGCTTGCTCTTTCCGCGGGAACCAACAACGATCAGATCGCATTCCAGCTCGGCTGCTTTTTCAAGGATCGTGTCGCCGGCATGTCCGGCCTCCAGATGTGGCGTCGCCTTCAGGCCTTTCTTCGCTGCATCCTCGACCAGTTCCGCCATAATATCGCGGCCTTCCTTCTCAAACCGCTGATAGATCAGTTCCCAGGATGTATCCACCGGACCCGGCGAGATCATACCCGACTCGATAACATAAATGGCATGCAGTTCAGCTTTGGACAGCTTTGCCAGTTCGATCGCTTTATTGAACGCACTTTTGCTGATGTCGGATCCGTCAATTGCAACAAGTATCTTGGTAAACATTTTTTAGAACCTCCTACTTTATGAGTAAATTACTCCTCCAAGGTTATAAAGAGATGGTATTACAATGGGACTTACGCGGTGTTGGTGTGAATCCAATTCAGGAAGGGTATTGCTGGGTGTGGAAGCATGAGATTAAAAAAACCGCGAATCTCCGCGAATTTTCGCAAATCGCATTTTTCTTGCGCCGTCGTGCTCTGCTCCGGCTTATCGCCTCCGCAGAATCGCACGCCGTCTGGAAAAATGCTATAGGAAAAACCGGCGTGCCGGTTTTTCTTTCAAGTTGGCTCTCTATTTGTGTCGTATGAAAAATAATATAAGAACAGAAAAACCCGCACGCGGGTTTTTCCCTCAGCATTTTTCAAGAGAGGATGCGATTCTGCGGAGGCGATAAGCCGGAGCAGAGCATCCGAACGCAAGGAAAATGCGATTCGCGTTTATTTGCGGAGATTCGCGGTTGGTTTATCTCATGTATCCACTCAAATACGATACACGAAATCGAAGTACATCCCATAAGTAAGTTAGCTTTTTAGTTGAGAGAACACCGCGTAAGTCCTATTACCACCGGGAAATGATCCGGGTGATACCCCGGGATCCCACCCGGGTAAAGAGAGATGTGCGGGGATCCTTCGTCCAGCGGCCGGCATATCCGCCGTCAAGAACAACGAGATCGGCCGGGCCGCCCTCTTCGAGGAAACCCCGCCTGCCCTGAAGGGAAAAGCCGCCCGTCATCATCCGGAGGAGGTCTGAAGAGGCGGTTTTGTATACGGTCTGCAGGAATGCCGCCTCGGCAAACATATCCGGGGAAACGAACATCACGTTGTCCGTGCCGAGAAACACCCGGCATCCTGCCTTGAGCATCTCATGAACAGGCGGCCGGCGGGCATCGGCCGTTACGCCGAGCCGCCAGTTTGATCGCGGACAGATGACGATCGGGATATCCCGGTCGGCCGCCTCCCGGATGTGTTCCTTCGTAAAGTGGGTCGCATGGATGATCAGATCCGGGTCGAGGGAAAACGCCGCTTCGATGTCTTTGACCCCTGCTTCGCCAGCATGCACGGCGAAACGTTTCCCGGCCGCCTTTGCACGGCGGACAGCTCCCCCCTCGCCGGCCGTTCCTTTCGCACTCGAAAGACCGAGTCCGTCAGCGGTCATCTCCCCGCCGTCCCGTCCGAAAACAACCATCCCGACCGCCGGATCGGCCGCCTGCCGGAGAAGATCCACCCCTTCAGGGCCGCCTTCCCGGAAGTCCGCAAAACCAAGCGTCCCGGTCGCCTTCATGAACCCAATTGTGTCCCGCATCGCAGAGACCAGACGGTCCGGCGGCGTTTCGCGTAAAAGCCGGTGTTTCAGCCCGTTTGGGGGGGCGACGAGTTCCGCAAGCGGCCGGTCGGCCGGGGTATCCATCCCGACCGTGTCGGCGATATGCGTATGCGCGTTGAAAAACGCCGGAACGATCCAGTTCGCGGAGCCGGTTTTCCTCTCGGTGATCTCGGCGATACGGCCGTTTTCGATCACGATCCTGACATTTTCCGGCGTAAACGCTTCTCCGACAAAGGCCAGCCCCTCGAGTGTTTCCTGCTGCATGGATCTTTGTGTTCTCCTGTTCTTTTATATGGGTAGAGGAGCAATATAATAGGATATGGCAGCAAAGAGCTCGGGCAAAGGACTAAGTTCATCGGCAGGTCTGGTTACCTATTACGATGCGGATGACAAGAAAGCGTTTCACATCAGACCAACGGTCGTTTTAGTGGTCGCCGGTATCGTAGGCGTTTTTATCTACGTGCTGAACCTTCTCATCTGATTCTATAATACTATATCTGAGAATCTTTCTCAGCTTTTTTTCTGATCCCCGGATCGCTTAAATATTTCAGAAGAGAGGTATCTGTATGCAGTTTCAGATGATCCACAACAATATCAACGTGCTCGATCTCGACCGATCGATGAAGTTCTATGCAGAAGCTTTGGGACTTTTTGAGGTAAAACGGATCGTGCCCGAGTCAGGGGACGTTAGAATAGTTTTTCTGGGGGACGGCCAATCGAACCACAAACTGGAACTCACGCAGATCACCGGGCGGACAAACCCATATGAGCCGGGAGACAATGGAAGGCATCTCGCGTTCTCGACCGACGATTTTCAGGGATCCCTTGAAAAACACCAGAAGATGGGCTGCGTGAAGTCGGTCAACAAGGCAAGTGGTATCTATTACCTCGAGGATCCTGACGGATATACGATCGAGATCCTGCCGCTTGGCAGAGGATGATATTGTATATTAATTTATCTAAATACAGAGAAATCAAGACATTTCCCCCGGGTTTTTTACACTTATAAAGCATATATCTCATTACATTCTGCCGGTCTGAAATATACCACTCATAATTTTGAGAACCGACCCACCCGCCGGCATGGATACGAGCCGATCTATGTATTTTGATACGACGATTCCACACAGAGAGGGGACCCTATCCCCTTCGGCGGAAGATATCGACCTCTCGATCTTCTCTCCGCCTTCGAACAGCCATCCGACCATCACCCTCACCTATGACCAAAATGAACCCGAAGGTGAACTATGCCCCGTCTCGCCGGTCCCTATCCCCCGGGAACTGCCGGCAAATACCGCGGCGGCAGTAAAAAGCGCCGGGAAGGCTCTGCGGTATTACAATTCCGCGAACCGTTCGTTTGTCGGGATCTATGCCGGCAGGCTCTGCGAGATCGCAAACGGCGCCGTCACGCCTCTTGACCGGGGCAGGCTCCGTATCCTGCTGACGGCGCTTTCCTCCTGGCACAAACCGGGGGATGAAGCCAAAACCGAGGTCCCGCTTCCCTTCGATCTGCTCGAAAGCGTGCTGAAAGCCTCGGCAAAGGAGCTGGATCATCTGCCGGAGATCAGCGGCCTGCATCCCGGCGTTATGCTGAAGCCTGACGGCGAAGTCGTTTCCGCGAAAGGCTTTGACAAAAAGACCGGATGGTTTTTCCTGAAGGAAACGGCTGTCCCGCAGATTCCGGAGATCCCGTCTGAATCCGATCTCGCCCTCGCACGCGAATATCTCGACAGTGTGTATCACGAGTTCCTGTTCAAAGACCGGGCGGATTATGAAAATAATCTGGCTTCGGTGTTTTCCGCGATGCTTAGACCAAGTCTTGCCGGCCCGTTTCCGATCCTTGCCGTGCAGAAGAACAGTCCGCGGACCGGGGGCAGTTTTCTGCAGAGGATCAACGGAATCGCGGCGTTTGGCGCTGAACCGAAGGTGTATCCGGCGCCGGCACGGGCCGAGGAGATGGAGAAGCTGCATAAGACGATCGTGAAGGAGAGTCCGCTGTATGCCGTTATCGACAATGTGGCGCCGGGTGCGGATTTTGTGTCGGAGTTTCTTCTCTCGGCGACGTCGGGTAACGGAACGGCGGCGTTTCGGGATCTCGGCAGTCTGACTCAGCTGGAACGGGTCGTGACGACGCAGTTCTGCGTGAACGGGAACCATCTGAAGATCGCGGCGGATGTCTGCGGGAGAGTGGTGGTGACGAATATCCTTGCCCAGAAGCCATGGCAGGAGTTGAGGTTTTCCCGGCAGAAGGATGAGCTGATCAGATATGCCGAGGAGATGCATGCAAAGCTGGTGTGGGCGTTTTCGGTGTTTCTGAAGAACTGGATTTCGAAGGGGAGACCGGCGCCGCCGCCGCTTCCGGGGAATCTTTCGGAGTATCCGGAATGGTTTTCTACGATAGCAGGCTCGCTGTATGCGGCGGGATTTTCCCGGGTGCTTTCGAATCTGGGGGAGGTCCAGACGGGAGATAATGAGGCGGAGACAGAGGGCTGCGAGATGCTTGCCCGGCTGGATGCCATGTTCGGGAGCGAGATGTTTTCGCCGGCGGGACTGAAGGCGGTTCTGATCCGGGAAGGGGAGCAGAGGAAGGAGCATCAGGTTTCAGGGCAGATGATCCTGGATTATGCGCCTGAGCATCTGGTGAAGGCGGCGGTGGCCGGTACGCTGACGGATGTTATGACGGGAAGATGGATCTCGCAGCTGGCGGATCAGAAGTTTGCGGGATATGACCGGTTTTTGACGAAGAGCCGGACGCCTCTTGGTGTTCGATATAAACTCGTTCCTGTAGAAAAACAGACAAGCATTACGGATACTCTCTAGGATATGTAGGTAATGTAGGAGGAATGCAGGATGAAAATCCTCAACCCTACATACTTTTACGGCTGGATCGTTCTTTGTTTTGGATTTAGAGGAGTATGTGTGATTTTATGTAGGTATGTAGGATGATCGGGTGTCCAGCGTATAGGGGATTTGAGGTGAGAGATGTTCTGCCGTAGGAGATGGATCTCAGTTTATCCTACATTACCTACATACTTCCTGAATTATGGCTTGTTTATGAATCTAAGATGATTGGATGGACTTTATCCTGCATGATAACCTACATACATCCTGCATGAATCCCACATAAAGGGGGAGAAAAACCCGCACCGCATAACTCGTATATGAATTATACGTAAATA
Source organism: Methanocorpusculum bavaricum DSM 4179 (assembly GCF_000430905.1). Taxonomy (NCBI): domain Archaea; kingdom Methanobacteriati; phylum Methanobacteriota; class Methanomicrobia; order Methanomicrobiales; family Methanocorpusculaceae; genus Methanocorpusculum; species Methanocorpusculum bavaricum. The sequence goes on from NZ_AUMX01000001.1 coordinate 106,850, forward strand.
GGAGTTACGCGGTGTGCTCTCAATTCAATTCGTGAAGGGGATGACAAAAGTGTAGATACATGAGATATCCACCGCGAATAATCGCGAATAATCGCGAATCGCATTTTCCTTACGCTGTCTTCTTGTCCTCGTCGTTTCACTCCTCGGCCGCGTTCCTACGCTTCGCCTCATCGGCTCCGCGTGGACGGAACGCCAGCGTGGAAAATGCTGGAAAACCCGCGTCGCGGGTTTTCTCATGAGAAAATACCGATCTGCTTTTTTTTATTGTAAGTGTTAGAGATTCTTTACAGAAAACCCGCGACGCGGGTTTTCCAGCATTTTTCGTTCCGCCGTCCCGACCACGCGAAGCCGATCAGGCGTAGCGTAGGGACGCGACCGAAGGTCAAGAGGGCGGAACAGGAAAAATGCGATTCGCGGAGATTCGCGATTATTCGCGGTGGATTTCTCATACTTCCACGCCTTACCGTACACGAAATCGACATACCATAAGACACTTGTTTTTCCCGAGCAGAATCACAACACCGCGTAAATCCAATTGGAATACTTAGATATTCAGTAGGATTCAGCAAAAATATTGCATTATTCCAAAGATCCACCAAAACCTGTGATAACGTCATCTCCTGCTAAATTGGTAACAGGTTTCCCCATAGACTTACTGATGATATTGATTAATGACTTTGCACGATGAAGGAAATACGCGTCAAAATTATCTGCTCGCAAACAATCAACATCAACCAGATGTGTAGAGACAGAGGCATCCAATTTTTCTTCTGTGACGTGATCAGCTGATTCAATGTGTTTCAAATATTTACTCGGGGCACTCCCACCAATTATTCTATTTGTCCGCGCAGATAATGGTGTTTTGTTAACAATCGAATTCCATTTCTTTTTTGGGATTGAGTTTGATTCGCAATATTCTTGTGGAAAAATATGGTGAATATCAACATTATCATCTATGAACACCGTAAAATCCATTGGACTGCCACTGATAAAATCCAGACATCCCGTTTTGAGTATCAATGCCATTACTCCTTTATAGGCAGCACTCAACCGGGTTTGAAGGGACAATAAGCGTGTTGGTTGGAAATATGCTCTTTGTACAGTATCGGGTTCCGGGCCATTGCGAATCCACTCAATAATCCCAATCACATCATTCGCATATCGGGTTTCATTTGCTCCCCCATACATCTCTCCCATAACCCCGCACCAGTACCAACGTGATATTTTCTCTTTAATAGGACCGTCCTTGGACCGATCACCAAGTATGGCGAATACCACAGACAGAGGAATCAATTGACTGCTATATGGCAGATCTCTTGATGAAAATATCCGTTCTTCTTTAAGAAAACTTGCCGCACGGAGGAAACCGTTCGTTAACTGCTCAGAATATGTTTTGTAATCATCAAGGGTCAAATTCAAAACATCCTTCTTTTTACAACTCACCGCCTCGCCGTTTTTATCTTTGTTATAATAACGGGAGAGTAACGTCATTGCAATAAGAAAATCCGTGGATGAGACTACCGACAAAACTGAAGAGTTTTTAGTATTTGCTGATAATGCGGATTTAGTAACGAGAACTTCACGTCGGGCATCCCAATCTTTGCGTAACTCGAAATTATCAGCTGCAAACGTCGCTGTCATTAATTCAAATATCGTGAGAGATACTCCCCCGGTATTTACATTTTCAAATACCTGACATACAGCTTCTTTTGGCGTCTCACTTCCAAGAGTTATAACCGGCACTTTATAGATTTGGATGGGCATGAGGATATCAGCGATAAATTTTGCATAGCGATCCAAAATATTCGGATCATACTTATGATATTTTTGATATGCATTTTGCCATTTAGTACATTCTATAGAATTATAGACAATGTTTAGTGGAAACAGATGGCATTCAAACTCCTTTTCCTGCGTGCTGATATCAAGTATGATATCACGTCCAAAATTAGTGAGAAGCATCTTATTTTCAGGTATGGATACTATGGCTTCCTGACGATCAGTCGTGCTGCTCAAACATTTTTCAATGTCAAGATAGTAAAAACGCTTGATTAAATTCCCCTTATCTGTTTTGGTATCCACAGGGCCTTTGGAAAACATTGAACTGAAAATTGAAGTGAGACGTTGCTGCCCATCTAATACAAGAGCTTCAGGAGTATTACTTCCCGATGCTCCGGTTAAAGGACGATATTTAAAACGAATAGACTCGCCGTTGTACTTCAAAAACATTAATGCCCCAACTGGGTATTGATTTGAGATACTGGCTATGAGAGCTGTAATATGCTTATCATCCCAAACCCAGCCCCTCTGGAAATCAGGTAGCTGAATTCTTCCATCCGCTATCTTCTGTAATAAGTCTGAAACACTGGTATCATTTGATTGAAACATACTTGTCATTTTATAAACCTAAGAAATCTGTTACATTTTCTGTGAAAACATTCGATGATTCCCTTATGTAAGACATACTCATTCCGCCCACAAATACTATTCGTCTAAATCCGCTCTCGTTTCGAACCGACCCAAAAAAAAGAATAGACCTGATTTCTCCGGAAAAAATCAGATACCTTTTGTATGCAGATACTACGAATACAGGACAGGCGTTGCCCGCAACACATATCCTTATTACCCTCACCCCTCCATAGAATCTCAGAACACCATCATCATGTCCCGGAAAATCCTCCCCCTGGCCCTCCTCCTCACCGCTCTCCTCATTTTCCCCGCCGCGGCCGAGCTGCCGTCCTCCTACGACATGCGGGACAAAAACCTCACCCCCCTCATCACCGACCAGGGATACTTCGGACTCTGCTGGACCTTCGCCTCGATAAGCTCACTTGAATCCGGCATGATTCAACAGGATCCGGAAAAATACGCCGGGATCGACCTCTCCGCTTTCCACACCGCCTACTTCACCTATAACCGGGACGCCCTCATCGACCCGGCGTCCCCCTGGCCCGGGCTCGAAGGCATCGCAGGCGACTACACCCATGTTCAGGAAACCGACCCGCAGGACAACATCTCCGGGCTTATTCTCGGCGGAGAGCTCACCCAGGCGATGTATACCCTTGCCGCCGGATTCGGCGCCGTAAACGAATCCGCCGCCCCCTTCGACTCCTACGGGAACAATACCGCCCCGTCCGATGACACGGCAATTTCCCAAAACGAGATCGTGCTGGACTCCGCCGTCATGATCCCCCCTTCTGAAAAGGACGACGTAAAGACCATGCTCCTCGAAAAAGGAGCGGCCGCGTTCGGATTCTTCTTTAACCCGGTCGAGCCGTATCTGCAGGAGCTGGAGAACGGGGACTGGGTGTTTTCCCTTGGAGATACCGACAGAGAAAACCTTGAGTATGCCGGCGGGCATGCCGTCCTTCTGATCGGCTGGGACGATGATTTTGCAAAAGAGCTGTTCGCGGTTCCGCCGGAACATGACGGGGCATGGCTGATCCAGAACTCGTGGGGAAGCGATCTTTCGAACTCTACCTACATCTGGATGCCGTATGAGGAGGTGACCTACCCGTTTACGTTCTTCCTCGGGACAGAACCCTGGTTTGAGCATACGTATCAGTATGACGGCGGGACGCTGGTTGAAAACAGATCGCTGAACCAAAGTTCGGCGAGGATCGGGAATGTGTTCACGGCAGGCGGGAATGAAGAGATCCGGGCCGTAACGCTTGATACGAACCAGTCCGTGAACTACGCGCTGCGTGTCTACACCGATCCGCTGCCGGATGAACCGGATGCCGGGACGCTGCTTGCAGAGCAGACGGGGAGAATCGCATTCCCGGGATACTATACGATCCGGCTGGATGATCCTGTCCCAATCGAGAAGGGGCAGACCTTTTCGGTTGTGTATGATCTCGAGGGGGAGAAGCCCCTGAATATTTCGATCGATACGTCCGCGGTTTCAGAGGAGGTGTCCACAACGACGTTTGCCCGTGCGGGCCAGAGTTTTCTGAGAACAGAAACGGGGGCGTGGGAAGATCTGAGCGCGGACGGGGAGACGAATCTGCGGATCAAGGCTTTTTCGAACGATCTGGTGTTTTGGATCAAAATGGAGCCGGTTTCTGCGTCGATGAAGGAGCGGAGTGTTTCGGTAACCGGAACGACGAACTTCGCGCCCGGGAGGGAGATTCTGGTGACGCTTGTCTGCCCGGATGGGAAGACGCTCTGTGAGCCGGCTGAGGTTCAGAGAGGAGAGATGGCGAATTTCTGGGAGGTCAGGTTTTTCCCGGTGAAGCTGATCGAGGAGGAGTATGCTTTGTCGGCGGTGAGAAGTGAAGTCCTGGCGGAGAGCTGGTTTGTGCCGGAAGGGTTTACGGGGATGCTGGTTTTTGGAGCGAAAGGGACGATCATACGGGCGGGGTGAGGGAGGTACCGGTTCATCTGAGATGACAACAATGTATTTCGTTTTGGTGTACTGGATTCTTTTTTTATGAGCGGATCCATCACACGAAATCCACGAAAAATTTTACGAAAACACGAAATAAAAAAATGAAAAATGGTGGGAAAGATGTAGTGACCTCCCCTGTCCCCCACACGAAACGTTCGAAAATCAACGAAATGCACGAAAAGGGGGACAGGGGCGGAGGAAAGGATTTTCCTTCACTCAAAATAATCTGGCTGTTCCTCTATTACCCAATATCTCAATCCTCCGCCCCTGTCCCCCTTTTCGTGAATTTCGTTGGCGGGTTGGCGACGAAGTCGACGACCTCAGCCGAGCAAACCAAAGGTTTGCGAATTTGTGATTTTCCGTGTGGGGGACGGGGGAGGGTACTATCTGTATCTCCACCCAGCTGATTCTTTATTTTTCGTGTTTTCGTTGGCGGGTTGGACGCGGAACGCGGCCGACCTCAGCAGAGCAAATCTTTGATTTGCGTTTTTTTCGTGGATTTCGTGTGATGGGTGCCGCCATCCGCAAAATTACGTACACCAAACCGAGATAAACCTAACAAAAACCGATTCTGTTACCCGACCAAAAAAAGATTATACCTGATTTCTCCAAAAAAAATCAGATCCCTTTCTTATGCAGATGATACGAGTAGATGACCGGTCCCGCGATCATCGCGATGAGGATCCCGAAAAACACCGGGATCCAGAACAACGCGAAAAACGCATTCAGGATCATCACAAACCCGCCGATGATGAAGAGATACCCGGAGAACCGGCTGGTCCGCCGCCAGTTCTCGGCGCTTTCCATCGTCCAGGGGAGTCTCACGCCGGCGACCGGATTCTGTTTCGTCTTCGGAAGATAATTCCCGATGATGATAAAGATGACACCGACCAGAACGGGAACGATCACCTCGATCGGGATATCGGCGCCGATCGCCTTAAAGAGCGTGATTGGCACAACGATCAGCGCGATGACGGCGATCAGCCAGCGGGAGAACTTCAGCAGCATACTCTGGTTTTCCCCGCCGTATTTGCGGGTCGAAACATTACAGATAATGTTCAGCAGACAGAGGAGAGCCGGCATGCCGAACACAACGAACGGTTTTGCCCCCCAGTTGTCCGGGTCGCCGGCGAAGTCGAAATGGATCGGAATCATATCCGGCAGACGGTCGTAGAGCAGAACGCCAAGCAGGATCGGCGCAAGACAAAGCGCCGAGGTGATGAACAGGGTTTTATCGATTTTCATTTTGTACCTCGTTAAACTGGGAGATCCAGCACATAAGCTCCTCAAATACCGAAAGATTCAGCTCGTAATACACGAAGTTCTTGTACTTCGTCTCCGTCACAAGATCCGCTTTTTTCAGCTGGGACAGATGATACGAAATCGTCGCTCCGGCCATATCGAAGTGTCCGGCGATATCGCCGGCAGACATCTTCCCCTCTTTCAAGAGCGTGAGGATCTCGCGCCTGACCGGATCGGATAATGCTTTGAATGTCTCGGGAAATCCCATATTACTCATACTCTGTTGTCTGCGAAACTATTTAGATGTATTTCTAAATTGATGGATTTCGAAATAGATTGGAGGAAGACGGAGTACGGATAAGATGTATTTTGATTTCGTGTAATGCATTCGTGTAGACATAAGAGAAAAACCAACCGCGAATCGGCGCGAATCTCGCAAGCCTTTGGCTTGCTCTCATAATCGGATTTGCTTTTCCTCACTCTCGCAATCCAGCTTCACTGTCTTGCTCGTCCCTTCATCGGGACCGTTCGGGCAAATCCTGTCGCCGCCCCAGCGGCTCCTGTGAGGGAAATATGCATTGAGCAGTTCTAAAACTTGTAAAATGTTCTTTTACTCCAGGCCCAAAATGAAACGGAGAAAGAAAATTACCATGGGGAGGCGCTGGGGCGCCGACAGGATTTGCCCGAACGGTCCCGATGAAGGGATGAACCGGCGGGGCGTGCGGGGTGAGCCGAAAGGCTCGCCCTTAGCTGAGCAAATCTTTGATTTGCGATTAGACCCGCCGTGTTCAAGTGAGGAATAGCAAATCCGATTCGCCTCGCCCGAAGGGCGGATTCGCGCCGATTCGCGGTTGGTTTTTTCTCATGTTTCCACACCCTCTCACCCCCTTCACGAAATGGATCAACACCAACACCGCGTAAGATTAACATCCCCTCCTGCCAATAGATACCGTAGGCAAAACCCATGGGCGAACTTGCATCGTTACCCAACATCGGCAAAGACACCGAAGAAAAACTCAACAAAGTCGGGATCACGACTGCCGCACAGCTGCGTGAAACAGGCAGCAAAAAAGCCTGGCTGATGATCAGATCGATCGACGACACTGCCTGCCTTCACCGGCTCTACGGACTTGAAGGAGCGGTTTTGGGCGTAAAAAAATCAGCACTCTCCCCCGAAACAAAAAAAGACCTGAAGGAGTTTTTCTCTTCCTTCTCCTAAATCCCTAGTTCTCCTCTTTTTTAAACTTCGAATACTTTCCTCCGATAATAATGATGATCACCCCTACAAAGATCCCGACGATCATCAGGATAAAGTTGTAGCCTGACAATACAACTGCCGACCCTATAATAACGGCAACACCGAGCAGAACCAGAGCGGTCGAAAGGACGCCCCCGTCTTTGGTCAGATACTCGAAAAATGAGGACATACTTCTAACATACATCTTATATGTAGATAAATATATTGAGGATTCGATAATAAGAGGCATTCAACCCCCCTCATCCTAACTCCTTTCTTTTCTGATATTGGTGGATATTCAAGCGAACGAAGCGAGTCGGAGAGCAAAGTTTTGCTTTCCAAAAATGGTTAACACTCCCACACACCCCCGCGCCAGTTCCTCAGCTTTTTCTCTCTCAAATAGTGATATGGCGGATTCTATTCCGGGATGAAAATTTACCCCATCAATCTAAATATTCTTGAAAAATGTATCAGATTCACGATCGGAATGATTCTAATAACTAAATATTTTGAAAAAAAAAAGGTCAAAATATTTATATATTATGACATTACACCATTTAAATGAGAGAGAAATGAAAAATTACAATTTATTTATGATAGGTATTGGAATTATAACAGTAATTCTAATTCTATCGGCAGGGTGTATTTCAGCATCCTCTGAGCAGGGCAATATAGAGAATATTGCTGAAGTTACACCGGAAGTCACACCAACTTCTGTACCTTTTGATTCACTTGCTTACAGAAGTGCTGTTCCAGATGGCCCTAATAAAGAGATTATTGAAAATTATTATCAGAATCCTACTGGGTACACGATACGAACTGCGAAAATTTGGAATTGGACAATCTCATCCAGGACTTACACAGGTGGTGATATTACAATTCCAGTAATAGTATTTAGTTCGGAAAACTCAAACCACGAAGAAGTTGTTGGTAAGACAGACTGTACAAGATATCCAGGAACGGATATATTGAAACAAACAAACGAAATGAAATCTGATGCAATGAAGAATGGTTTTGTCTGGATATATAGAGAAACTGTTTTTTGTAAAGATCCAAGTATTAGCTCAGGGATAATAACAGCGGTTTATAATTCATCAAATTACCGTTTAGTTATTGAACACAGATTACCAGTTGAAGAATATGAGAAACTTTTCAGCTGAATAATCCCCAATTCCCTTCTTTTTTATTGCCGTTACCTTCCCCCGATAATGATGATGACTAGGTACATATCTCCAGCATCACCAAGATAACACTATGGATGTAGGACGAGATAAAGAAAGCCAAGGTGATGAGAATGAGAACACCAAAGAAGATCAGCGCCGTCGAAAGGACGCCACCATTTTGTGGTTCGATACCCAAAAAATGATGACAAAGAACTACCATCGCATCTAACTCCAGATATATATCTAGACACCGGATACGAAACTCAACGCGGGAAAATTCGTCATGCGAACCCCGGCACGGGAACAGTTAATTTGCATGCATAGCCTACATATAGGCATAGAAACGTCCGGGTACAGGAAAGGGATACTGATATGGTCTACAGGATATTTGTTGAAAAGAAACCCGCTCTGGCAAACGAAGCACGCTCGCTCCAGAATGAACTGCAGAGTCTGCTGGGCATCAAAGAACTGACATCGGTCAGAATAATCAATCGGTACGATGTCGAAAATATAGAACAGGACCTCTTCGAATACGCAAAGACAACGGTCTTCTCCGAACCCCAGCTGGATCTGACCTTTGACGAAATACCGGTGGAAAAGGGCGAACACGTCTTTGCCGTCGAGTTTCTGCCCGGCCAGTTCGACCAGAGGGCAGACAGCGCAGCGCAGTGTATCCAGCTGATCTCCCAGGGAGAGAGGCCGCTCGTAAACACCGCACGCGTGTATGTTCTCAAAGGAAAGATCTCCAAAGAACAGCTGCGTGCGGTCAAAAATTACGTGATCAACCCGGTCGAGAGCAGAGAAGCGTCGCTCGAAAAACCGGAGACCCTTTCCGTCTCCTACCATATCCCGACAACCGTTGAAACCCTTACCGGATTCACCAGACTGGATGAAAAAGGCCTCGCCGCCCTTATCCGCGAACTGGGGCTCGCGATGGATGAAGACGACATCAGATTCTGTCAGCAGTATTTTATTGCGGAAAACCGTGACCCGACGATCACCGAGATCCGGATGATCGACACCTACTGGTCGGATCACTGCCGCCATACGACATTTTTAACGACGATCGACAGAGTGACCACAGAAAGCCCGCTTCTCCAGAAAGCATACGACGGCTACCTCGCGGTCAGAAAAGCCGTCGGCAGGGACAAACCGGTCAATCTGATGGACATCGCGACGATCGCGGTCCGCCATCTCAAACAGGCGGGAAAACTCGACAAGCTGGACGAGTCACCCGAGATCAACGCCTGTACGGTAAAAATAACCGTCTCTGTCGACGGGCAGGACGAGGACTGGCTTTTACTGTTCAAAAACGAGACCCACAATCACCCGACCGAGATCGAACCGTTCGGCGGGGCGGCGACCTGTCTTGGAGGAGCGATCCGCGATCCGCTTTCCGGCCGGGCCTATGTGTATGCAGCGATGCGGCTGACGGGCGGCGGAGATCCCTTAACGCCGGTGAGTGAGACGCTTGCCGGCAAACTTCCGCAGAGAAAGATCGCGACGACGGCGGCGGCGGGCTACAGCTCGTACGGAAACCAGATCGGGCTTGCCACCGGGATCGTGGATGAGCTGTATCATCCGGGATACGTGGCAAAACGGATGGAAGTCGGCGCCGTTATCGGGGCAGTCCCGCAGGACAATGTCCGGCGCGAGGTCCCAAAAGACGGGGATGTTGTGATCCTTTTAGGCGGACGGACCGGGCGGGACGGATGCGGAGGGGCGGCCGGATCCTCGAAGTCCCATACGGTGGCTTCGCTCACGAGCTGCGGAGCGGAAGTTCAGAAGGGAAATGCTCCCGAGGAACGCAAGATCCAGAGACTGTTCAGAAACCGGGAGGCGTCCCAATTGATCAAACGCTGCAATGATTTCGGCGCCGGCGGGGTCTCGGTCGCGATCGGAGAGCTTGCCGAAGGGCTGGAGATCGATCTGAACGCGGTCCCGAAAAAGTACGAAGGTCTTGACGGGACGGAACTCGCGATCAGCGAGTCGCAGGAGAGAATGGCGGTGGTCGTGGACAAAAACGACGCGGAAACGTTCCGCTCTCTCGCTCACGCGGAGAATCTGGAAGCAACGGTCGTTGCCCGGGTCACAAAGAATCCCCGGCTGATCATGAACTGGAACGGGAAAAAGATCGTCGATATCTCCCGTGCATTTCTGGATACGAACGGGACGGAAAAACACATCGAGATCGAACTCGCCGAGCCGAAGCCTTATGAAAAGACGGTGACAGGCACGTTTGAGGAGAATTACACCGCGCTCGCCGGCGACCTGAACAGCTGTTCGAGGAAGGGACTTTCCGAGCGGTTCGACTCGACGGTCGGCGCCGGAACGGTCCTTATGCCGTTTGGCGGACGGTATCAGCTGACCCCGATCCAGGCGATGGTGAACAAGATTTCGGTGGAGAAAAGCGATACCGACGACTGCTCGCTGATGGCATGGGGATTCAATCCGATGATCTCGGAGAAGAGTCCGTATCACGGGGCGTATCTCGCGGTCGTCGAAAGCGTCTCAAAACTGATCGCGACCGGAGCCGAGTTCAAAGACGTGTATCTTTCGTTCCAGGAGTACTTCGAGAAGCCGGGCAAAGATCCAAAACGCTGGGGCAAGCCGATGAGCGCGCTTCTTGGCGCATTTGCAGCCCAGATGGGGCTCGGCGTCGGCGCGATCGGCGGGAAGGATTCGATGAGCGGTTCCTTTGAGAAACTAGATGTCCCTCCGACACTGATCTCGTTCGCCGTAACGACGGAGAAGATCAGAAACATCGTGACGAACGAGTTCAAGAGTCCGGGTCACAAGGTCGTTCTGCTGAAGGCCGAGTCTGATGAAAACGGTCTCCCGAAGGCGGAGTCGCTGACCGCAAATTACCATCTTGTCACCATGCTTATGAGAGAGGGGAAAGTCCTCTCCTGCTATACTCCTTCCCTCGGGGGCATCGCGGAGGCCGTATTAAAAATGGCATTCGGGAACATGATCGGATTCGCGTATGACAGCAGTGTGGATCCGGCGGAGATCTTCGGCTACGCCTACGGTGCATTTGTTCTTGAACTCGCCGATGACTCAAAGGTCGGAATCCCCTTAGGGATGACGACGCCGGACGCTTTCATCCGGTATGCCGGGGCAAAGCTTTCGCTGGAAACGCTGCTGAATACATACGAAGCAAAACTGGAATCGGTCTATCCGTGCAATATTCCGCAGGGGTCGGGCAGGATCAAAAAGATCAAGTACGAGACACGAAGTCTCATCAAACCGCGGGAGCGGACTGCCCATCCGCGGGTTTTCATTCCGGTGTTTCCGGGAACGAACTGCGAGTATGACAGCGCGAAGGCCGTCGCAAGATCCGGCGCCATTCCTGAAATCCTCGTGATCAACAATCAGACGGCGAAGGACACGGCCGAGTCGGTCGATAGGGCGGCGGACGCGATCTCCCGGTCCCAGGCGATCTTCATTCCGGGCGGGTTCTCCGGCGGAGACGAACCCGACGGATCGGGCAAGTTCATCACAGCGTTCTTCCGCAATGCGAAGATCAAGGACGCCGTCCATGATCTGTTAAAGAACCGGGACGGACTGATCCTTGGGATCTGCAACGGATTCCAGGCCCTGATCAAGCTGGGGCTCGTTCCCTACGGAGAGATCGTCGACGTCGATGCGGATTCGCCGACGCTGACGTTCAATACGATCGGCAGACATCAGTCGAAGATCGTCCGCGTACGCGTGTCGTCCGTGAAATCCCCCTGGTTTGCGAAGGTGAAGCCCGGCGATGTGTTCGCCGTGCCTATTTCCCACGGGGAAGGAAGATTCCTCGCAAACGACGACGTGCTGAAGCACCTTATCGAAAACGGTCAGGTAGCAACGCAGTATGTCGATCTGACCAATCATCCGACCTCGGATATCCGCTACAATCCGAATGATTCGATGATGGCGATCGAAGGGATCACCTCGCCCGACGGCCGGGTTCTTGGAAAAATGGGACACGCGGAACGTATCGGCGAGGGGCTGTACAAGAACTATGATGAGCAGTTCGATATGAAACTCTTCGAGTCGCTGGTCGAGTACTTCCGGCCCTGATCCTTTTTTTCGGCCGTCCGCCCGGAACAAATACCGCGGTATTAAGGGTGAGTCTGATAAATATCAAGTATCATGAGTAAGAACGGGCTGATCGTCGAAGGAGGGGGGATGAAGTGTGCATACAGCGCAGGCATCCTTGACCGGTTTTTGGATGACGGGATCTGTTTTGATGAGTGTATCGGGGTTTCAGCGGGTTCGGGGAATCTGGCGTCGTATCTCGCGAACCAGCGTGAGCGGAATCTGCATTTTTATACGATATATCAGAAACATCCTGAGTATCTCGGGATGAGGAATTATCTGAAGAACGGGTCGTATTTTAATCTGCAGTATATTTACGGCACGATCTCGAACTCGACTGGGATCGATCCGGTGGATTTTGACGCTTTGCAGGCAAATCCGGCGGAGTATTATCTGACGGCGACGAACGCCAGAACCGGTGAAGCCGAGTATTTATCCGGAGCCGATATGAAAAAGGATGATTTCCGCGCCATCATGGCGAGCTGTGCGATCCCGGTTGTGTGTAAGCCGGTGGAACTGAACGGGAAACTGTATTTTGACGGCGGGGTTGCGGATTCGATCCCGATACAGAAGGCGCTTGATGACCAATGCGACAAGCTGGTGGTGATTCTGGAAAATCCGCGAAGTTTCCACCGTCAGCCCCAGAGATACAAGCCGTTTTATCATATGATCCTGCGCCGGTTCCCGGAAGTGGTGAAAAAGATCGATGACCGGCATCTCAGGTATCATCAGGTTATAGCGCAGATCAACGATCTGGAGGCGAAAGGAAAGGCATTTGTTTTTGCCCCGTCTCAGGCGGGAAAGGTGAAGACGACGACCAAAGACTCTGAGGATATCCATGAGCAGTATGATCTCGGCATTGAGGATTATGATGCCAGACGGGATGAGCTGAAAGAGTTCCTGAGGTGATTATGATCGAGACAGAGAGGCTGATCCTTCGGCAGATCGTTCCCGCTGATGCAGAAGAGGTTTTTGCTTTTTCAAAGGGACCAGAGACTGGCCGGGATGCCGGGTGGAAGCCGCACGAAACCCTGGAGGAGACAAGGCTGATCATGCAGGAAATTTTTCTCGAACAGGAGAGTGTTTTCGGGATGGTCCTGAAGGAGACGGGCGTGATGATCGGCAGTGTCGGTCTGATCGATGATCCTCTGCGTGAGAACGATTCGGTGAGGATGCTCGGGTATGCGCTCGGCGAAGAGTTCTGGGGACAGGGATACATGACGGAAGCAGCCGGCGCAGTCATCGGATACGGGTTTGAAGAGATGCAGCTGGATCTTATTTCGGCTACGTGTTATCCCTTTAATCTCCGTTCCCGGCGTGTCCTTGAAAAACTCGGGTTCCGGTATGAGGGGACACTTTCTCTCGCAGAAAAGCGGTATGACGGAAAAGTGCTGGATAAGGACTGCTTTTCGGTGTTGAGAGAGGGGTATTTTCAAAATAGGGGCCTTGCAAAAAAGTGACATATTCGATGAGGTTGTATTTCGTCGAAACAGGCTGAGTGCGAGAGTTATTTTAACGAATACCGGACATTGTGTTACCTCCTTTCATACTGCATTATCTGTTGTTTGGTCGTGATATATCCGGGCCGAAGAAGTTGGGGATTTTATCGGGGTTCCGAAAAAAAGGAAAAGTTTTACTCGCGGATCAGCTGTTCGCGTTTGAGGGATTTGATCTTTCGTGCAGGTTTTAACCCTAAATGAAGCAGGAGAAGACCCAGGGCAACAAGCATAACCGCACAGCCAAGGTTTATCCACGCCATCTGATGTATAACGATCCATCCATAGATGACCATAGCCAGATTTGCCGCTGCGATAATAAACTCGAGCCAGACAAAAGTAAACCAGAGATTTTTCATCGTTGAGAGGCGTTTTATCTTTGAGTCGATGTCGGTGTAAAGTTCGAACGGACCGCTCGCCGCCTCTTTTCGTAAATACACCCATCTGAACACGGATGCAACGCAGACAACGCCTGTGTCTTCCAGGAATCTGAGATAGGCAACGCTTTGCGGCGACGTCGGAAAACTTTCCAGAAGTTCGATTTGGTAGATGTACTTTCCAGGCTCGGTCTCTTCGAAGGTGTACTTCCCAAAGAAGAAACTGTACAAGGACATGCCCTTTGCCGCCATCTCGTTCAGCCATTTCTCCTCTTTTTCATAATCGGAGATCCATCTCCATGTTGTGTGCTTCATGATGTCATCCCCGTAACCTTTCTGCCGTTGGCAAGAAGTTCTTCGAGTCTCTGTATTTCATAACTCACTACTTTTTTTCCGGATTCGGTGATCTGATACTCTTTTTTTCTCGAATCCGATTCACCGGCAGAGATGATCCAGCCTTTTTCGAGCAGCGTATTGATTGCTCCGTATAAGGTCCCGGGGCCCAGATTGACCCGGTCACTGCTCAGTACTTTGACATTCTGCATTATCCCGTAGCCGTGCATCGGTTCGTAGAGAGAGAGCAGGATGTAGTAGGCTGCTTCCGTGAGGGGGGATTTTTCCAAAGGAGGTGTCATGTTTTATTCCGTGCGGCGATGTAACGTTTAACGATGTATCGTCTTGCGATATAATTGTATATCGTCATCCGATATAAGGATTGCTGAAATAGGAGTTACGCGGTGTTGGGATGAATTCAATTCGGGAAGGAGTTGGTTGGGTGTTGAAACCTGAGAAAAAACCAACCGCGAATCGGCGCACTCGCAAACCTTCGGTTTGCTCTCCGCTTCGGACTTGCAGTCCTCGCTTGAATCCCGCAAGCCTTTGGCTTGCTCCCAGAATCGGATTTGCTTTTCCTCACTTGAACTCGGCGGGCCTTATCGCAAATCAAAGATTTGCTCAGCTAAGGGCGAGCCTTTCAGCTCACCCCGCTCGCCCCGCCGGTTCATCCCTCATCGGGACCGTTCGGGCAAATCCTGTCGCCGCCCCGGCGGCTCCTGTGAGGGAGAGATTTCTAAATATGAAAAATATCCTTTTTACTGTCAATCACGACATAAGATCAAGAAGCACATCAATAATAGGAGGCGCTGGGGCGCCGACAGGATTTGCCCGAACGATCCCGATGAAGGGACGAGCCGTCGTGGCTGAAAGACACGACGAGCGAGAGTGAGGATAAGCAAATCCGATTTTCCTCGCCCGAAGGGCGGATTCGAGCGAGGGGCGAAGACCCGAAGCGGAGAGCAAACCGAAGGTTTGCGAGTGCGCCGATTCGCGGTTGGTTTTTTCTCTTGTGTCTACACTAATGCCGTACACGAAATCGAAGTACATCTCATAAGTACGTCAGTTTTTTTTCATTTGAGATCACACCGCATAACTCCCACTAGAATATTCCATTTCCTTTTCTGACCCGCGGTGGAGATGTCCTATTTATCGGGGCCATATTTGTTTCCAAGTGGTTTATGAAACCCACCTCGAATTGGATTGACAATAACACAGCGTAACTCCAATGAAAAATGCTTAGAAGAGAGGCGTCTGGCCGTCACGCAGACGGATCTGACGGGCATTCATCACGATATCGCCGTCTGTTGATGTGCCGATGAGAAATGGTGATGAGGGGTCATGGAGCGAACGATTGTTTTGGACGGTTTTTTGATCATAATTCGCATAACAGTAGACACATCCGTGTCCGCAGGTGTTGTAGGCTCCGATGTCGCAGTTCAGCAGACAGGAGCATGAACTGCGTGTCGATGTGCTGCCGGGATCGTGACGAAGTTTTTGACCGACGGCACGCTCCAGGACTTCGCGGGTAAGACACCCGGAACAATCAACGCCGAAGGGTGCGAGTTCGACGCCTTCTGCGCAGGATTTTATCGTTATTCCGTACTCGCGGCCGATCTCACAGAAGGCTTTTCCAAGAGCGAGGCGGTCCGTTTGTTCCACGTCTTTGCCGGCAGGGAAGTTCCATCTGGTTTTTTCATAGAGGTCGAGAAAGCTGATGACGCAGACGTCGGTGTATCCGGCAAGTTCTGCGGCCATTTTTTCAAACGAAGCGATATGATGCTCGAGAGAATATGTTTCTGTCAGAAAAATCGGGTCATACCGCCAGCCGATCCGGCTGAGTCCGACATGGTCTGAAAGTGTCTGAAATGAATCGATCACCTGTTTTGCCGGAGGGACGTTTGGTTCGATCTCTTTTCCGTACGGCGTTATGGTGACATACCAGAACTGACCGAATCCGTCCAGTTCGTGGATTCTCGGAAGCATCGGTTCAGGATTTTTGGTGCAGAAGTTGATACAGTCCACAATGTCCGGATCGAGCAGATACTTCGTAACTTTACGGGGATAATACGGGTTTCGAACAAGGACATATCCTTCGCGGATCCGGTTGAAGAACCATTCGCTGAAAAAAGCGGGGATGTCGGTTCTGCTTCCGGTGTTGAGGATCATGGCGGGTTCACTCTGATAGATGTTCTTTTCGGGAGGATAAAAGGGAGGCGGGAAAAGTGACGGCATCACGCAAGCGTATTTGTCAACTTGTCACCTACTTGTCGAATCGTTTGACAACAAGAATAAGCCCATATCTTCCTTGAAATTGAAAAATACCTTATATTATAATTATAATTATTTTATTTTATTATATTTTACTATTTTACCCAAAAGAGAGAGAAAGGCCCGAAGAGTCTCTTCGCCCGGCATATCCGACTCTCCCCCCTCTCCTCTTATCACACTCTCGTCAAGTTGGTAAAATAGACAAATACCAAAATCAAATCCAGAATATACCTTCGATTGCTGAAATAAACCCGCAAACACTTGACAACCCGTTTGACAACTACGGTCTCATTTCGGCAAGTCGGCACACAACGTTAGTCCTATTCTAATAGGAGTTCCGCAGTGTTGGGATAGATCCAATTCGAAAGGGAGATGAGTGAGTGTGGATGCCTGAAAAAACCAACCACGAATCTCCGCGAATCCTCACGAATCGCATTTTCCTTACGTTCGGGGGCTCTGCTTCGGCTGATCGCCTACGCAGGAATCGCACCCTCTCTTGAAAAATGCTGGGGAAAAACCCGCGTGCGGGTTTTTCTGTCGTTTCATTATTTTTCATCACACAAAGAAAGAAGAAAAAGGAGAGAAAAACCGGCACGCCGGTTTTTCCTACAGCATTTTTCCAGACGGCGTGCGATTCCTGCGTAGGCGATCAGCCGAAGCAGAGCACGGCGGCGCAAGAAAAATGCGATTGGCGTTAATTCGCGGAGATTCGCGGTTAAATAATCTCTTGTTTCGACACCCAGTTATACCCTTCCCGAATTGGATTGAGAGCACACCGGGTAAATCCTATTCTAAAACGAATTGAAGAAAAAATGTCCTGAAACTCTTTGGATTGATACGATCACATTAATACTAATTTCAGAAAAAGAAAAGAGCCTCAGGCGAGAGTTGAACTCGCGACCTCTTCCTTACCAAGGAAGCGCTATACCACTAAGCCACTGAGGCAACAAAATATTGCGATAACAACATACGACACGGAATCATTTAAAGATTATGAAACGAGGCCATTATTTTGAAACCGGAAACCGGCCCTCACACCTGAAGGCGGGGCAAAACGGTCTCACGCGCATAAATACCGGAGGATCGTTTTCGCGACGACAAAGCCTGTTGAAAACGCCGCCTGGATATTAAATCCCCCCGTATCCCCGTCGATATCCATCACTTCTCCCGCGAAAAACACCCCGGGCGCGATCTTTGACTCGCAGGTCTTCTTATTGATCTCCGCAAGCGACACGCCCCCCGCCGTG
This sequence comes from Methanocorpusculum bavaricum DSM 4179, assembly GCF_000430905.1. Classification (NCBI taxonomy): domain Archaea; kingdom Methanobacteriati; phylum Methanobacteriota; class Methanomicrobia; order Methanomicrobiales; family Methanocorpusculaceae; genus Methanocorpusculum; species Methanocorpusculum bavaricum. Next base: position 124,692 of record NZ_AUMX01000001.1, read on the forward strand.
CACATCGCCGCATTGAAATCGCCGAGCCGGCTGATCGTGACCGGAAACGCCGTCAGATTCTCAACGAGAGATGCCCGCATCTTCGCGGTCAGCTGACCCCCCGTCGTTCCTTCAGGAATGCCGGACACCTCCACCAGAGCGCGGGTAAGACGGTCCGGACAGGAAAGACCGGACAAAAGATTCTGCACCTGCTTTCCTCCTGACGCCGCGGTCCGCTCTTTCAAAAGAGCATCCGTTTCCCCCGGGGAGAGAGGAGTGAACGAAATCCTGAGAACATCTCCAGCCCGCATCCACCTCGAAGCATCCAGGATCACCGGACCCGAATACCCAAAACGGGTGATCAGCAGATCCCCCTCCCGGGTCATCATCTTCTTTCCGTCCCGCCAGATACTCACCTTCGCGGGAAGCGAGATCCCGGATAGATCCCGGAGCTGATGGTCATCGGCATACACCGGCGTTAAAGACGGTTCCGGCGAAACGACCATATGACCCAGCGATTCCGCAAAGGCATACCCGTCCCCCGTCGAGCCGGTCCCCGGATACGACATACCCCCGGTCGCGATCACCACATACTTCGTCTGATATGATGCGAGAGAAGTCTGCACAGAATATCCTCCGCTGTTTGGGGTGACAGACTTCACCCCTTCCGAATAAAATATCTCCGCTCCCGCCTCATCACAGGCAGAAAGCAAAGCGTCCAGCACATCATCCGCGCAAAGCGAAACGGGAAACACCTTATCGTTCTCGTTTGTGAACACAGGGACCCCGCGATGCGAAAAGAAATCCCTTACGGTCTCATTCGAACACGCCATCAGCGAAGGCTTCACAAAATTTCCATGATCCCCGTAGTTTCCGGTGAACGTTTTCACATCGCCGGCATGCGTGAGATTACACTGACCGGAACCGGCAAGCAGAAGTTTTCTGCCCGGCAGTTTCATCTTTTCCAGGACGAGGACCTTCGCCGGGGCAAGATGGGCAGCACAAAACAGACCTGCCGGTCCCGTCCCGACAACGATCACATCATACTCACGCATATTCATTGTATGTACGTACGTCCCAAACCCTTATTATTGATCCCCTCCAACATATACGAAGCACTTAGGTGCTGACTGAAGTAAGTCCGACGTGTCTGTCTACTAAGACACTGCCTTTTTGGCTTTGGGATTACGACGAGTCAGCTGTATTATACATGCTGCTCTTTTCGTGACTTACGACCATACCTGTCAAATTACAGTATCCGCGAATACGTCGTCAGGTTGGTTCTCCGCCCGGTACGGATGGGCGGACAGTCTCTTTCGCGAGGTGATAAATTATGGCACGAATGCATGCTAGAAGAAGAGGAATTGCATCCTCTGTGAGACCATACAGAAAAGAAGTCCCTGCCTGGTCCAACTCCGATGTCAAAGAGATCGAGGGTAAAATCGTCGAGCTGCGCAAAGCAGGTCTTACCTGTGCACAGATCGGTCTCGTTCTCCGTGACAAACACGGAGTCCCGAACGTAAAACTCGCAACCGGCAAGAGAATCAATGCCATCGTCCGTGAAAACGACCTTGACACTGACATCCCCGAAGATCTGCGTAACCTGATGCACAAGGCTCTCGGCATGAGAAAACACCTTGAGCAGAACAAAAAAGACCTGCACAACAAACGTCAGCTCCAGCTGACCGAAGCAAAGGTCCGCAGACTTGTAAAGTACTATGTTGGCAGCAAACGCTTACCGCTCGGCTGGGTCTACAAGCCGGAGACTGCAGAGATCCTTCTGTCCAGATAAATCATCATAACCCATGTCACTGGAAGAAGCTGCCAAAAATATCGCCGAACGCCTTAAAGGGATGGAGTACGTGGAAATGTACTCTCATCACGACGCGGACGGCATATCCTCGGCGGCGATCATGTCCATCGCCTTAAAACGGGCGGGCATCGCTTTTCGGCTCAGGTTCTTACCTGTTCTTACGAATACCGATGTCACGAATCCGGACATTTCCCTTCTGTGTGATCTGGGTGCGTCGTGTGCCGGTTTACCGGAAACGACAATGATCATCGATCATCACGTGCCTTACACCACCTCAAAATACCATATCAATCCGCGATTGTTCGGTGCAGACGGCGAAACGGAACTTTCCGCCGCCGGATGCGCCTATCTGGTCGCAAATGCCCTTTCAGATAACCGTGACCTTGCCGGCCTGGTTCTTTTAGGCATCATCGGGGACGGGCAGACCGTTGCCGGCATGAATGAAAAGATCATCGGCGAGGGGATAGCGAACAATCTGATAAATCCGGGAAGAGGGATACTTCTTGCCGGCAGAACACCCAAAGAGCAGATCGAAGTTGCGTCTTCACCCTATCTTCCGGGTCTTTCCGGAAACAGCGGGGAGGCTGAACAAATCGTGAAAGCCTGTTCGGCGAAAACGTCGGATGAAGCGTATCTCGGGTGTTTTTTATCAGAGATCATCGCACGGTCCAATGCATCGTATGATGCGCTGACGAATCTCTACGGCGATACCTGGGGTCTTGAGCGGGAGATCATCCAGAATGCCCACTCACTGACGATGGTCATCGATGCCTGCGGAAAAGCAGGCAGAACCGACATCGCATTCGGGCTGGCATGCGGGGATGCCTCCCTGCTGAAAGAGGCCTGGGAGATCGCTCTTTCGTTTAAGAAAAAGGTGATCCGGGCCGCAGATTCAGCCAGGCAGCTGACAACGAATGCATGGATGGTGGATTCCGTCGATACGGTGAGCGATGTCGCAGACATGTTTGCCGAGTCGGAGAACCGGCCTGTTTTCGTTCTTTGCAGAGGAGCGTCGTATCTGAAGGTCTCAGCCAGAGCGCCCAGGACCGCTGACGTGGATTTTGAGCAGTTCATCACGACTGCCGCAAAAACATTCGGCGGAAAAGGCGGAGGTCACAAGACCCGGGCGGGAGGAGAACTCCCCCTTGCCTCTGAGGCTGAGTTTGTCAGTTCGCTGGAGGCATTTGCATGAAGATAACAGGCGAGATCCGGTCCAGGATCCCAAGCGCAGACGAGATCGAAAAATCTCTTGCGCCGGACAATGCAGGGTTTATTGAGACGTCTTTTGAGGATGGGTATATTACGGCAAGGGTGAACGGTGAGTCGCTTCGGTCGGTTATTGCGACAGTTGATGATTATCTGATGAATCTCTCGGTTGCAGAACGGCTCATCGAGACGATCTGCGAAGAGAATACGTTAAAAAATACTTCAGGTGAATAAACCATGGCAAGAAAAAAGCAGAGTGGCGGACGCAAAGTCGAAGGATGGAAGGCAAAGAACTGGTATAAAGTTCACGCACCGGAGTTCCTCGGCAAGCAGTTCATTGGAGAGATCATCTCTTCAAATCCGGAAAATGTTCCGGGTCGTGTATTGACGGTTAGTCTGGGCGAACTGATCCAGGACTACTCCAAACAGAATGTTCGTACATCCTTTAAGATCATGAATGTTGCAGGAGATGCAGCATACACCCAGTTCAACGGTCATGAGATGACAAAGGAGTTCGTTCGCGCAATGGTCAAGAAAAGAGCATCCCGTGTCGACAGCACCATCACGGTCAAGCCCCTTGGCAGCACCCGCGAACTTCAGGTAACTATCACTGCCTTCACTATCAACCACGCAAGACTTTCCCAGGTCCAGGAGCTTCGTGCAAAGATGGTCCAGGTTGTCGAAGAGGCCGCAAAGGAGTCCGACTTCGAGTCCTTTGTTTCCGCTATGCTGAAAGGCGAACTGTCCAAGAAGATGTTCGCTGAATGCAAGCCGATCTTCCCGGTCCGCAGGATCGAGATCATCAAGTCCGAGTCGGTCAGCTCAGCAGCAGACCGCGCAGCAGCTCTTATCCGTTAAATACGGATAATCTTTTTTTTAACACGACAGTTCTTTGTGCAGCCGGCAGACCGATTTTCGAGGAAGGGGACCTGCGGTTTTATTTTCTGAGATGATAAGTAGTATTCATGAAATATGCAGCCCGACTGTTTCTGCTGGTTCTTCTCGCAGCAGTGATCATCTCTGCCGGATGTGTGGCGAAATCCGGAACGGAAATCCCCGACATAACCGGACCATGGACCGTTGGATCCCTGACCATACACGAAAACGGAGAGGAAGGATTCATGCAGCCCGCGCTGACGACCGAAGTCTTTGATGTCACCTTCCAGGAAGGAAGACTCTTTTCCGGAACATATGCCGGCACAGATTTTTACGGATCGTTCTTTTCCAAAGACGGAGCACAGTTCCTCCTGACCTCGCAGACAGCGGACGGGGAAGGAAATTCTTCTGCGGTGCAGATCGGGACCGTGGTGAATGAAAACGAGATCAGACTCGCCGGCGCTGTGTTTTCCAAGACCGGGCGATTTTTGTCAGAAGAGCAGAGTTCCGGCACGCAGTCAACAGTTCTGTTGAGAAACGGCGCAGAGGCGGCGGTAAAAACCTATCCGGAGATCGCCGGCGTCTACATGTTCGACAGCGGATCGCTGCTTTCTGCAGATTCCTTACAGACGGTTTCCGGCGGGAGCCTGGTTGTTCAGGGACAAAACGGCGCTATTTTCTACGGCATCGCCGACACGGGGAACGGGACGAAAGAAAATGGAGCCGCCGGATTCAGCGCAGTTATGTACGGGAACAAGCCGGAAAATATTCTTTTTGTGACCGGTGATATGCGGCTCTGGTTTGGCGGGGTCTCTCCTGAAAGGATCACCGTCACCAGTACAGATGAGCGGACGGGTCAGGATCATACCGCTGTAAAAACACTCACGTATCTGCGATACGGCTCGGCGGCGGGCATCCGGCCGGATGGGCCGGATGTTGCCGGCACCTGGAGCACGAAGGATCAGGAGGTCATCTCGAAGAACGGGTATGATGCCGGCCTCCCGTCGGATTTCATCATCAGGATCGGGAGCCGGAATACGAACGGGTTCATTGCAGAAACATCGTACATGGGGGTCGGTGAGGGAGAGACGGGAGGGATCGTGGCCCCTGACGGGGAGATGATCCTTTTCAGATATGAGAAGAACGGCGGGCTCTATCTTGGGATGGGCTGGGCGGAGGAAAACACCCTCAGCCTCTCGGAGATCTTTACCGATGCCGGCACTGAGTATATCTCAACGATCCGGGCAGCCCGGATCTGAGCCTGTCTCCACACTTTTTTCGGTGAATGACGGGTTCCAATCGAGACTGGACACTCTGATCCCGGGACGGGGGAAGCGGATGACCAGATCGTTTTCTTCCGAATACAAAGTCATGCCGGTGAACTCGTCGGCAGAGCAGAGGAGATGCTGCTCGGGATGGGTCCCGCGTCTGATATCACACCGCATCTCGATTTTTTCTGCAGCCGATACGACATATGACAGCCGTTTTCCCGCCGGATGGGTTTTTGGCAGAGCGATGATCGGCAGATGATAGGTTCTGACCATCTCGAGGAGGTAGAGAGCGGGAAGGATATCCCCGCCTTCCGGTGCCGATACGATGATCAGATCACCGGGATACACACCCTGGACAATCTCGTCTGTGTCGGTCTCGATCAGAAGAGGGAATTTTTCAAAGGCTCTGGAAATTACAAGAAAAGAAGAGGTTCCACGGATGATGACCGGCTGGTCACCTCTGAATGGAACGCGAAGATCACCGGTCATTCAAGTTACATCTCGGTAACGTCGTCTGACTGACAGGTTGGGCACATCGGGTGTTTCCCGATCCCCGTGAACGTCGCCCCGCAGTCATTGCATTTATACTTCTTGCCTCTGCCCTTTAAGGGGTCATTGAGGTCAACATCGACAGGTCCGCCTGCTGAACACATAATTCATTTTTGGGCGGGGGAGGTATTATGCGTGTCGGTGGGTAGCCAAACCCTATATAAAATGCCGATAAATATCAACACAAATGTCAGAAGAGAATATACAAAAAAAGTTCATCATCTACTTCTGCATAATCGGCTGCTTCGCGATATTTTCGACAACTATTTCAAAAAACCCGGCGCTCCCCTTGTATGCAGCATCTCTTGGAGCAAACGATGCCTATCTAGGGCTTATCGCCGCCGTATCGCCTCTCGCCGGCATTTTATTCAGTTTTCCCGTAGGCCTGATTTCAGACAGACTTGGCCGGAGAAAACTTCTCATTGCATCCGGATGCATTTTTCTCACTGCCCCGCTTCTCTATCTTCTGATAATGGACCCGATATTGCTTATCCCCGTCAGATTCTTTCACGGCTTAGCGACCGCGATCCTCGGGCCGGTGGTTGGAGCGGCGATCGCAGAAAAATTCGGCAGCAGAAAAGGCGTAATGATGGGGACATACAGCTCGGCCACGCTCATCGGCAGGACGGCAGCTCCTCTGATAGGCGGGGCAATTATCACATTATTTGCCTTGGCTCCGGGATTCACCGCCTATCATATGGTGTATGTGGCAGCGTTTTGTGCTGCAGTTCCGGTGTTTATCCTGATCCTTTTCTTCCGCGATACCCATGGAGGGGTGCAGAAGATAACCTTTGCCGATTTCACAAACAGTCTGAAGACGTTTCTTTCGAACAAGGGGCTTCGCGCCGCCTCCGTCGCAGAGATGATTACCTACTTCTGTTTTGGGACGTTTGAAACATTTTTGCCGGTCTATCTCCTCCTGATCGGCGTTCCGGCATGGCAGACCGGAATCATTTTTGCCGTGCAGGTGGTGGTCATCGCACTCACCAAACCATTCTTCGGCCGGCGTGCAGACAAGGGAAATCCCAAAAAACAGATCGCGGCAGGTATGCTGATCACGGGTCTCTCGCTTGGAATCATGGGTTTGACAATTGACTTCCGGATCCTGCTGGTCCTTAGCTGTATTTTTGGGATCGGCATGTCGATTTCGACGGTAGCTACCAATGTGTATGCGGCAAATACCGCAGAAAAGAACCAACTTGGAGCCTCTCTGGGGGCCCTGTCTTCAATTATGGACATCGGCCACTCATCGGGCCCACTTATCAGCGGGATCGTAATTATGCTTGCGGGATATCAGATCGGTTTTGGTCTCTGCCTCGTACTTTCAGTGCTGACGTCGGTATTTGTGCTGATCACCAGATAAAAAAAAAGAAAGGAAAGGGTGATCAGCTGAGGTAGTGACTCAGCGGCTCGATCGTGATCTTGTTGGTCTTCATCGATTCGATCGCCTGGACGGCGGCCTCTGCTCCGAAGATGGTCGTGATGTAGGGGATCGAGTAGTCGATGCTTGCCCGCATGATCTGCAGGTGATCGGCCCGTGCATTTTTATCGCCGGGTGTGTTGATGAGGAGATGCACATCCAGTGCCCGGATCATATCCAGGATGTTGGGGGAACCTTCCTGGACCTTTCTGACAAGGTTCATCGGGATGTCCTGCTGGGTAAGGAACTTGACCGTGCCTTCCGTTCCGTAGAGCGAGAAGCCGAGATCATGGAGTTTTCTGGCGATCGGCAGGATCTCATACTTCTGATCGTTGGTGACCGAGATGAACACATTTCCTTTCAGCGGGAAGGTGTTGTCTGCCGCCTGACTTGCCTTGTAGAATGCTCTGCCGAAGTCGTAATCGATACCGATGACTTCACCGGTACTCTTCATCTCCGGACCGAGGATCGGATCGACACCCGGCAGTCTGGAGAAGGGAAGAAGAACTTCTTTTACTGCGACGTGCTTGATCTCTTTCTCCTCGAATCCAAGATCTGCAAGTTTCTTGCCGATCATGAGTTTTGCCGCGATCTTTGCAAGGGGGATACCGGTCGCCTTGGAGACGAACGGGACCGTCCGGCTTGCACGCGGGTTTGCCTCGAGGACATAGACCGTTCCTTTGTGAAGGGCATACTGGATGTTGATCAGACCGATCACGCCAAGAGAAAGGGCGATCTTTCGCGTGTACTCTTTGACGGTCGCGATCTGCTCAGGAGTGAGGGTCTGGGTCGGGATAACACACGCAGAGTCGCCTGAGTGGACACCGGCTTCTTCGATGTGTTCCATCACGCCGCCGATCAGAACGGTTTCGCCGTCGGAAACGGCGTCCACGTCCAGCTCGGTTGCATTATCGAGGTATCTGTCGATCAAAACCGGGTGGGTGTTGGAGACGCGGACGGCCTCTTTGATGTAGGTCTGGAGTTCAAGTTCATCGTGAACAAGTTCCATCGCACGGCCGCCGAGAACATAGCTTGGTCTAACTAAGACCGGGTAGCCGATCTTGTTGGCTATCGCGTAGGCTTCCTTTTCCGAGTAGGCGGAACCGTTTGCCGGAGACGGGATGTTGTTGTTTTCCAGAAGGACGCTGAACCGGTTTCTGTCTTCGGCAACATCCATGTTGTCGGGGCTCGTTCCAAGGACTTTGGTCTTCAGACCGAAGAGTTTGATCTCTTCCTGGATTGGGATGGCGAGGTTGACGGAGTTCTGGCCGCCGAACTGAACCATTACGCCGTCGTAGTCGCCTTTTCTCAAGATGTTGACGACATCTTCGAGCTGCATGGGTTCAAAGTACAGGCGGTCCGAGGTGTCGAAGTCGGTCGAGACCGTCTCCGGGTTGTTATTTAAGATATGGACCTCGATGCCTTCTTCACGCAGGGACTTGACTGCGTGGACCGTGCAGTAATCGAACTCGATACCCTGACCGATACGGATCGCACCGGAACCGAGGATGAGGATCTTTTTCTTGTCCGACGGGGTAAGTTCGCACTCCTGCTCCCAGGTGGAGTAGTAGTAAGGCGTTTTTGCCGGGAACTCGGCCGAGCAGGTGTCGACCATCTTGTAGGTCGGCAGACCAACAAGGCTTTCGATCTTGTAGATGTTCCAGCCGGTAAGTTCGCGGATCTCGGCGTTGGAGAATCCAAACTTCTTGGAGGTCTTGACAAGCTCTTCAGTCGGGTGGTCACGGAGCTCAAGCTCGATGTCCACAACATTCTGGATCTTTTCTAAGAAGAACGGCTCGATCTGAGTGAGGTCGTAGACTTCCTTGACGGTCATTCCAAGGCGGAAGGCGTCGAAGAGGGTCGGGAATCTCTCATCGGTCGGGCGGGAGAGGATCATTCTGATCTCATTTAAGTCGGTGTGCCGGTAGATATCCGTATCAAGCGAGCGGAGAGCTTTCTTGAATCCTTCTTCAACGGTACGGCCGATCGCCATGACCTCGCCGGTGCTTTTCATCGCTGTCGTAAGGGTCCGGTCGGCGGTCTTGAACTTGTCAAAAGGCCATCTGGAAACTTTGACCACGACATAATCGACTGCCGGTTCAAAGCAGGCAGGCGTGCAGCCCGTGACCGTGTTTTTGATTTCGTCGAGGTGCAGACCGATTGCGACTTTTGCTGCCACACGGGCGATCGGGTAACCGGTCGCTTTCGAGGCGAGGGCAGAGGAACGCGAGACACGCGGGTTGACTTCAATGACTCTGTAGTCACCGTTGTTAAACGCGAACTGGATATTACATCCACCCTGAACATTGAGTGCACGGATGATTTTTATTGCAGCACGCCGCATGATGCCGAACTCGTCAGAGGTGAGTGTCAGGATCGGCGCGACGACGACGGACTCACCGGTGTGAACACCCATCGGGTCGACGTTTTCCATACCGCAGATGATGATACAGGTGTCAGCCGCATCGCGCATGACCTCGAACTCGATCTCGTTCCAGCCTTTGACCGATTCCTCGATCAGGACCTGGTGAACACGGGACTTTGTCAGACCGTACTCAACGATCTTTTTCAGTTCATCTTTGGTGCTCGCAACGCCGCCGCCGCTTCCTCCAAGGGTGTATGCCGGGCGGATGATCGCGGGAAGACCGACTTCCGCATAGGCCTCTTCAAGCTGCTCGATTTTGGTCAAGATGAAACTTTTCGGGACCGGTTCACCGATCTCGATCATAAGTTTCTTGAAGAGATCACGGTCTTCACCATGATAGATTGCTTCGAGCGGGGTGCCGAGGATCTGGACGCCTTCAAGGGCGCCCATTTCATAGAGTTCAGCTGTAAGGTTCAGACCGGTCTGGCCGCCCATACCTGAGAGGATACCGTCCGGCTTTTCCTTTTTGATGATCTCAGCGATGATCTCTGCTTTCAGCGGTTCAACATAGACTTTGTCCGCAGTTTCCGGATCGGTCTGGATCGTCGCCGGGTTGGAGTTGACTAAGACAACTTCAATACCCTCTTCACGCACAGCTTTACATGCCTGGCTTCCTGCGTAGTCAAACTCGGCAGCCTGTCCGATCTGGATCGGTCCCGATCCGATGAGCAGGACTTTTTTAAGTGAGGTGTTTTTAGGCATCAGGGATCCCCCTGTACATGATATCGTAAATCGGTTTTTCCACGCCGTCGTAGATTCCGTCGTGCTCCGGGTGGAACTGAACACAGTACACGCCGAGGTCGTTGTTCACGAAGCCTTCGACCGTGCCGTCGTTTGCATTGATACAGTTGACCTCGCAGCCTTCCGGAAGACTGTCACCAACTACGGCGTAGCCATGTCCCTGGAAGGTTACGGCGACCGTACCGTCAGAGAATTTGACGGGCTGGCTTGCTCCTCTGTGACCAAGTCTGAGTTTTTCGACCTGACCGCCGAGCGCTGCGGCGATGATCTCGGTTCCCATGCAGATCCCGTGGACCGGGATGGTTCCAAGGATATCTTTCACGCAGGAGATTGCTTTTGGCGCGGCAAACGGGTAGCCGGGTCCGTTCGTTAAGAATAGAGCGCTCGGTTTTTCTGCCATGATCACATCAGCCGGTGTTCCGTACGGGTAGACATAGATGTCTGCACCGCGGTTTTTCAGGCTGGTAAGTATGGACTTTCTGCATCCAAGGTCAAGGACAGCAATTTTTTTGCCCTTTCCTTCGATGCGATAGGGAGCCTGGCAGGTGACGCCGGAGATGAGGTCGCGGGTCTCCTGGACAGGAGCGGTCTGTGCCATACTGACGGCTTTGTATCCGTCGTCGGAACCGGTGATAAGGGCGGCCCGCATGACACCCTGTTCACGCAGTTTTATCGTGAGCATCCGGGTGTCAACACCTTCGATGCCGATAAGACCGTTGTCTTCGAAGAATTCACCAAGCGTCGGCTGGTGTTTGGGATGAACGCAGAGTTCACGCACAATTGTTCCCGCAGCGTGAACTTTTTCATGCTGGAGCTGATCTTTATTTGCTCCGTAGTTTCCGACTAGCGGGTATCCGAACATCAGCAGTTGTCCGGATACGCTCGGATCACTAAGGGCTTCCATGTATCCTGTAGATACAAGGGTGACAACCAGTTCACCGGACGCGGAACCTTCGACGCCGAAGCCGGTTCCGGTGATGATCGTCCCATCTTCAAGTCCTAAGACAGCCTTCATGATTTTGTACCATATACATGTCAGCAGGATAGATAATAAGACTAATCTCCGATTAGACAATAGTCATACCATATAAAAATATTCTTACTTCTAAATATATTTATTTCATAATAAAAATATATATCAAATACTGAAAAATATATACTTACACCGGCAGGATATCTTCATTATCCCCGGCAGTACATCATACATTCAGGCGAGACGGAAGAGAGAATACGCATCTTGCCCGGGAAAATCATACTATCATGACGATGACACACAATCCGGTGATATTTATACCCGGCATCATGGGAAGCCGGCTTTATGATCAGGAGGGCGATCTTGTCTGGGTAGAGTATTCGCTGAAACTTACAAAACTCGGCGAGATGATGAGAATACAAAACCCTCTCTTTGTAAAAAATAATGAAAAGGACCTTGCGGCTCTATCCGAGGATGAACGTGAATACGGGGCGATGGGAGCGTTTGAGTACCCTTACAAGAAAATCATCGACCGGCTCTGTGCTGAATTTCCAAAAAGAGGCGTCTACTTTTTCTCCTATGATTTCCGTCAGTCCAAAAAAGATACCGCAAAGCTGCTCGATCAGCAGATCCGCCGGACCCTGCATGCCGCCGGAGCTTCCGGAGCAGATCTTATTGCGCACAGCCTGGGAGGACTGATCGTTTCCGCCTATCTCGGGATGTTCGGCAGCGACACGGTCGGAAAGATCATGACCCTCGCAACACCCTACGAGGGCACCCCCGATATAATAAACACAGCGCTGACCGGGGAGCTGACGTATATTCCCGGAGGTTTGTTTGATGCAGTAACGAAGATCACCCGGGATGTACGGACGAGTTTTCCTTCAGGAAGCGATCTGATCCCGACGATGACGTATTTCAGCCGGCATCCGATGTATCATTATACAAAAAACATCCCGGTGAATGATGAGATGACGGCTGAAGACAGCATACCGGACGGAGAACCGTATTATTTACCGGCAGGGCAGATCAGAGATGCCGGGGTGAATGTTTACGAACCGATGACCCCAAAGGAGTATGCGATGACCCTGCAGCATATCTTTAGTGACGGGAACGCCCTCAGACTGGAAAATGACAGCCGGATCCTGCCGGAACTCGACCGTTCATACTTCGCTGTCGGGATAAATCACCAGACGATCAGATCACTGATATTCTCAGATGACCCAAATGAGCCGGAGATCACCCACATCATCTACGATCATGCAGGCGACGGGTGTGTTCCGACAGATTCGGCAACGATGTTCGGCCATCTCGAAAAGCTTGGGAAAGATCCGCAGGGAAACGAACGTCTGCTCAAAACAGAAGCGGAGCATGGGGCCATTGTAAATCATGACCCGGTGATCGACTGGATCATAGCAGTTCTTTCAGAAAAAACGGCTGCGCATATCAGGTCTGATCCTGTCATAACTGACAAACCGGCCTTCGTGAAACCGGCCGGCAGACAGGAGATCCTTGCCAAACTGCAGAAACTGATGACGACGATCAAAAACCAGAAAAAAACGCCGTGATAAAAAAAATTATTTTGCCATGATCTCCATCACGACACGACCGTAAGCCGGACGTGTAATGAGAACACCGATCAGGATACCAAGAATGCTGATGATCGCAAATCCCTTCAGAGTGGAGAGATCCATGATGATCAGCGGGAACATGGCGATTATTACAGTGGCTGCTGAAGTCATGATGATGACGAGAGCACGCTTCAGACGTTTGAGATACAAAGCCTGAGACGGGACCCGGCCTTCATGCATGACCTCATCGGTGATGATGACCAGCTGATCGATACCGGTTCCAAGAACCGCTATCAGCGCCGCGATGGCCGCGATATCCAGCTGCTGGATGAAGACGGCGATCCCGAGAAGGATAACGATCTCGGCAACATTCGTGGCGATCATCGGCAGAACGATCTCCGGGGTACGGTATCTGAGATACACTATCAAAGCAACTGCCGCGAGTGCCGCGATCGCAGCTATCAGACAAATGATCTTGAAGTAGTCACCAAGCACCGCCGAAGTCGAACCGGAACCGGCGATCTCGACTTGGACTGGAAGAGCGCCTGCCCGCAGATGGATCTCAAGCTCCTGCGCCTGCTCTTTACCTTCATCCCCGTGACCGGTTCCGGCATACAGACTGTTCACCGGGCTTTTCGCGATGGATGCGGCAAGATCCGCGGAGAGCGGAGCGCTGTAGACAAGTTTTTCGTCAAGATACATGACCAGTTCGTGAGCAGCAGGGTTCGTGGTCGCACCGTACGTGATGCAGGCCTGCTGAAGTGCCTCTGCTCCGTTGTTGTCGATACCGAATGCCACACCCCAGTTGTCAGAACCAGCAGGGTTCTGGGTCGGCGTCTGGACAGAAACGACCGAGTCGCCGTACAAGACGTGCGCGGTTTCATTCCCGGTTGTAACGATACGAAGTTCGAAAAGACCCTGGGTCCCGACAAGTTCCTGAGCAGTCTGCATATCTACGCCCGCCATCTCGATACGGACATACTGGGAAACGCCGTCCATATTCGTGAGCGTATTGACCTTTACATCACTTGTGCCAAGACTGTTGACTTTGGATTCAAGGATACGTTTAATAGTATCTGCCGTATCCGTACCTACTCCCGGCTCAGAACTGACAAACGAAGCTCCGGCAGCCTCGACAGCGGCCCGAAGCTCAGCATCTGTCGCCGATTTCTGAACCTCGATCTTGGTCTGGCCAATAGGAATGACAGTACAGTCAAGTGTTTTTTCCATCTTGTCTGCTACGGCCGTAACATCGGCACCCTGGCCGATCGTCACGACTTCAGACTGGAACTCCAGCTGGATCCATGAACCTCCGTCAAGGTCAAGACCGAACTGCAGGTTCGTAAAACCTTCCCGGTCTCCAAACGGAACAAAGATCGCCGCAAGAGAAAGAGCCACTAAGACAAGAACAAGAACCACGCGCGGATCACGGATCACCGCATGCCAGCCGGAGTACTCCTTCTTCTCTTTTTTCTGAGGAGAGGATGATCTTTTTGAGCTCATTGTTTTGCACCTCTGCTGTCCTTTTTAGGTTGTTTTGGTGTTGTCTGAGATTTTTCCGACCCGGATAGATACATCCGGAGAATGCCGGCATTGAAACCCCAGGTGAAAATAATATCACAGATAAGACCGATTATCAAAACGGCAGCGATGGAATAGAGCGTCGGCACCTGACCGATGAATGCAACGAGGAACATGGCAATGATTGCGGCAAGTGTCGTCGTAGTCATGATGATACCCGTGCGAAACGCGCCTTCCATTTTTTCCTCAAGTTTTCCCTGACGTTTAAGGACTTTTGTGGTCAGCAGGATATTACTGTCAACCGAGTAACCGATGAGCATCAGAAGAGCAGCCGTCGTTGCAAGGGAAAGTTCGATCCCAAGAAGGTTCATGACGGCGGCAGTAATAGTGATATCGGCAATACCGGCGCAGACGACCGTTACGGCAGGAATGACTTTTCTGAAAGCGATGAACACGACTGCTGCCATGCCGATGAAGGCAAACATGATCGCCCACAACGCCTGGGTCTGGAGCGTTGAACCGAAGTTTGCACCGATCTGGTCGATGCTTGCTTCAGGATATTTCGAAAGGGCATGATCGTTGAATGTCATCATGTCCTCGTTGGACATCGGACCAAACTTGAGATAATAGCCGCCCGAGCCGATACCTTCATCGATAGACTTCAGATCATAGCCGGCAAAGAAGGCGACGATCTCTTCTTTGGTATCATCCGTATGGATGGTAACGGCCGTCCCTCCGGCAAAATCAATTCCGGGTGTGACAGGCATACCTGTCAATGCAAACGTTATACCGACGATCAAAAGAGCGATGCCAAAAAGGACAGCAGGGATTGCCATCATACGTTTTGGATCGTACTTGTTGATGTCGTATTTGGGGAGTTTCATACTGAACTAATATTTACGTTCAATGAATATATACACGTTCATACGTAGGGAAAAAGAGGGATTAGTTTGTTTCGATGCTGCCTTTCTGTTCGAGCATGTCTTCCACGGTCGCATTCGCGTGGTGATACCGCGGACGGTTCGCAGTTTTTCCTCCGCAGGAAAGAGCTTCGACCGGGCAGAACTGCAGGCAGGCAAGGCAGCCTTCACAGGTATGCAGCCACTCTTTTTTTCCATGGGGCAGCGGCCGGATGTTGTTTACCGGGCAGATCCGCACACATATCAGGCATCCGTTGCAGGATGGGCTGACGACAAATTTTTTGTCGAAGTTATGGATGTTTCTGATGAAAGGACCATACATGAGCTTCATGACGCTGCCGATTGCCGTAAATCCTGCAAGCGAACCCTGCCGGTTTTTGATATCTTCAACGATGACGGCAACTTTTCGAAGCGCATTTTCCCGGATGGTCTTCTCAACAGACTTCTCCGGCGGCGCACTTAAGGGGATATAGTTGTCAGGCATCTGGATCCACCAGGCGGCATTGAGCATATGGCCGCTTTTTTCGCACAGCGCAGAGATCTGCTTTGTCGGAGATCCGCTTTTTCCCCCTTCGGTCACTACAGAAAAGACATAGCCTGCAGGGGAGAGATCAAGAAGCGCGAAAAAATTCACGACGATCTTGGGAAGGCCCATGGCATAAAGAGGATACACTATGCCGACATTCGCGTCAGCAGGAACGGTGATCCTCTCACCAGCGAGCATAAGTTTGGGGATGGGGACAAGTTCGGTTTCAGGGAGCCTTGAGGATATTGCTTTGGCCACGGCGAGCGAGTTGCCTGTGCCGGTAAAGTAATACAGTATTGTTTTCATGGTGATTGGCACCTCCGCTTGATTAGTTATGGAAAGTCTGTATGATTAATCCTTGCGGCCGGGTTAAACGGATTTAGCAGGAGAACACGGTGTTTGGACGCGTATGTCCGGATTTCAGATTTTTTTTGGATACGAGCATTCCTTATACCAGAAATGCGGATATGATAATGGGGTGCTGATGCAGACGGATATCCGGCTGCACCGGCTGAGATCATACCCATATAACCTGATCCGGGTAATGCCGGCGGAGGGAATCGTTTTTTCGATACTTGCCCATGTGCATTATCCGGCTGCCGTTAGGGAGGACATGAAAATGGACCTGGAAGTAACCAAAGCAATAACAGAATCCTGGTTTTCTAAACTGCAGGAGAATCTGTGTTTCGATGCAGCAATTGCAGGAACAGGACCCTCAGGGCTTATTGCGGCGCTGCGGATCGCAGAAGCCGGATATAAAGTTTCGATGTTTGAGAGCAAACTTGCCCCGGGAGGGGGGATGTGGGGAGGAGCCATGATGTTTTCATCAGTTGCGATCCAAAATGAAGCAGTATATCTTCTGGACGAACTGGAGATCCCATACGAACGCTATAACGATCATCTCGTGACCTGTGATAGTGTTCTGGCAACATCAGCTCTGATCTATCATGCCGCAAAAAGAGGTGTTCTGATCCACAACGCTATGAGCGTGGAAGATGTGGTTTTTAAAGATGACAGAGTTTCGGGTGTTGTCGTGAACTGGGGGCCGGTTGTAAGAGAGGGACTTCATGTAGACCCGCTTTCCTTCCGGGCAAAGGTCGTCGTGGATGCAACCGGTCATCCCTGTATGATCACGGAAACGGCGGCAAGAAAGAACAACATCATCCTGAACACGCCTGCCGGAAAAGTCTGCGGGGAGCGTTCCTTAAATGCGGCCGAAGGTGAAGCAATGACGGTAGATAATACCAAAATGATCTATCCCGGCCTCTATGTCTGCGGAATGGCAGCAAACGGCGTGTTTGGATCTCCGCGTATGGGGCCGGTGTTTGGAGGTATGCTTCTGTCCGGAGAAAAGGTTGCAAAACTGATCATAGAGGAGCTGAAGTGATGAGGAGTGACTTCGGACTTTATCTAATAATCACCAATCCCTTTTTGCCGTATAAGAAGATCGCCGAAACAGCAGTCAAAAATAATGTCAGATATCTGCAGCTGAGGGAAAAGGCATTATCCGACAGGGAGATCCTGAGGGCTGCAGGCGAAATTATGAGTATAACTGAGGGAACTGAAACGCGATTTGTGCTGAATGATCGGGCAGACCTTGCGTATCTCTGCGGGGCAGACGGTCTCCATCTCGGCCAGGATGATATCAGCCTGACCGATGCAAAAACGATCTGCAGGGAGAAGGTATCGGTGTTTGGACTCTCGACCCATACGCTCAGCCAGGTGGATGAAGCGATAAAACAAAAACCGGATTACATCGGTTTTGGCCCGGTCTTTACAACACCCGCGAAAGCAAAACCCGATCCGGTTACCGGAACTGAGCTGATCGCAGAGGCAGTGAAACGGGCAGGAGATGTTCCGGTTGTTGTGATCGGCGGGATCGATGGGAATAACCTCATCAGCGTTCTGGATGCAGGTGCAAAAAATGTGTGCATGGTACGGTATTTTATGAACAGTGAACAGTTAGAGAAAAGGGTAAAAGAAACGGTAAAGATCCTGAACGATTATAGATGGTGATTCTGCAAAAAATATCAAAAAAACAGTGCTGCGAGAGGGATCCGAACCCCCGACCTCGGGATTATGAGTCCCGCGCCCTAACCAGCTAGGCCACCGCAGCAAATATGCATAATAAGAATGCTGTATCTCAATATATAGATTCCGAAATGCAGGAGGGAAAATAAAATCTGATAACACACATATTTTTTGTATCCGCTCAAACCCGCCCAAACCCAAAGGTGTAATACCTCACCGATGAAACGTATCTGAGAAGAATGTCCCGACCAAAGATACTCCTAACCAATGATGACGGGATCAACTCCGGAGGCCTCTGGGCCGCATATGACGCTCTGTCTCTTATCGCTGATGTTACGGTCGTAGCTCCGGCGACCCAGCAGAGCGCAGTCGGCAGATCGATCTCGATCTTTGAACCCATCCGGATGAACGAGGTAGCGATGCATCAGACCCGGGCATACTCTGTCGAAGGAAGACCGACCGACGCCCTGCTCCTCGGCCTCTACGGACTCGGGCTCAGACCGGATCTGGTTGTCTCCGGCATCAATCTTGGCGAGAACATCTCGTTTGAATCGATCACCACCTCCGGAACGGTAGGTGCTGCAATGGAAGCGGTCAATCAGGGTGTTCCTGCCATCGCATATTCCCTTCAGATGAACGATCAGGGAAATAAATTCGCAGACCCCAGGACCCATAAGATGGATTTCACGCAGAGTAAAGAGGTCGTCACCAAATTCACCAGACATTTTCTAAAAAACGGCATGCCGGCTGAAAGCAAACTGATCAATATCAATATCCCGGCAAAGAGAATCGAAGGCTACGCAGTCACCGTACTTGGCGAACGGCTGTTTGAAACATCAGTCGAACAAAGGATCGATCCGCGAGGCAAACCCTACTACTGGATCAACGGAACTCCCATCTACATTCCGGAAGAACACTCTGACGTCACGGCGATCAGAAAAAATTACGTCTCGATCACGCCGCTTTCTATGGACAATACAGCATACAAAGCGTGCAGTGAATTGAAAAAAATGATTGCGGATATCAATTAACACATGCGGGCGACAACACTTGCCACATACCGGCCGAAATACTCGGCCTGCAAAAGATCGTGCTCGGTAAGCTGACCGTCGGCAGCCAAACCGTAATGCCCCCCGTTGTGCTCCTCATTGCTCGATTCATCGGCTATCGGATCACCCACAACGATCATTCCGTGAATCAGCATCGCCTGAACGATCGACAGGATGGCCGTCTCTTTTCCGCCGGTCCGGTCCCCGGCAGTAGTGAATGCAGCGCCGACCTTTCCAACAAGCTTTCCGCGCACAAACGTGGTTTCATCGATGAATTCCTTCAACTCCGCTGCTATCCCCCCGAAATACACCGGGGAACCCAGAATGATCCCGTCATATCTGACAAGATCACTTGCGGTCACGCGGTTGAAAGGAAGAACATCAACGTCCACACCCAAAACCTCCTTTGCTCCCTTGCCGATCGAAGCGGCAAGCTTCTTTGTTTTACCAGTCCTGCTGTAACAGGTCACAAGTATCGAGGCCATTCCTAGTAGATAGGCGTCGCAGCATTTTAAAAATAGGTTTTGTGAAAGTTATTCATACTCAGGTTCATCCTCATCGACACCATCCTTATAATACCAGAGATTGTATGAATCATAAATTCCAAGCTCGACTGCTATCTGCACTGCGAGGGTGTGCCAGCACTCCTTCCCGTAGAGCATGGCATTACAGCTGCAAAACGACCCCTCGACAAAGTACTCATCGGTATTTCCAACGACCACAAAGTAATCCTGATACTTTTTTACCCGGTTTTCTCTGACGGCGTCAACTGCCTCCATCCCGCGTTTTCCATATGCATCGATGAAAGCTTTACGCACAACGTCATTGAGTGTACCCTCTTTCTTTAAAACCTGGAACGGATGGATCATTGGATGATCGATGTGAGCGGCGTATCCTCGATAAACTCCCAGCCATGGGTTTTTGCAAGCGCACGCATACCCGGTGCCTCCAAAGCATAATGGGTAGCTTCGATACAGGGGATCGGTGATTCGCGGGCAATATTATACTTTAATTCGGATGCCAGATACGCCTCGGCTCCAAGCGACACGGCTTCCAGGATCAACTCCATATCAAACGCCGATCCGCCGGCTGCTGCAAGTTTTCTGACGCCGGATACATCCCCCCAGACGCGAAGACCGCACCCGAGGATTTTGGAGATCTCGGCAAAACTTTTCGACATAGTTCCGACAACACCAATAGAGGAAGGCGTCTTGTCCATTCGCACACAGTCTGAGAGCCCTATTTCGCGTGCAAGAACATCATTGATCCCGCCGTGAACATGATCGAAGTTCGTGTGCATGGCATACAGATTGATGTTGTTCTGCAGTAACGGGCGGAGAATCTCGACATTTCTCCCGGTAATTCCATGCATCGGAGCCCAGAATGCCGGATGGTGGACTACAAGAGCGTCAAACCGCTCTGCCGCAGCACGCTCACACACATAAGGTGTGGCATCCAAAGCGCAGCCCACCTTTTCGATTTGGTCTGTGCCTTCTGCAATCAGACCGATACGGCCCGTATCAAAATCCTCTGCCAGCATCGGCGGAGCGATTTTTTCCAGAAGAGCAACGAACGCGTCTTTATCCATACTCATAATAGGATCGCAAATGTTAATTGAGTTTCTTAATCCGGAGCTTTTCCTGATCCGACTGCGCCTCTTCACTGGTCTGACGCAGACTCGAAACTGGTTTAATGGTGAGGGTATTGATATACAGCGACTGAGCATTGGCCGCCTTGCCAAAGACACGGCCGAGAATCTCGACATCCGCTCCGACACCGATCAGCGGATCGGGAAGGGCAAACCGTTTCGCAACGACCTGACCGGTCGGATCCTGGATCAGATAAGAGGGTTTGTTCATCATAAGTCCGGTGACTTTCAGCACTTTTCCTTCCATAAGAACCACGCTTCCCCGCATTGCCGGAGAGAGCTGACGCGCCCGTACAAATTTTGCCTGCGAACGGTACTGCGAAGCATCACGAAGGACCTGCTTCTCATTTGTATAGGCGACCCAGAGAGGAAAACCAATTAAGAGAGCACACAGCGGGAGACCAATATAGATATAGATAAGATCCTTGGTGGAGCCAAAGGTCATTGCACACATAACTGCAAAAAAAACGGTTGCTGCAAGAAGGAGAGGAGGCATCCTGACAGTTATTCCTTTTATTTTCATCTGAGTAAGAAATGGGAGGGGGAAGCTAATGAAGATAACGACGCCGGCTTTCCAGAGCTTTGATAAACTCTTCTTACCCACTAATAATAATACACATGCCCAGGCAACAGGTAAAAATCCCGTCACTGCTCATAACCACGGTAATGGTCGGTATCTCTTCTCTTGAAGGCACGCTTTTTGCCACAGCAAAACCCTGCCCTCTCTGCGGAGGGAAACCCCAGCCGTACGATACGAAAAAAAAACTCTACGTGATACTGAAAACACCGACAGGACGAAAAAAGATCATGGTGAATATCAGACGGTTCAAGTGCAAAAAATGCGGGAACCTCATCTACGCAGAGGAACCGTTCTATCCAGACACACGGCTCGGTTCTGCGATCGTGGATATGGCAATCTCCCTTGCAAGACTCCACTCCTACTCCCACACGGCAGAGATCATGAAGGCGCTGGGAATCGAGATCGACCGCGGGTCTGTCAGAAATTATGCACTTTCCAATCTTCCGATCCCGCCGGCAAATTTTTTGTACGGAATGCAGCTGCCGAACTCATTCATCTCGCTCATGACAAAAGAGATCTCAGGGTCGAAAGGCTCGGTCTCTTCAGGCGAGATCCTGGCATCAAGCGGCTATCCGTCAGCTTACAAACCGCCCCTTGATGGAAAAAATACTTCTGCTGAGTTTCAGAAACAGAAAAAACGTAAAAATAAACAGTAGATCATGAGAAACCGGAGTTCAGACGGTCCCGTATGATCTCTCCAAAACACCGGCGATCTCACGAACAGAATATGCAGGTAACGCATCTGCAGGAATTCCAAGTGCAGCGGTTAGATCAACACCGCCGGTGAGCGGAGCAAACGTCGACGAGCCGATGCCTCCGACAAGAAGGATATCTGCGCCGGCGTCTTTTCTTACTTTTTCCACTGCAGTGCAGACAAGATCACGCTGGGCAGCCCAGAAGGATTCGGCTATATGAAGTGCACCTTCCTCTCCGATCTCTTCGAGATCGGCACAAACCATCCGGGCAAGCCGCCTGAGACAGGCTTCGCGTGAAACCTCTTTTCCGTCAGGCGTCGCGGATGAATATTCATCGAATCCGATGTGTCCAAGAACAAAGTGGGCGTCTCCCGAACAGGCAAAATACTCAGTGGAGAAGGGCGTCATGATCCCGTTGATCTCTGCTGAGTTTGCAAGCGCGGCAACCGGTGTTCTCAGCATGCCGGTATAAACCAGGTACCCCTGCTGAAGACGGAGGGTGTCGGTCATCCCGATAAGACGGGTAAATTGGGAAAAGGGAACGATATCAGCGGTTGTGCTTCCGATATCCAGCATCATTCCGTCAGGATAGGTCCTGCGAAGAAGATCGACGGAAGCGAGCCAGTTGGCGGCTGCAAGCTGAGGACAAGCTTTCATGTGCAATTTGGCATCGGTCCCGTAGAAAACAGCATCCGGAAAAGTCTGCAAAACTGCGTCAACGATGTAAGAGATGCCTTCGGATTTGGTGATAAATCCATCGGCAAGCTCACCGCTCATGACGACCGCCGCATTCTCTCTTCCGGCATACGTGCTGATGATCTCTGCCAGATCGGACTCCTTCCACAGCGGGCAGTAATGGATGTGGACTCCTGATTCATCAACGATTTTGAGGTTTGCACCTCCGACATCGATGCCGATCACTCTAAGTTAACTCCACCGACATCATCAAATTTCGCGATTTTGCCGTTGTAGTGAACAGTTTCCGGAGGCAGACCGACCGTTGCTTTCAGCAGAACGTCGGCGATCTCCTCTTCCATGACGTGGACGATACCCAGCACACTCATGGTCGGACGGGGATTGACATCGACCACCCAGATCTTCTCACCGACGATCATGTCAAGGCCGACATACCCCTGACAGCCGAGCGTTTCGATCGCTTTTTTGGCGATCTCGATCATCTCGCCTTCGCGGGCAGGGTGGACAGGTGTTTCGCCGCCTTTGTAAACAAACCTGCCGTCATCCCCCACCTCGCAGAACTGACGGTTGATCGTCAGAAACACCGGAGGAAGGCCGCTGTAAAACCCGCAGGCTTCGCCGACAACGCGGCTTCCGATGATACTGACACTGAAATGCTCGCCTTCGAGATACTCGACAGACATCTCGCCATCTCCGGGCAACTCTCCATCCTTTGCGATACGAACACCGACCGAACCTGCGCCTTTCACCGGTTTGATCACACGTTTGCCCG
Organism: Methanocorpusculum bavaricum DSM 4179; assembly: GCF_000430905.1. Lineage (NCBI taxonomy): Archaea > Methanobacteriati > Methanobacteriota > Methanomicrobia > Methanomicrobiales > Methanocorpusculaceae > Methanocorpusculum > Methanocorpusculum bavaricum. Next base: position 147,954 of record NZ_AUMX01000001.1, read on the forward strand.
AAAAGTCAGCTGAGACTTCAGCCGGAACATCGATGCCGACCTTCGCAAGAAGCTTGGCGGAGAGACGTTTGCTCGCACAAACGGCAATGGCAGTACTGTCGGAGCCGATGTTATGGGTGGCAAGCTCAAGGGTATGGGTATATTTTGCGAGATATTCATCCGGCGCAATGACAAGACCGTAATCACATTCCGGAGCCAGACGGGAGATCTCTGCATCAAAGTCCCTTCCTGACGGCATTACAATCGTATGACCACAGGCTTCGAAACTCTTTTTCAGAGCAGAAACCATAGCTTTTCCCTCCGGGGCGAGAGCCGGATCATGGACAGCGGTATATTCAGCGATGAGAACTTTCATATTATGCGTCGCGTTTTTCTACCTCGGCAATGAGGTTTTCCATGACTTGATCAACAGCATCCCAGGTGGGGTTAGTCTGACCGGGTGTTCTGACAATGAACGGTCTTCCTTCATCACCGGCTTTTCTCATCTCGATATCGATCGGGATGGCGCCAAGATACGGGACGTTGTACTGCTTCGCAGCTTTTTCTCCCCCGCCTTTTCCAAAGAGATCGACGACCTCACCGCAGTGCGGGCACACCATTCCCGACATGTTTTCGATGATACCGAGAACCGGGAGATCCATCATCTCGATGAACTTGATCGCTTTGGTGGAATCCAGAACCGCGACGTCCTGAGGAGTCGTAACGATGACAGCGCCTTCTACATTGGGAGCAAACTGCACGATATTTAATGCTTCATCGCCGGTTCCGGGCGGAAGATCGACGACGAGATAGTCAAGCTCTCCCCATTCGACATCACCAAGGAACTGCTGGATCGCGGCGGCTTTCATCGGACCGCGCCAGACAATAGGACTGTCGGTCTCATTTAAAAGAAGGGCCATGGAGATCACTTTCAAAGAACCGGTCACTTTCACCGGCATGATCTTATTGCCGATCGCCTGAAGCCGGAGATCCTCGATGCCGAGCATCTTGGCAAGGCTCGGACCATGGATGTCCAGATCCATAAGGCCGGTCTGATAGCCGTGATTGGAAAGGGCATATGCAAGATTAACTGAAACCGTACTCTTTCCGACACCGCCTTTTCCTGAGAGGACAAGGATCACATGTCTTACATTGATATTGGCTTTCTTGGGTTTCTGACAGGTATCGGTCTTCTGTGAACAGCTGTCACAGTGACCATCACATCCTTCTGGCTGATCGCTCATGATTTACTCCTGAATTGTAAGTCTATATAACTTATTGCATATCTGTTGTGTGGATTACAGTATAGTCTTTTTGGATTGAGCAACCTGAGGAAAGGAAACTAGGCATACGGCATGCCTGTGAGAAGAGAGATACACAGACGGTGGATTCGGGCAGGTTTGTTCTAGGGTCTGTTCATCCATTCAGTCATCTTTCCGGCATATTTCCTTCATTTCACTCCCGCCGGACGATACAGGCCCTCTGCACTAATCTTTAGATATGAGCACCGCTAAATAATAGAGTAATAAGATTCACGGCGTGAACATTATGGACAAAAAAATCATCTATATGGATCATGCCGCTACGACCTACACAGCCAAAGAGGTCGTAGAGGCAATGATCCCCTACTTCTCTGATGAGTTCGGCAATCCGTCTTCAGTGTATTCGATCGGCCAGTCCAACAAAAAAGTTCTTGACCTGGCAAGAAAGCAGGCGGCATCTGCGATCAATGCCCAGCCTGACGAGATCTTCTTTACCAACGGCGGGACCGAATCTGACAACTGGGCTTTGAAAGGCGCGGCATTTGCCAACGAACGAAAAGGCAAACACATCATCACAACCTCCATTGAACACCATGCAGTACTTCATTCCTGCGAATGGCTCGCATCCAGAGGATTTGAGATAACCTATCTTCCGGTAGACAAGTTCGGCATGGTTTCTCCGGAGTCGGTAGAAAAAGCGATCCGTCAAGACACGATCCTCATCTCAGTCATGTACGCAAACAACGAGGTCGGAACGATCCAGCCGATTGCCGAGATCGGAAAGATCGCCAGAAAACACGGGATCTGCTTCCATACTGATGCAGTCCAGGCGGTCGGTCATGTTCCAATCGATGTGGTCTCAGAAAACATTGACCTTCTCTCACTATCCGGCCATAAATTATACGGACCAAAAGGTATTGGAGCTCTCTATATCCGGAAAGGAACACGGATCCAGAGCTTCATGCACGGCGGCGCCCAGGAAAGGAAACGCCGTGCAGGTACAGAGAATGTTCCTGGCATCGTCGGTCTTGGAGCCGCCATCGAACGGGCAGTAACCCATCTGCCCGAAGAAATGGATCGGCTCACTGACCTGAGGAACGAGCTGACCCGCGAACTTCTCAAGATACCGGCAACACACTTAAATGGTCATCCGACAAAACGTCTTCCAAACAACACGAACATCATCTTTGAGTACATCGAGGGAGAGTCGGTTCTCCTCCTCCTGAACATGAAAGGGATCTGCGCATCGACCGGAAGTGCCTGTAACTCGGCATCCCTTGAACCATCACATGTTTTAACTGCGATGGGGATCCCTCACGAAATCGCCCATGGATCGATCAGGCTGACCATTGGCGAGAGAACAACTGCAGAAGATGTAAAGATCGTGACAGCCGCACTCAAAGAAACGGTGGAAAAACTCAGAGCGATGTCCCCGCTTACCCCAAAGGAGCTGAAAAATGTACAGTGAAAAAGTAATGGATCACTTCACCAACCCGAGAAACGTCGGTGTGATCGAAAACCCAAGCGGTGTCGGCGAGGAGGGAAATCCCTCATGCGGCGACATTATGAAGATGTATCTGAAAGTCGAAAACGATATCATCATCGACGCCAAGTTTCAGACATTCGGCTGCGGTGCTGCGATTGCCTCCAGCAGTATGGCCACAGAGATGATCAAAGGCAAAACGCTGGAGGAGGCATGGACCCTCTCAAACAAAGCCGTAGCAGAAGCATTGGACGGGCTGCCCCCTAACAAAATGCACTGCTCGGTCCTTGCAGAAGAAACCATCCACAAAGCGATCAATGATTTTCTGGTAAAGTCGGGCAGGGAGCCGTGGGGCGACGGAGAATGCAGCTCCTGCGGGCATGACTGTGATACCTGTGAACTCTGAAGCACCCTTTCCCCGTGCAGTGATCTTCGATATGGACAACACCCTGCACGATCTTCGCAGGGCACGTATGTGTGCAGCAGATGCTTTGATGGCATACTGCGGGATATTCGGCGATCTGCATTTTTATTCTCTGAACAAAAATCCGCCAAGCCTAATTGAAGATGCCGTCTCTCTTTATCTTGCAGACGGAGTCGAAGGAGAGTTTCAGGAGTGTACGTGGCTTTATCACACCCTGGAACTTGCCTGTATCTCTCCCTTTGAGGGAGTTGAAGAAATGCTGAGTGAGTTGAAATCAGCAGGAGTCCGTTTGGCAGTTATCTCAAATGCCGACCGGCCTGACATGGAAAAACGGATGGCTGCCCTTGGCTATGCACACTATTTTGAACTGATCGTCACACCTGAAACCTTCGGCGTGAAAAAGCCGGATCCGCTCGTCTATCAAAAGACACTGGAAGCTCTTGATGTTTTACCGGAAGAGACCATGATGATCGGAGACAAGAAAAACCGGGATGTCAGACCGCCAAGAGAGCTGGGCATCAAAGGCGTGCACGCTACCTTCGGGTCGGTGGATAAACGGGATAACATATGTGCGGTTGATTCACCGGCAGAGTTTCTTGCACTCGTAAAAAAAAGTTAGGCGATCTTGGAAAGAGCGCCGGTTTTCAGATCATAATATAATCCGTGAACATGCAGGCATCCTTTTTCTTCCGCCAGGGAAACAAGCGGATAAGATCTGAGATGTTCAAGCTGAAGCTTGATGTTTTCATACTCGATCTCTTTTTTCCGGGCTGCCTTTTCCTCCGGAGTTTTTGCCTCGCCGAGACGGGCGTCGACTCTGATCTGCGCTTCACGGGCGTTATTGATCCATTGGGGGATATAAGCATCCTTTGACATATCAACATCAAGAGCGTTGAGAGCTCCGCAGTCAGAGTGGCCGCAGATTACAATATCTTTCACTTTGAGATGCTTCACGGCATACTCTAAAACAGTTGCAAAATTCCAGTCATGGGTCGGAACGATGTTCCCTATGTTTCTGTGGGTGAAGAGTTCACCGGCACGGCAGTGGGTGATACGTTCCGGATTGACTCGGGAGTCCGAGCAGCCGATCCATAATACGGTCGGGTGCTGCTGAGTGGTCAGCTGCATGTACCGGTCTTTCTTCCGTTCGAAATCCTGTTCCTGGAAGATCTTGTTTCCTTCAATAAAACTTTCTATCATGAGTTGAACCCCGATAGAAGTTTAGTTGACTCTTCTAACTTATGAGGTTTTGGGTTTTAATCCAAAGAACTGCCGCATCTGCTGTCCCCTCTGAGTGAGCGGCAGATGGAACATAATTCAGCTGAAAGATCATCATCCGAGACGGAACCTGACCTGATGTCCCGGGCCAGTTTCGAGATGATCTCTTTTATAGGATCGTCGAAAACGATTCTGTATCCCCGTTTACCGGACAGATACTGGGATACAGCTGACGGAGCAAGAGAGAGATGGGCGGCGATCTGGATCTGAGATACGCCCAGACTCACCAGTTCAACAGCAAGAGCTGCCTGTATTGCGGGGATGATGTCCCACACGATTTCCTGACAGGGGACTTTGACCATACATACATATTCCCGCTGTGAACTATTATAGATTTCACACGAGTAAAAAAGAGATTTAGAGTTTGCGGGATAATGCAAACAATCCTGCTGCTCCAAGACCAAAAATAATACCTGCAGCCGGCAGAGGCGACGTGGTTCCGCTGTCACCTGCTAAAGCAGATGTTTCAATGACATACTGGTAGATTGCTCCGTTAGTTATATCATCGAACTTCATCGTAATGACCTGTCCTTTGGTGAGTTTAACCGTACTCCAGTCCGGAGTAGTTACTTCAGTTCCATCAACATAAACATACCATTTGTCAGTCTTGTTCGGAGATTTATGCGTGTGTCCGTCATAGGTATTCAGATTAAAGAAGTTTTGATTTCCTCCTTTATAGAATTCGACCGATGGAAGAGAATTGGCAAGGATTCCAAGAAGAGAATCTCCGGCAACACTGACTGCTGTATCTGATCCGGAAATCTGTTCAGCCGGGATATTAACGGCTTCAGTTTTGAAAACACCGTTAATGGACTGTGTTACTGGTTTTGCAGTGTTTGACACTGTAGTTTTTATCTTTACTGTGTATTCATCAGCGTCGTAGATCAACTTCACTGTATCACCGGGAGTTACGATAAGCTGGGACCAGTCGTTAACCATATCTGAGGTCTGCTCAACGCCGCCTACATAGAGCGTCCAGACTCCGCCATCTTTGTGGGTGCGACCTTCCAGAACATTTAAGTTGAACCATGTTTTGGTGCTTCCAGGTTTAAACCAGAACTCAACATCCGGGTAGGCCTGGTAAATAATACCTGCTACTGAGTTTTTTGGAACAGTAACATCAGCGGACCCTCCGTCGAAGTTTGCCATCGGGATTACAATGTCTCCACTTTCAAGAATCACAGTCTTTTCAACGGTCTCGGCACTGACTGCCGGAACAAATAAAAATGCAAAGATTACTGCAAAAGTGATCATTGCGACGAAAGATGATTTTTTCATACTATAGTTCTCCACACCCACAAATAGTCAAGCAAAGGCAAGACATGGGTATCATTAGTATTTGCCGTTTCACACACAAATAAATGTTGTTAAATAGTTAAATTAACTTAATTAACTAAGCGCTGGTTTAGAAATACTGGATGGCTGAAAAATACCACAAAGCACACCCAACCAATACCGATATTATCAGTGCAAGATAATCTGATCTTTCCATTTTAAAAGGCCGGTGAAGAGTTTTTTTTCCAGAACTCCCAAATCCTCTGCACTGCATCGCATCAGCTGTCTGCTTGGAACGCTGCATCACAGAGACGGTCATTGGTATACCAAGAGCCATATACTGTAATCCTTTGTTTGCAGGATTTCCTTTTTCCAACTCAATGCCCCGGGATCGTTGTGCATCCATGATATTGGCCATATCAGTACTCAGCGTGGTAATGGATTTCATGGCATAACCAAGAGAAAATGCCAGGGTTTCCGGAATACCAACGGATTTCAGCCGGTGAACAAACGCGTTACTGGTTGTTGTCATAATGAATAACGTTGATACTGAAGCTATCATAAACATCCGTGCGGTCATCAGGCAGGCATAGATGATCCCCTCAAAAGAAAGACCACCGGTTACAGTAAGAAAGGTATAGGTGACCCAAGGATCAGCAGGGATCACCTGAGGAAACATCAGGTTGATGATGAAGATGAAGAGGAAGACAGGAATGAGAAAACGCAGAGAACGAACGAGAATCAGAGTCAAATGCTCCCATATGATCGGCAGATAGACAAACAACAGAAGCAGAAGCATTGCGGGCAGAGAGTTGATCAGAATGGCGATGATACTAAAATATAAAACCAGAATGATTTTTGTTCCCGGATCGAGACGGTGAAAAATGGTATCCCTATCAACATACCGGATCATCTTTTTTGAGAACTTCATCTGAGAACCCCTGTGTCGTGTATGACCCGGCCGCCGGAAAGACTGATGATTCGGTCAGCACATAGATCCGCAAAACCGCGGTCATGTGTCGCAACTATAACGGTTTTTCCAAGATCCCGTTCTTTTTGCAGAATAGAGGCCAGTATCTGTTTGGATGATGCGTCAAGTCCAAGGGTTGGCTCATCTAAAATCATTACGGATGTATCCATCATGAGTAAGGTCGAGATAGCAATCCTCTGTTTTTCGCCAACAGATGCTTTAAGAGGAGATGATTTTTCGCCAAGCGAAAGAAGACCTAAATCATCAAGAATACTGCGGGCACGACATCTGGAAGGTCCAACCGGATATCCGCGAATACGGGGTGTACAGAGTAATTCATCAAGAATCGTCTCTTCAAAAAGCTGATAATCAGCATGCTGGAAACAAATGCCGACACTTGACGAGATCTCCGCCACGGTTTTGTCACGAATATTTTCTCCATGAACAAACACCTCTCCTGAATCCGGGCGAAGGATCCCATTCGCATGCCGGATCAATGTGCTTTTTCCAGAACCGTTCTCTCCCATCAGAACAGAGATCATACCTGAATGAAAAGAGAGAGTGAGATCGGACAAAACCAATCGGTCGGATTCTCCATACGCGAAATTTACCTGAGAGAGGGAGAGAGAATTATCAGATGTACATGACCGAGATGGGCAACGTACAACAGCAGAATTGGCGGATACCGGATCTCCAAAATGGATGTATCGGGTCGGAAAATCTTCCAGACAATTTGTTCGGTGTTCTGCGATGATGATAGTAAGCCCAAGCAGTTCATTCAGATTTTTCAACACTTCGATGAGTGTTTTGACTGCTCCTTCATCAAGCCCGGATAACGGCTCATCGAGAAGAAGGATCTCAGGCCGCATAACCAGGACCGAGGCGATAGCGACCCGCTGACGCTCTCCCCATGAAAGAGTGTCCATCATTCTGCCACGAAGATGAGTTATACGTAATAATTCAATGACTTCTTCGATCCTCCTCTGCATTTCCACAGGAGATACACCATGTTGTTCAAGCCCATAGGCAATTTCACTTTCAACATCTGAACAGAATAACTGATAATCAGGATCCTGAAATACCATGCCAACATGAGAGGCAAGCTGGGATATGCCGGAGTTACGAGTATCAATACCTGCGATATTGACGGTACCTTCCATCTTTCCGGATTCTGAATGCGGAATCAAACCATTCAGACAGCGTAAAAACGTTGATTTCCCGGAACCGGAATCTCCGGTAAGAAGAATTCGTTCACCTGCATATACCGTGAGATTCAGATCATGAAAAGGAGCGGGGCGTCTCCCTCCAGGCTGACGGGGATAGATGTATGTGAGATTGTTCACCTCAATTATCGGCGTCTTTGTCATCCTCAGTAATCACTCCTGCACGCCTCAGACGAGACAATATCAGCACGGCAAGAATTCCGCCGATACCGCCAAATATCAGATGTGTTGTTGCTGAAACAGTGATTCCAACCAGAATAAAAGTTGCCTGAACACCAAACAACATCTGAACAGCGAAATTTACCAGCATCTTCGTAAAATTTCCAACAGCTCCAACAATAAACCCTACCATTGGATTACTGAAACGGTAGAGAAAGAGCATAGATGTCAAATCAATAGAAAGTCCCATTGCAAGATACTTGAAGATGTCAAGGACATGCAAAGCTCCTACACCAAAAAATGATGCGAGGATCCCTGATATAAAGCCCATGTACAATCCAGCCCCGGGTTTTCGTACAATTCCCACACCGATAATGAGGGGAAGGACCCATACCAGACCTGAGCTTCCGGGTACATGGATAGGGATCTTGAAAACCAGACGCAAAACAAAAATAAGGGCGCCGAGAAGCGAGAGCAAAGCGATCTCATGAAGCTGAAAATATGGTTTCATTCAGACCTCCCATGGAACAAAGCTGCTCGTAAATGTAAACAAAAAGTCATCAGTCTGCGGAGAATTAACTGCAAGCATGAGGATAAGTCTCCGGACTGTATCTCCTCCGGTGTGAGTGATATAGAACGTCCCGTTCAATTCAGAGGTAGTAGTAACCTGACCCCTGGGCATGTCAGGATCCAGGGTGAAGTGGAGAGCGGAAAGGCCGTTCAACTCATCTTTTGGAAATGGAAAGGCAAAGGGAACACCAATCTCCATATCGCCGTCGGGAGAGTAATACAGATTCGCAGCAGAGATTATCATTGGCAGTTCTTCAGAGTAATCGGTGAGAGAGGGAAGAATACCTGACTGTGGTGAAGCGATTACCCGGTAGCCGGATGCAGGTGAATGGAACTGGTGGGTAGTCCAGGTCTGACCGGAATCATAACGAAGGCCATAAACTTGGAACACGGCAGTTCCCGTGAGATTTTCAAATATGTAATCAATTTTGACTGAGCCGGGGCGGACGAAAAAAGGATTGCCGTTTACGGGAGTCTCATTCACTACAGCAAACAAAACGATCCAGTCTTCAGCATCATACAGACCAGATTCTGCATAAATGGGGATCGGGAGATACCCCGGACGATAATTTACCGGGCCATAGGTAAAATCGTCAGCAGTAAGGTTTTGTTTGGAAGAGGTGACAACGTCCGGAAGATCAGATTCATATGTGGCGAATGAAGACTCGGCTATGGCAAATCCGGCAATAATAATCCCAAAAATGCTGAGAGTAATCAGAATCCTTTTCTGGACGGGACCCATAGTTATCCCCGTTTAATCGGCAGGATTTTCCCGGCCTCCCTTCTGACGAGAAGGGTTACTTTCCCTCCGATCGGGCACGGTTTTACGGATTTGCCTTCCTGTTCCATAATAAGACCGGTTGTAAGTATTTCCCCGTCGATCGTCTGCACACAGTCCACGCCGGCGGCAAGAACCTGTTCTACGGTAACAGGACCAGTCAGATCTCGGATGTTTCCGATCAGAAGATACCGGCCGTCACTATTCATCGCTGCAAGTCCGAGTCCGGCTAGTGCTCCGATAACCCCATCCTCTGTTCCGCCAAGACCTTTGAGCCTGATACCAAGATTATGTGCAAGGGTTCTCGCAATATTCTGGTTGAGAACGGTGGTCTGGGCATCCCGGCCGTAAGCGATCAACGCAGGATGTATCTGTCGTTCCTCTGCAACCGCAAGACCCGGATCACTCCCCGGAATAAAATCACTGAGCATTATCTCTTCGGTGAGTGCAAAAAGTTCATCCGCGATCTCCGGACCATCTGCATCGACGTGAAGGACAGCACAACTATTGTGCGAGGTGAAAGGAATGGACTCATGGACGTAGAGCTGATGACGGGTCACTCCTTTTACCGGCCATTTTTTCGAAATGACAGCGGCAGCCGCCCGGGCAAGTCTGCCGGTTCCTCTCGACTCGAGGCTGTCAGTATCATCCATTCCAACATAGATTGTCATAAGTGATTGTTATGTCTGTTTTTCAATTGTTATAATCATATGATATATACTTCTCAACTTCGTTAATTATTTTTTCAGCCCATTGTTTTTCGATCTCTCTATGAGAAAATCCGGCATCACGACATCTTAGTAGAAGATCTGCTGCACGGGGAGAGATATCCCGGGACAGAAGCTCATCCGTTGTAACTTCCCTATCTCCAGTAAGGAAATACCTAAGGGATTTGCCGGCATATGCTGAGGCATCCTGATACAATCCTTTTTCAAAGGCTGCCTTCGCACACAACAAATACTCGTCTGCAAGAGAGATGTTACTCGCACGATCTATTTTCGGAGAAGAAGGAAGCGAGATGACAGAGAGCCGGCGCCTGTTCCAGTAGAATAATATGAGAATCCCGGTAATAAGAAGGAGGGCGATAATCATCCAGGGTGAGAATAAGTCCGTTTCAAAACTTGTTTCTACCGAGGTCACACCTCCGTTGTTCAGATGTGCAGTGATCTCAGCGGCCTTACCCTCGGGATTCTCCAGATGCACGACAATTACGACATCCCCGTCGTGAACATCACTCATTGTCCCTGTATGAAGATACCCTTCAGCATTTACTTCGGAGACGGCGGAAAGGTAGCGTGTATCTTTCTTCAAAATCAGGGGAATGCCTGCTGGAGCATCTGCTAAAGATGAGGCGGAAAAGAGGGAGCCTGAAACATTTCCGGCTATCTCTGCCTCATTGCCGTTTGCATTTCTATAACCAATAGAGAAAGTTCCCGCATCGGATGCCGATGAAGTTACAAAAGTTTTAGAGACCAGGAACCCATAACTCGTGATCGATTCTTCCAAAAAAGTGAACTCCGGAAGTGTTCGCAGATGTGAAGTAAATTCTTCGTCATGATTCTCCGTCAGGTTAAGAGAAAGATCAGGAAGCTGATCTGCTGAATTCGAAATCACAGAACCTGCGATCTGGGAAGAAGGGTCCGCTGTCGTACCGCTTCCGGAGGATACCGACGGTTTTACAACATGAATGGATTCAGCACTTCTTATCGGTGAAAGCTGACCCGTTATCGGACCTGTTCTGATTGTAACCGGAGGTAATGTTACATCACGCATGGTCCCCGAGGCATCAGTGTAGGTGAATACCAGATTCACGACCAGCTCATCCCCTTCAGAAATTGCAGGGATATTCACCGGAAAAGAAGACGCGTCAGAAAACACCGTTCTGTCCGTTATTCGCGACTCGCGAAAAACTGAGGTCCCGGAAATTCTGATTTCATTGATGGTCAGTTTACCCTGTATATCGGATCCCGTGTTCTGGTCGACCCCTAACTTTAGAGATATTGACTCGCCCGGATCAACGGAAAACTCCTGAGACGGGCAAGTAAAAATAATCTCAGCCGCCGCCGGTACGATGAGCAGAGAGAGAACTAAAAGGAGGAGGAGAAATCTGCACCTCATGGAATCACCCGTCTGCCGCCGTATCTGAGATATGCCTCAAGCAAAAGCAAAATGAGTATGATCCAGAAGAACCAGGACTGGATACTGGTTTCCTCAGCCTCTCTTGCAATGGAACTTCCAATCGTATTCTGAATCTGCATCAGGGTCGTCTCATTAACCGAACGGAAATACTCCCCCCCGGTTATTTCAGCAATTGATCTGAGCGCTGCTTCGTCAAGAGAGGCATACTGCAGAACTCCCTCGGTGGATACTTCCACCGGGGAATCACTTCCGATGCCGATTGTGTAAACAACAACCCCGGAATTTTTTGCAAACATAGCTGCATTTTCGGGAGTGATCATGCCGGTGTTCGACACTCCGTCGGAAAGCAGAACAACGATGTATGTTCCGGCTGGGATTGCCGTCACCATATCAACAGCAAGAGTCAATCCATCTCCCAGAGCAGTCTTACCTGTCTTTACCGAGACCTGATCAAGTCGTGAAAGCACGCGATTTTTATCCGAACTCAGGTATGCTGCGCTCGATGCACCTGACTCGAAAATTACTACTCCCGCATTGTCTGATTCACTTAAAGAATTTATAAGAATTTTTGCAGAGCTTTTTGCCGCTTCAAGCCGGGTAGGTACGTAGTCAGCTGCCGTCATACTTGCAGAAACATCAAGGGCGAGAACCAGATTCACATTCTCCGAGGAGGAGACAAGGGGTATGTGAGGATCGGCAACGCCGATGATGGCACAACCCAGTATCAAAAGAAAAACGAGAAACAGTAGTCTCTCCCGTTTTTTCAGATCGTTATGTTGAGTCTCATCCAAAAAAACATGGGAAGAAAACGTTATGGATTTTCGTTTCTTTTCAGCAGCCGCTTTATGATACCAATACCAAAGAAGTGGCAATATGAAAAGGAAGAGCAGATAAAGCGGATAAGAAAAACCCGGCATCAGACACCCCGGGAAAATAGTTTCTGCAGCGACTGGATACAACTTCCGTCTGTAGATAACGAAACATACTGGGCACCCGAAGAGAGAAAGATGCTATAACATTTGTTCTCTGCATCTTTTGCGGCAGCAGAAAACCGTTCTCGAACCTCCTGACTTGATGTATTGATCATATATTGTCTGCCTGATTCAGGGTCTTCGAGAATGATCCTGCCAACATCAGGCAGAGTAAATTCACCAGGATCGGTGATCCGAAGGGCTGATAAGCGATGTCTCTTTCCAAGAAGCTGAAGGCCGGATGCAAAGTGAGTATCCTGAAAATCCGAAATAAGAATAATCGATGAGGATTTTTGGATGCGGGATGCAAGTTCACAGCAGGCATTCTGGATAGAGGTCCCGGAATTCTTTGCATCAGTTTCTGCAAGAGTGGTAAGAAGAAGATGCAGATGAGACGTGCCGGATCCTGCCGGGATGAACTTTTCTACTGTGGAGGTAAACAGACATAAACCCAGAGGGATATGCTCTTTTTCAGCCGAAAGGAGAATGGATGCAGCGGCAATTTTTGCCGTCATGAGTTTGCTTGTTCCTGATCCAAAATGTCCGGAAGCTGAGAGGTCGACAGCGATGTAAAGATTTAGGTCAGGTTCCTCAGCATGAACCCTTACATGCGGAATCCCTGTTCGTGCAGTGACATTTTTGTCAATGGCCCTCACATCATCTCCACTCAGGTATTCGCGTAATTCAGAAAACTCCGTTCCAAGTCCTACTCTGCGGGAGATATACGATCCCTGCATTCCCTGCGGTCTTTGAAAACGGGCGGCAACGGGGCGGGATTTTTCCAGGAGTTCGAACAGACGCTGATTCATGGGATGGAAACGGTGGTCAAAATATCCTTTATTACGGTGTCAGGCGTAATTCCGTCAAGTTGTGCCTCAAAACTGAGCCGGATTCTGTGCCTGAGGACCTCCATTGAAACGTGGATCACATCTTCAGGAATAACATAATCTCTGCCGTTTAGAAGAGCGTGAGCTTTTGAACACATCAAAAGACCAATTGAGGCACGGGGTGAGGCACCAATCGTTATGACAGGTGAGGCAGTCCTCGTTGCCCCAACAATTTCTGCGATGTAATGGTGAATTTTTGCATTGGCATGGATCTTTCTAACGGAATTTTGCAGAGCAAGGATCTTCTCTATTGAAAGAACAGGCTCCGCGTGCGGTACTCTCTCACCGCAGAATCGTTCCATAATCACAATTTCATCATCTATCGAAGGGAGGGTCATGACTATTTTTGTCATGAATCGATCTGTTTCAGCTTCAGGGAGAGGATAGGTTCCCTCCGACTCAAGAGGATTTTCTGTAGCGATAACAAAAAACGGTGAAGGGAGGGGATAGGTAGTCCCCTGGATCGTGACCTGATGTTCCTGCATCGCTTCAAGAAGAGCAGACTGGACTTTGGGAGGGGCACGGTTGATCTCATCCGCCAAAATAATCTGATGAAATACCGGGCCGAAGACCGTGGAAAACTCATTTGATTTTAGGTTGAATACAACTGTTCCGGTGATGTCCGAGGGAAGAAGATCAGGAGTGAACTGGATCCGGGAAAAACTGCTATTGATCGATCCCGCAAGTGAACGCGCAAGCAGAGTTTTTGCGACACCCGGAACACCCTCAAGTAAGACATTCCCTCCTGCTATAAGAGTGATCACTGTTTTTTCAAGAGCGTTTTCCTGTCCAACGATCAGTTTCTGTAACTGAAATTTCAGATCCGCAATGTCCTGTGAGATGCTTTTATCCACGCTGTCGTTCTCCTCTTCTAATGTGTGTACTATTTGTTATGAAGATTATATGATATATCTGTTGAACAATTAATTATTATAAGTTAACATGATTCAAAATCTATATGCCGATACAGGATATAATTACTAGTACATTATGACCGGTAATTCACATCTCGGAAAGATTATCCTGACCGCAATCCTGATGATTTTTCTTTTCTCAGTTGGTACAGGATCAGCAGCATTTGCAGAGAATGGACCCTTCCCAGGGATGGAAGACATCACCCTGAAAATATCAAATGATGTCAGATTCAATAATGCCGGAGATAACACGTATTATCTCCCCATAAGCCTCGGAACAGAAGGGATGCATATCTCGGAGAGATACCAAAAGAGCGCTTCCAATCCTGCAGTAATTATTGAAAATCGATCCGGAACATTCTATGTCTATGAAACAGGCGGAGCAGGGTACATCGATGATGTAGTTTTGATGGTCGGCGTTGCTGGAAACATTACCGACGATTTCAAAATAAAGATCACCTCCGGCGGATATGTATGGGAACCGGTTTCCCAAAGTACTTTCAGATCTCTGGATTTTGGAGCCAGAGGTACATATAACACGGCGGCGATATCTGAGTGGTTTGATAAATCTGATCTTCTCTATGGCCCCGTATCTCTCAGACCTGCAGATGCAGCAGGGTTTACTTTCTACCCAACACAAAGTGAGAATGAAACATTTTACGTAATGCTTGTCGACCTTCATGTTGGAACATGCACTGTACCCAATGGAAATCTGATACATAATGGGTGTGCCGAGATCGATTACGAGATCGCCGGACTCACGGGTCAGGTCACATTTATTCCATATGGATATCGGGATGAACCCAAGAATGATCCTAAACAGGTTCTTGGATGGACTGCAGCAGAGACAGAAGGAATTACTGTAAATGTTGTTGACCTGCCCGGTCCGGAAACGACGCAGTCACCGCTCAGTGTATTCCCAATCATTGCCGGGATTCTTGGCTCAGTGTATTTTGTTGTCAGGAAATACTAATATCAGGAATTTATGCGTCACATGAATTATTTAGAGAGGGTTTTGTGTGTCGCTCTCCTGTTGATCATAGTAGGATGCTGGCATGCAGCCGCGGCAGATACCGCAGGTGAGATCCTGCCATCCTACAAACAGGTGGAGATCTCAACAACCGACGGGACGATATACGCGGTCAGATTTGATGACGAGGGAGGACTGAATTCATTACATCTTACTACAATCCCGGAGGAACCCTATGGCCAGGTGACGACAACGAACCGCCAGGCGGGCACAGTATATGTTTCCTATACCGGAGGCAGGGGATTTAATGATCGAATTATTCTGATGATCGCTGTGAATGGAACAATTTCCGATGATTTTGCCCTGCATCTCACATCCAGCGGTTATCAGTGGAATCCCACGCCGATCGTAAATATCGGTCCGACTTACGAGGAACTGACTTATACCGAGTCTGCATCAGGGACTATATTAACTGCGACGGATTTCAGGTATGCTTCACAGACCTGGAAACCGGCAGGAATAGAAAACTATCCAATCTACTACGGACAGGACACGACAAATCCTTCGAATGGATTTGCCATACTATTTTTCGATACGAAAGCAGGAACTCTAGGGATAAACAGCGGACTTACCGGTCTGCGTGATCATGGAGCTGTCAAAATTGAGTATGAATTTAAGAATCTCAGCGGCAGCGCGGTCTTCAACGCTTATGCGTGGTGTAATCAGTCAAATGAGGGAGAGGGTATTTCCTGGACAAACCGTGTTGCCGACGATGGAACAGGGGGTGCCAGCGGTTATGCAGTTTTAGGGAGCGGTCTTTCACCGGATTCCGGCGAGTTTACTACCACCGTCTCATCACCAGGATATTCAGGAACAGAGGGGGGCGAAAACCGGAAAAATTCTACAAAAACACCTATCGATATTTTTGGGATTGGGGCAGGTATCTGTAGTGCCCGGCTCCTTTTCAGAAAAAGAAGACGGGCGGCTGAGGCATAAATGCTTGGAGACTATATCATGACGAACTTATTATGCCGTCTAACGACATATGTTATAAGGATATGCGGATCATCAATATTATAGGCCATTCCAACTCAGGAAAGACAACCCTGATCACCAGGCTCATCCCTCTCCTCTCCGAAGTTGGGAGCGTAGCAACAATAAAACACATGGGGCATCACTCGTGGAAACTGCCGGAAGGAAAGGATACCACGGTCCACTTTGAGACAGGGGCACAGATTTCTGCGGGAATAGATCTGGAAAAAACTGTGCTGAGTATGAGAACCACAGACTTACGCGACATCCTGGATTTCTACGCGTGGAAAGGATATGATTATGCTGTGATCGAAGGATTTAAACTGGAATCATTTTCCACAGTGGTCTTAGGGGACATCGAGGGGAAAAATGTTATTCTTCGCGAAGCATCCGCTGAAGAGATTTTTGCAAAACGTGATCTCTTTGATGTTTACGTTCCAAAGAAGATATAAGAAAGATAAAAGATTTTGGCCGGAAAATATCCGACCAATATCCATATGAAATTAATTTTTTAGAGAGAACTCAGAAGTTTCATCGCGCTGTTCTCCTTCGATCATCTTAAACAATCCTGGTTTTGTCTTGGGTATCAGACAGAGAGGACATTTCCAGTAATCGGGTATATCTGCATACTTTGTGCCGGGGGCAATGTTGTGAGCCGGATCACCTTTCTCTTCGTCATAGATCCAGCCGCAATAAATACAATACCACTTTGCCATTTATTATAATTTTGCGGAGCAAAGATATGAACCTGACTTTTAGGTTACTCTTTGGGAGAGTGATGTTTTTTGCCGGAGAAACAGCCAAGCATGCATGCCTGTACCTTGATGTCATGAACATTGCAGTAATTCCCGATCATTGTAATCGGAA
The DNA here is from genome assembly GCF_000430905.1 of Methanocorpusculum bavaricum DSM 4179. Lineage (NCBI taxonomy): Archaea > Methanobacteriati > Methanobacteriota > Methanomicrobia > Methanomicrobiales > Methanocorpusculaceae > Methanocorpusculum > Methanocorpusculum bavaricum. The sequence goes on from NZ_AUMX01000001.1 coordinate 165,135, forward strand.
TAGCATATTTTTCACTCATTTCATGCGCTTTTGCACAGGTGATCTCGGTACTGATACCTTCTTTCTCAAACGCGTCTTTGACTTTTTCGGATGTCATATGCTTTAATTAGAACGGTCAAAAAGAAAAGAGTATGGAATCAGATCATTCCGTGTCGGAAATGAGCCGTTTGTTTTCAATTGCAACAAAGGAAGAAGAATCGGCTTTTTTCAGAACAAATGCTTTGAACTCGTCAAATCCCTCTTCCTCGATCTGTGCTCTGAAACGGGAACCCGATCTCGCGTATCGGCGGATCCATTCAATGATCCCATCAATAACTACCATCAGCTCCTCTTCAGATGAGACGGAAACAAGATACCTGCCAACATGCGGGGTCCTTCCATGACTGCCGCCAACCATGATCTGATAACCGAGAGGTTCACCCTTAATAACATGATAATGACAGGTCTCAATGCAGTTTCCGCACGTATTGCAAAGCCCGTGATCAAGTTTTACTGTTCCCTGGCGGACGGTAAGTGCATGTTCTTTACAATAAGCCACACAGGTCCCGCAGCCCGAACAAAGCGTTGGATTTCTGATGGGTTTTTGGATCCCAATTATACCGATATCACTTTCCCAACTGGCCACACATGAGTTGGGGCAGGAGGAGATGGCAATTCTGACCCGAATCGAGAGTTCTTTGCGGAAATATTTTTCATCGATTTTCTTTGCAAGCTCAACACTGTCTATGTTGGCATATTTGCACCGGAGTGTTCCCGGACATGCTGTGACATTCACGACCTCCGTGAACTCGGCACCTATAGGCGTTCCATTTTTTTTCAAAGCGAGATCGAGTTTTTCAAGAGTAGACGGTTTGACATTCGGGATCTCAAACGTCTGACGCGTTGTAACATGAAGTGTGCCATCTCCATACGTTTTTGCGATACGTGCAAGACCGCGAATCTGATCGACAGTAACGACACCGGCAGGCAAACGAATCCTGACAGTACAATAATCAGCATTTTTCTGAGTAATCACACCGCCCATAACATGTACACCGGACTCACCATACTCCCTGAATATACTCATAGATGAGAGTTGGTCAGAGAACAGTTAATACCTACCGGTATCTGCAAAGAAGATCGCGATAAAATTGGAGAGGGGGGACGAAATAATCGTCCCCTGCACAACCAAAATGTTGTGCTGATCTGAAGAGATTATTTCTTCAGATAGAGTTTGGCATAGATCGGCTGACCTTTGCGTGTCGGGTGACGTTCACCAAGATCGCCATTATATACTGCAAACTTTGCCTTGGTTCCTGCTACTTCGAGTTCAACGTCTTCGGAGTATGCATATCCGGGCATCATGACATCAACAGTTCCAAAGAGGTAGATCTCACCGCGGGAAGCCTGACCGCCGAGGCGGCTCTTTGCATTTCCTTTAATGATAACTTTACCCCCGTCTGCATGGGTCATTACGTGGACATCGACATTTCCGCCGATGACAATCTCGCCGCCGGTAATGAAGGTAGCACAGTCGCTGCCTACATTTCCAAGGACGGTGATCTTGCCGCCGGACATACCTCTCCAGTCTCCACGATAGGAGGCTGCAAGATAGTTCCCGGCATTTCCTTCAACAATGATCTCGCCGCCGGACATGGAGGTAGCAGCAAAGTGACCAATGTTTCCTTTGGCAGTGATCTTGCCGCCGGACATGAAGTTTCCGACATACATGTCTGCGTTGCCGTTAATAACGACTTCGCCTGCAGTCATCTTGGATCCGATATATTTGACACGGCTGGTGTCGCCTTTGATAACCAGTTTGGTTTCGGCAGCGGTAGCTCCGGCATTTCCATCGACGGCAAAGTAGTCACCAACGGTTTCTGTGGTTTTACCGATATAGATCGGGAGTTTGGAGATTGCGTCAGCAGACTTGCCTGCAAGTGCGTCGGGAGAGAAACACTCAGCTTCGATGAATAACTCCGGCTGTTTTGTTATAGTGATTGTGACAGTGTTCATCTTTTGACCTCACTGTGTTGCATCAACTTTAATGACGAAGGGATTCTTCATGAATGCGTGCTCTTCGACGTCGTAGTTCTTCTCGGTAACAGTGTAATATTTCGTGAACATCTCACTGATATCGCGCTCGACCTGTTTGTTCGGATTGGTTGTGACGTCAACCCAGTAGGTCTTCTTGTTTCCGTTGCTGACAATCTCACTGTCGTTGATGATGATCTGTCCGTCTTTGACAAGATAGACAGCATTGCCAAATGCCCACTCGATCTTTTCAGCATCGTTGCCGTCAGTCTCGGGGTTGAATGGATACACAGCGATATCAGCCTGGAGGCCAATACCAAGACCACCGCAGCGGTCGGCAAGACCAAGAGCCTTGGCGGTTCCTGCACGGGTCATCATGGCGATCTCGTAGAGCGTAAGTTCGCGGTCGATTGATGACAGACTTGATCTGTCCCGGACCTTGTCTTCGTTCTTCATTGTGTGAAGAAGGGCTTCACGGGATTCCTGATTCATGAGCCACTTCATTACACGCGGATACCGGGTAAACGGACCTGCATTCGGGTGGTCAGTTGTCAGATGACATCTCATGTGATCTTTTGCAAGGAGTGCCATTTCAAGTCCAATGGACCACTGAACACCGCAGACATAGACATCTTTGCTGTAGACGTATGGAACGATTCCAGAACCGCATTCAACTTCGACGTCGGTGTTTGCCCACTTAAGGTGGTTTAAGGCGGTCAGATGGTGCTCGAACGGACCGTCACCGGTCATGGTCGTGGTTTCATCAAGAGTTACAAAACCGATATCACAGGTAATGTTTTTGTTCTTGTTGATGTAGTCCATGACTTCGGGACCTTTAGACTCGAAATCTGCCCACGTTGTTCCGCCGTATGAGTGGAACTGAATGTGGGTGTGGTGAAGAACCTGCTCACGGCCAAACTTGTTATCGGTCTTGACGCCTTCGGCAATCTTGAGCGAGTCAAGGGTGGTCGTGTAGTTCCCGGGATTACCGAGATTGTTTCCGTGCAGATGCATCGAGTGAGGCAGGAGGAGGGATTCATTTGCATTGATCAGTCCGCTGATGATCTCACGGGGAGTGATTTCAAAGTAGGGAACCGGATCGTTTACGGTAAGACAGTTGAGACCCCAGCCCCATGCTTCTGTTCCGCCAGGATTGACACACTTGATACCATATCCTTTGGTGGAACGAAGAAGCCAGGCGATGTATGCAGCTGCATTGTCGTATTCCTGGTTCTTGAGGTAATCAAGCATGAACCAGTTGTTGCCAAACATCGGGAATGCACCCTGATCAAGGATCGGGGTGTCACGCATCTCTTCGTGCGTGTGGCGGGCATACAGCGGCGGCATTGCTGCCTCGAAGACGGTGGTGTAACCAAGGTCTGCGTACTTGTATGCGGTCTTGAATACCGTCGGGACCGAGTATCCGCCAGACATGTGGCGGACACCGCGAGCCGGTTCATAGACTGCCTGAAGTTTGTCTTCCGGACGGAAGTTTCTGCCAACGTTGACCTTTGCTCCGGCAACGTGAGTGTGGATGTCCACACCACCAGCCATGACGGTCATTCCGGTTGCATCGATAACCTTTGCTGAGCTGGAAACCTTGTCAACGATTTTGCCGTCTTTGACAGCAATATCTTTTTTATCGCCTTTAATTCCCTGAGTAGGGTCAAAGACGAATCCGTTTTTAATGAGGATTTCAGTCATGGTTTTTATGCAGCTCCTTTGATTGTCATTACTTCTGCCAGAACAAGTTTCAGGAACTCATCATCGGTAAGCATACCTGCCGGCGGGTCAACAACCTTTCGTGATTCGATTGGCACGTTGTCCATACGATAGCAGGAACCGCCAACTTCAACACCAACAAATGCTACTGGAACGTGGCATTTGGAGACAGCTGCAGTGGGGGTCATATGCGGGTCGATACAAACTGACGGGAGTTTGTAGATTTCCTGGACAGATTTGTTCGGGAAGTGTGATCCCGGATCGCTGCCAAGGACGAAACATGCATCGACTTCATTCCTGAGAAGCAGATCGTTCGAACTGGTTTCTCCAGGGTTATAACGGGCAAAGCCGCGGGATAAGTCGACACAGAACGGGAATCCGAACTGCCAGCCAAGCACCTGACCAGAGCCGGTCACATTGTAGTGACCACGCATTGGAATGATGGACGCTTTGGTGTATGCATTCAGATCGCTGGTGACGGCGATTGCTTCATCGATGTTGTGGTTCTTACCAAGGGAGTGGGTAACGCCCATTCCGAAGAAGATCACAACAAATCTGCCGCTTTTTAAGACGCGGGAGACTTCATAGATCTTTTCTTTGGGAACTCCGGCAACAACGTCGGGCAGAGGGCCATTTTTGAATGCGACGCGGATTGCATTAAGCAGTTCGTAGTCGCGACCCTGTTCAACCTGAACGTGGTAATCAGCAAGGGATGCTGTGTCAGTCGGGCGCGGATCAACAACAATGATCTTTCTGCTCTTGGATCCTTTTCCAGTGAAATAACCTCTTGGGAATATGGAATATCTCGACATGTGACGCGGATGAGCGTGTGCCGGATTGCATCCCCAAAAGACGATACGGTCGGCACGGTTCTTAACTTCACCAAGCGTACATGACGGGATACCAACATCGTGGACTGCGATCAGAGATGGTCCATGGCAGACAGTGGCGGTATTATCAACAATACCCCCAACCTGTTCTGCAATCATGTGACCGGTCGCCTGAGCTTCGCAGGATGTTGAGGACCAACCGTACATTAACGGTTTCTTCGCTTCGCAGAGGATTTTGGCAGCATACTTTGCTGCTTCTGCGTAGCTGACATCTTTCCAAGTCCCATCATCCTGTTTCATGCGGGGGCGGATTATTCTGTCCGATGCCTGTGAGTGAAGGAATTTGGTGGCCCCAATTGCGCATGCATTGCGAACCTCCAGGATTTGTTTTCCGTCATCGCTTACTTCGACTTCAAGGTCGTCGCAAAGCGTTCCACAGAACGGGCAGATTACATCAGTAACCAGTTTTGACATAGTTTTACACCTCTTACTGTCCACATGCTTTAAGAACGACAGATAACGAGTCGAGGACCGTCTCGTTTTCTGCAGGTTCAACGGTAACTTTGGTACCTTTGAATGTCGGCATTCCGGTAGAATAGGTATTGATATCAACTACCATGTTGGCCCAGGGACCCATTGGAATCCATCCGATTCCCGGGTGGGGACCCTGAGTTGCCTCAATGGCTTTGACGATAATACTACCATACTCACTGGTAACGCGGACATTGGTATTTTTCCAGATGCCGAGTTTTTTGATATCTGAAGGATCCAGTTCGATGATTCCGCAGGCTTTCATGTAATCAGGTTTTTCTTTACCAGACTCCATTGAAACACCCTGCTGGATCGTTCTTCCGGTGATCAGATTCAGAGTAATCGTGTTCATAAACTCATGTGCTCCTATTATATTCTGCTGAGTTTGTCAAAAAGATACGTGTGGAGATAATTTTAAATTAAATTATCTTTGTCCACACATTATTTCCTTTTGTTAAACTCCGCGATGGGGCTTGGACCGATCTCTTTGATCGTGTTGATCACGTCAGTGATAACGACTGCCCATTTTGCACCTTCCGATGCTGACACAAAGGTCATACGGAAGCGCCTGTGTTCAATACCCATGTTGTTGAGAATACTCTTGACAAGGAACATTCTCTTTGCTGCCTTGAAGTTTCCTGCAAGGTAGTGGCAGTCACCAAAGTGACAGCCGGACACGAGAACACCGTCTGCTCCATCGGCAAAAGCTTTCAGGACGAACAGGGTGTCGATACGACCAGTACACATGACACGGACAATACGAATGTCCGGCGGATACTGGGTACGGGCTGAACCAGCACCGTCTGCTCCGGCGTAGGAACACCAGTTGCAGATAATACCGATAATCTTTGGTTTCCACTCGTCAGACATTACTGCTCACCTCCAAGGAAGAATGCATCGATCTGAGCCAGAATCTGCGGGCTCGTAAAGTGCTGCATCTTGATTGCTCCTCCTGGGCAGAAACCGCCGCAGGTACCGCAGCCTTTACACTTTGCTGCAGTTACTTCCATTACTGTTCTGCCGTCGACGATTGTCATGGCAAGAGCAGAGTATGGGCACTGATTAACACACATACCGCAGCCGGCGCAGATATCCTGCATACACTGGGCATAGTACGGCTCGAGTTCGACCTGACCTGCGTGAATCGGAATGGATGCTGCGGACGCGGCACCTTCTGCCTGTGCTACTGTGTCTGGAATGTCTTTTGGACCCTGACAGACACCTGCAAGGTACACACCGGCGGTGGTGGTTCCACAGGGGTTCAGTTTCGGGTGGGCCTCAAGGAGCCACTTGTCGATCGAGCAGGATACACCGAAGTGTCTGCGGACAACTTCCGTTTCTGCAGTCGGCTGGATAGCAGCTGCAAGGACAACAAGATCGACTTCGATCTCAACAGGCATGCCGAGGAGCGTGTCTTCTGCAATAACAAGGAGATTCTTGTTTGGAAGCTCCTGGATCATAGCAACACGTCCACGGATGAACTTCGCGCCTTCGTGCTGGATACGGTAGTAGAACTCCTCGTATGCTTTACCGAAGGAACGGATGTCCATGTAGAAGATGTAGGCTTTGCACCCGGGGATCTTTTCGATGATCTGGTGAGCGTGTTTCAGCGAGTACATGCAGCAGAATCTGGAGCAGTACGGCTTGCCGACACCGGTGTTGTCACGGGAACCTGCACAGAGAACGAATCCAACGGACTTCGGGGTCTCGCCGTCAGAGGGACGGACAAGGTGACCGATGGTCGGACCGGATGCACAGATCAGGCGTTCGAACTCAAGAGAAGTGATGACGTTGTCATAGAGTTTGTAACCCCATTCTTTCTTCTGTTCGATCGGGAAGGTTTCGTAACCGGTTGCAATGATGACAGTACCGACTTTGATCGTGAAGAGTTCGTCTTCCATCTCAAGATCGATTGCCTTCTTGGTTCCGCAGGCAGTAATACAGAGACCGCATTTAACACATGCATCGAAGTCGATGGTGTAGATAAGCGGCACAACCTGAGCATGCTGGATGTAGATCGCCTTGCGGGGTGCCATGCCGAATTCCCAGGAGTTGGGTTTTACGACGGGACAGACGGTGGAACAATCACCACAGCCGGTACATCCTCCACCGACGATACCTTTTGCTGCTGCTTCCGTCGGAGTTAAAACCCCGCGGGCGTGACGGCGGATTGTGACATCAAAGTTACCGATGTATCCCTCGACATTCTCGACTTCAGCGAGAGTGTAGAGTTTAATATTCGGCGTTCTGCCGGCTTCTGCCATCTTTGGAGACAGAATGCACTGTGAACAATCGAGGGTCGGGAAGGTCTTGTCAAGCTGGGACATACGACCGCCGATTGTCGGTTCCTTCTCAATTAAGTAGGTCTCGATACCGGCAGCTGCAAGATCCATAGATGCCTGAATACCGCCGATACCTGCACCAACAACTAAGGCGCGGTGTTCGACCGGCACTGCCATCGGGTAGAGATCTTCGAGTTTTGCAGCTTTTGCAACGGCAATACGGACGGCGTCTTTGGCCTTGTCAGTTCCGCCATCCCAGTCGTGCATGTGGACCCATGAGCCCTGATCACGAATGTTTGCCATCTCGAATCTGAACTGGTTCAGACCGCCGTTTGCAGTGGCGGTTCTAAAGGTCTGTTCATGCAGACGGGGGGTGCATGCAGCAACGACGATACCTGTAAGGTGGTGCTCTTCGATTGCCTCTTTGATCATGTTCTGACCGGGAGTCGAACACATGTATGCATAATTCTGGGCAACGACAACGTGAGGAATGGTTTCTGCATATTCCTTTACTGCCGGAACATCGATCGATCCTGCGATATTTGTACCGCAGTGGCAGATGAAGACACCGATCCTTGGTTCTTCAACTGCAGGAGATGATGCGGCGTTTTTACCTGTATATACCATCTTACTGCCCTCCCTTCAGTTTGTCAAGGAATGGATTGCATGAGATCTGGTGAAGATCGAGACCGAGTTCATTCGGAGTCATACCCTGGGCAAGACCGAGCATTTCACAGTAGTGTAAAACCGGAATATTCCACTCGACACCAAACTTCTGACCGATTTCAAACTGACCGCGGTCGAACTGCAGCTGGCAGAACGGACAGGTGTCGACGATTGCGTCAGCACCGACAGCAGCCATATTTGTGAGTTTTTCGTTGGTGATGTCGAGAGCGTGAGCGATATCGTATCCGCGGACTCCTCCGCCGGCACCACAGCACTCCATTTTATTGCGATATTCAACAGCTTCAGCGCCAAGAGCATCGACGAGTTCTTCGAACCACATCGGGTGTTCACTGTCACCGATTGCACCGCCGGCAAACTCACGGTCCTTTGCGGGCTTGAGTAAGTGGCAGCCGTAGTGGCAGGCGACTTTCACACCGGCAAGGGGTGTGTTCACACTGTCTCTGATTTTGTCAAGACCGCAGACGTCATCGTTGTAGTAAAGCTCCGCAAGGTGGTAGACATTGGTAGTGCCTTTAAACTCCATGTCGACTTCCTTTAAAACTTCGTTGACTGAGTCGCGAAGCTCGTCGTTGTGTTTCAGTTTGTGGTTGACTTCCCAGATCGACTTGTAACAGCCGTTACAGATCAGGGCGATATCCATATTCATCTGTTCTGCTAAGATGAGGTTTCTTGCAGCCATTGCATACCAGACATTGAGGTCAATGGACCCGAATGCACCAGGTGCCGGGCAGCAGGATGCTCCCTTTAACGGAACGAGTTCAATACCAAGGTTCTTACCAGTACGGATTGCAGAGGCCTCGATGCCCGGATACCGGTTCGGAGCAATGCATCCAAGGAAGAATGCGTATTTGTGTGTCTCGTGTGACATAATTTACTGACCCTCCGCAAGAACTTTGTCTGCAAGCTGTTTGGTACCGTATGCCTCGAGGATTTTCCGAATGGCCGGAATATATTCGGGGTATTTGGAGGTTGTTTCCGGTTCTGCTTCAAGACCTAACTTGACACGGGCTGCACGGTTTGCATCACTGTTTGGAACACCGTGACCGGTGTTGTAGATGAAGTTAACCGTTGCAAGGAAGTTTTTCGGGACGATTCCCTGTCTTGCTGCAATATTTCTCATTGCCATGATGACATCGGTCGGAATGAGGTCTCTTGGACAGCGGTCCGAGCAGGTATAACAGGTCGTACACAGCCAGAGATCCGGGTCGTTCAGACAGACATCTCTCATACCGAGATTGACTCTGCGCATGAAATTTCTGATACGGTAGCTGCTTCTTGCACCTGACGGACAGGAACCAGTACAGGTTCCGCACTGGAAACATATGTGGGCTTCAGTTCCACCGATCTTTTCGACTTCGGCAGTGAACGACGGGTCTGAGTCCTGACTTGGACGGTAATACCTGTCAGTGAGACGTGCTGCAAGGGCAGCATCTTTGTATGCTTTTGCACTAGTCATATTTGTTCACTCCACTTTTTTTACTTCAACGTGACCGGAAGTCTCACGTACTTTTGAGGTTCTGGGGACGTAGAGTTTTTCTGCGATCTTCTTGAAGAGGTCGGTTTCAGGTCCTTTGACTCTGATTTCAGTTCTCTTGAGTCTGATAACATCTTCTGACGGACATGCATTGACACAGGCGCCGCAGAAAATACAGAGATCCTTGTTGACGGCAATTACTGCCTCCTTCTGTTTCTTCATGCCGACAGCAGAAGCGGGAGACGGAAGATAAATCGCATTGCACGGGCAGACTTCAACACAGGTCGAACAGCCGGCAGGGCATTTTTCTGCGTTGAAGCTGATTTCTCCATCGAAGAACTTCTTGATGGTGACTGCCTCGGTTGGGCAGGTCTTCTCACACCATGAACAGGTGCAGCAGTTTTCAACATCGATGGTTACTTTGCCTGGAAGTTTGTTGGACTCAACAGCGCGCTCAACCTTTATTGCCTCAGTTGGACATGCAAGTGCACAGACCTGACAAGCGTTACAGAGTTTTTCATCCCAGACGATATCTCCGAGAGATTTGGCCGTCTCAGCATAGAATGGAATACGGTCTACGGAAAGTGCCGGACATAGTGCCGCACAGATACCACAGACTGTACACTTTTCCTTGTCGACCACAAAGGTCGTCTTTCCGGTAAGAGCTGCCTGACGCTTCGCACCATCTGCGGCATCCACACCTTCAAAGGTCGGAACATCACGGATGATTGCATCGTTTGGACAGACCTCATGACAGATAGTACAGCGGTTACACTTGGACTCGTCAATTTCGGCAGTAATATCATACTGCGGGAAACCTTCCTGTTCAAGGATAGGCAGACTCGGTTCGCCGTCAACCTCTAAACCAAGAGCATTGAACGGACATAAAATTACACACACACCACAGTAAGAACACTTTGCCGGATCTACTGAGATCGGTGCTTCGGTAGTCACTGCACCACGGCGGACTGCTCCGACAAGCCCAAGGACGATTGCCTCTTTTGGACATGCTTCAGAACAAATACCGCACCCGGTACATACATTCTTTTTCAACACGAGGTGGGAGACTTTCGCGAGGAGCTTCTGCTCCATAATGATGTTGTCTCCATCAGTCTTCGTGGAGAATTTTGGATACATTGTGCTCATTGCCATGTATTAATCCTCTCCAATTTTTTTAGTGGTGAGCTCCAACTACAGCTTTCGCTGCAGGCGCTCCTTCCTGCGGTCCTACCAGTCGAATAACGTTGTACGGACATGCTTCTACACACACACCGCAGCCCGCACAGAGCTCGTGTTTCACGTCAAGGATTTTAGCCTTGCCGTCAACGACGAGGTAGATCTTGTCGGTCGTTGCCGGATCTACTGTGTTGAGCTCGAGTGCGTTCACGGGACATGCGACCACACAATTGTTACAACCGGTACATCGCTCCATGTTAATATGCATTGCAAATGCCATTGCTTATATGCACCAGCCTATATCGATCGAAATCGATTACTGATATGGTTGAGTAAGATGATAGATAAAGGTTCTCAATAGAAAGAAGCTCAATTTGAGCTTAGATTTCCAACAATAAAATACTATGATTTACTAATAATATATTGTTAACATAGTATGGATGAAATAACCCACGAGTATTGATCGAAATAACTCCCGCGGATATCCCTTCAAATTAAAGAGGGTTAAGCAATCAATCCAAAATTTAAGCTTATTTTGAATGAAAACCCAATTTATGCGCGTTTTTCCAAAAGGCCCGGATGTTTGGAATCTGATTAAAGCTGACAGGATATCAATCATGTTTGTTTACTTGAATCAGGATAATAACGGTGGGTTGTTAAAAAAACTGTCGCATCGAACATCTCTTATACTCCCACGACCGATCTTTCTGTTAACGAAATTTCCGGTATCAAAAATATGACTCTCACATTAACCCCAGATCAGATCAAAGAAAAGTTTGGACCGATGTTCTGTCACCGGCTCCTTGTGATGACCGATGAGAAAAACGGCATTGTCGAGATCCATGAACAATGTCATGCAAGAGGCCCGATCGAATGGGACCACATGAACCGAAGAAGAGCAAAAGGCGCCCTGATCTCAGCAAAAACCGAAGGGACCTCAATGACGATGATCGCAAAAATCGGTTCCTATCCCGTCAGCTTTGGGCCCTCCGATACGGAACTCGGCGGCCAGGCACTTGAAGCCGTAGTTGTAGAGGGAACTGAAGTACGAACCTCCTGGGCAGGAGCGGCCGGGGCCGGTGTTGGGGTCGCTGCATGCTTATCCCAGGCGCCTGGCGTCCTCAGAACGGAATATGCCAGTGAAGAAGATCTGAAAGTCGGCGGTGCACGTATCTGCAGAAGCACGATCATTCTCCCGAAGTATGAAAAGATCACCTTCGGCATAGATGATACTGATACGAAAGAGGGAGGAGCAACCTGGGTCCTTGCTTTGAAGTGCGGCGAAGCCTGTTCTATTGAAGGGGCCACCTTCCTTGGCATGCGGATCATCCAGCTCAACCCGAAAGCTCCGGAAAAGACCACCAACTGTACCGGTTCAGTGATCACGTTTGCGGTAAAGCCTGAGAAGAAGGATGAACTTATCGCCTTTGTCAAAGCATTCGTCGAAGAAAGAACGATGAGCAAAACGACCGGGATCTGCTACTTTGCCGGCATTCGTCTTCCGGACTCGGCATATGCAAAGCGGGTCAAGACCGAACTCCTGACACGTGAAGAGGCCGTGAACGAGGCGGAAAAACTCGGCATCACCTTTATCGACAGTGCAAACGGAAAAGGAAGGATAGGGGCTCTTGGAGCACTGCTCTGGGCAGACGGCGGAGTGGAAGCTGCCGGCTTGTACGGAGAGAAAGCCTGATACAAACTACCAGTACCCTCTCTATTCCTCTCTATTCTTTTTTACTGACAGCGTCAACCAAACGGCTGCCAAACTCTGACGTTGAGGCCATGCCTCCAAGATCAGGTGTAGATATGCCGCGGCTGATCAGACTGGATATTGATTCTTCGACGAGACAGGCCTCATCCTTCATCCCGAAATGTTCAATCATCATCGCTGCACTCCGGATCGCAGCAACGGGATTTGCGATACCCTTGCCGGCAATGTCCGGAGCGCTTCCGTGGACCGGCTCGAAAAATGCATATTTTTCCCCTATGTTCGCGCTTGGAAGCATCCCAAGACCCCCGGTGAGATACCCGCAGACATCGCTTAAGATATCGCCGAACATGTTTGTCGTAACGATCACATCATACTTCTTTGGATGCTGTAAAACATCCAGACACAAAGCATCGATAAACACAGCTTGTGTTTTTATTCCGTATGCCTCTGCGGTCTCCTGACACGTGTCTCTGAAAAGCAGATCGGATTTCAGAACATTGCCTTTGTAACCGATAACGAGCGGATGATTCCGATCTCGTTCCAGAACAAGAGAGCAGGCTTTCTCGGCGATCCGCCTGGATCCGGCCTTCGTCACCACGCGAAGGGTCGTCGACCTCTCGGTCCCGATCTCCTCGATCCCCGAATAAAGTCCCTCGGTATTCTCCCGCACGATCATCATATCGACGGAGGATCCGTCGCCGGATGACTGCAGGGATCGGATCGGCCGAAGATTCGCATACAGATCGAGTTCATGCCTGATCTGCAGAAGAACGCTCCGGTAATCCGGATCCGGAGGTGTCGTCACAGCCCCAAATATAATCGCGTCGGCTCCCTTCAGCTCACGAATGTCATCCGGGGAACAGGCAGACCCCGTCTTCTCCCATTTGGCAAGACCGAGTTCGACCTCAAAAAAATCCGCATCGGTGAGAAAATGCTCAAGGATCTTTCGTGCCTCGGGGATAACCTCGGGCCCGATACCATCCCCTTCCACTACAGCGATACGATGGCTCATGGTTCACCAGACCCGGAAAGATAGGCATTCAGACCGCCGGCATACAGGATCTCCTTCATCCGGCTGGAGAGAGGTTTTGCCTGATAAACGGCATCTGCTGTTTTGACATACGATTCATCGGTGTCAAAAGAGATGAGATCGCCATTCTCACATACAACATCCGCTTCGAAAACATACAGTCCGAGATTCACACAGTTGCGGAAAAAGATCCTCGCAAAAGACGGAGCCACGACGGCACAGACCCCGGCTTCTTTGAGAGCAGCAGCGGCCTGTTCGCGGGAAGAACCGCAGCCGATATTTTTCCCGGCAACCAATACGGCGCCGTTCAGTCTTCCGGCAATACTCTTATCATAATCTTCAAAGGCATGCTCCACCCATACCGACCGGTCGGTCGTCCGAAGATAACGCCCGGCGATGATCATGTCGGTATCCACATCCTCGCCGATCACAACGGCATGTCCTGATACGATCATCAGTTCAGCCCTCCGTTCCACTCATCAGGCGATCTGATCTCCCCGTAAAGGGCGCTGACGGCGGCAGTCGAAGGAGAACAGAGATAATATTCGGCTCCGACACCCATCCGGTTCCTGAAATTCCGGTTCGCTGTGGAAAGACCAACCTCACCTTCACCAAGGACACCCATATGTGCCCCGAGACACGGTCCGCATCCCGGCGGACAGATAACGCAGCCCGCTTCAAGGATGTCGGACAAAACACCTGTCGAGAGAGCTTTTGCATACGCATCCTTCGAAGCAGGAGTCACGATCGTTCGTACAGCGACTTTGTTGCCTTTGACAATGTCAGCGAACCGTTTGAGATCCTCAAAACGGCCGTTCGTACACGTGCCGACGAACACCTGATCGATCGAAGTCCCCGAATACCGGGTAACCGGTTCGGCATTATCGACCCGGTGAGGTACGGCAAGAAGCGGTTCAATATTATCGAGATCGAGGCAGATCTCGGATTCATAACTGCAGTCTTCGGGTTTCTGCAAAGAAATTCTTTTCTCATCCGCCCCGTAGGTCATCAGATGTTCACGGGTAAGAGGATCCGCGTAGAATAATCCGGTCTTCGCACCGGTCTCGACCGCCATGTTAGATAACGTCAGCCTTCCTTCGACCGGCATGCCGGCGGTCCCGTCGCCGATAAACTCCAGAGCTTTGTAGGTCCCGCCGTCCATGCCAAGCGCCTTTACATAAGATAGAGCGACGTCCTTGGGTTCGGCATGGCCGGAAAGTTTGCCGGAGAGCACAATACCTATCGACTCGGGAACTCTAAACCAGGTCCCGCCGGTTGCCCAAATGCCCGCCATATCGGTTGCTCCGACACCGGTTGAAAATGCGCCGAGTGCCCCAAGCGTGCATGAATGCGAATCCGCCCCGACAACGATCTCGCCCGGAAGACAGACTCCTTCGCTCATTATCTGATGACAGATCCCGCAGCCGACCTCGTGAAAATGCATCCGATTCTCTCGCGAGAACTTCCGAAGATCTCCCTGAAGATCGGCCGTGACCGAGTTGTTCGCCGGCGAGATGTGATCATATATTATAGATAATTTTTCAGGATTGACAACAGACTTGCCTGGTATCCGGAAATTTTCGAAAGCGACCAATGCCTGAGCACCAGTCCCGTCGTGGGCAAAAGCCCGATCGACCATCCGGTCGACATACGTTCCTTCGGCAGACCCGAGGATACGTTCGGAAAGTGTTCCTGCCATATTCATCCCGTCCTGGCTTTATCAAAACCCGATGTCTTTTTCAATTCAGTTTCCTGTCTGGCCTCGGAAATTACCGAGAGAAGAACATCCTGAGTGATACTCTGCTTTGTCTCGCTGATCGATTTGATCCGTTCCAGAATTACATCGACCTCGCCTGGGACCGGGCTGTATCCAAGGGTCGTCAGAATATACTCGAGTCCTTTTCTTCCAGTATGTTTGCCGAGAATGAACTTCTGCTCAGCCCCGACCATCTCCGGCGGATAATACTCGTAGGTATTTCTGTCCTGAATCAACGCGGCGATGTGGATCCCGCTTTCATGACAGAAGGCATGTTCGCCCACAACCGGTTTTGTCTTTGCGATTTTTATCCCGGAATAGGTTTCCACGGTCCTCGAAAGAGTCTGAAGAGCAGAGAGATCATACCGGTCGACCCCGCCCTGCATCCTGAGTGCGACGAGAACCTCTTCAAGGGAAGCGTTTCCGCACCGTTCGCCGATCCCGTTTACGGTCGTATGAAGCTGGAATGCTCCTGCCTGGGCTGCGGAAAACGTGTTGGCACTCGCAAAACCCATGTCATTATGACAGTGAACACACAGAGAATTTTTCAATCCCTCGTTTAGTTCAAGCACGGTCTCATACATGGAAAGAGGCGTCATACAGCCGACCGTATCGGCATAACTGCTGTAGGAAGCTCCCCGTTCAGCTCCTTTCGCATACATCTCTTTCAAAAATCCGACATCGGTCCTCGACGCATCCTCTGCGGAGAATCTGACCTTTATCCCGTGATCGAGGGCATAATCCAGCATGCCAAGAGCAAGATCAAGCATCTCCTCCCGGGTCTTCTTGTATTTTATACGGAGATGCAGATCCGACGTCGCGAAAAACAGACTGACAAGATCGACACCGCAGTCTATAGCTGCATCGATGTCGCTTTGAACACAGCGGGATAAACAGCATATCTCCGACGGCAGATCCATCTCGACAATGGATCTGACGCTGCGCTTTTCATACTCGGATACGCTTGGGAACCCTGCTTCGATGATATCGATCCCGATATCTGAAAGGCGCTGGGCGATATCCTGTTTTTCTTCACAGGTGAAAGACACCCCAGGCGTCTGTTCACCATCCCTAAGCGTTACATCGCATATTTCAACATTCAATGGTTTCATGATTTTCTCCAGAGGGGCATTCCCCTTCAACGACCAGAATTCCAAGACCGGTGTTTTCAGTAACTCCTTTTTCGATCAGCTCTTCAAGACGGGGATCATCAGCCGAAACGACCGTGGGGGTAAACCGGGCCAGATAGGGCAGAATATCCGGGCAGTCCTGACCGCCGGTCATGCCCAGTTTTCTGTTTTTCAAAATAATGCAGAACAGAGAGCCGTGCTTTTCGTACATATCGATGAGAGCATTCAGCCCGGAGTGCAAAACCGCATAATCACCCATGAGGGCGATCTTCGTGCTCTTTGCAGCAACCGCCGGCGAAGATCCAAGCCCGTAGTTTGCATGAGAAAAACAAAACGGCGGGTTCTTCGAAAGAAGCGAACAGCCGGTATCGCAGATCGCAGCAGTATTATTCTGTAAAAGCGTGTTTTTCAGGATGGAAAACAGCGGTTTGTACGGACAATTCCTGCAGAGCGTCCGGTAATGACCGCGGGAAGCGAACGTCTCGGGAACGGTATTTTCCCGAATCAGCTTCTGCTTCATAACAGCGGTGATGGTTTCTGCGTATTCACAGCGCCCTTTCATCGTCAGATCATCCGGGAATACTATCCCGTATCCGTTTCTTCGTTCAGGAAGGGAAACATCCAAAATCCCGGCATCCAAAACCGCCGGAGTGACCCGGATGATCGCGACCCGCGAGTAGGTTTCCGAACTCCGCATGGCCGCTTCGACCGAAGAGCAAAGATCGTCAGACGTCGGTTCAAGGACCGGGACCGAGGCAACATCCCCGTACTTTCGTGAATCCTGCCGGGTCTGGGATCCGCGAACCTCGGTATCGTCGCCTGCGATGATCACGACACCTGCCTTGAGTCCCTGATAGGTCGCTGAGACCAGCGGATCGGAAAGAGTGTTCATGCCGGCATTTTTGACGATCACCACTACTCTTTTCCCGGAAAGAGACATCCCGAGAGCATACTCAAGAGCGATCTTTTCGTTGAGCGTGTACTCCGCTCCGCATTTTTCCGCAAGATCCGTGACCGGATAACCCGGGACCGCGAAGCATACATCGGATCCGTGTAAAACAGCGGAGGCAAATCCATCTTCCGCTTTCATACCGTCACCTCCCTCGCATGCAGATCTGTCATCGGAGTGAGATCGCAGCCCATACACTTTGCGCACATCGTCCTGGCCTTTGACATGTCGAGACCGAAACGCGGAAGTTCACTCTGCAGGAATTCGGCAATGTCGAGAATATCCGCCGCAGAAGGACGGGAATAATCGGAAAGCTCTGCCGACGGAGTCAACGGCCTGATGATCGGAATGATCCCGTTTTCGAGACACTGCGTGATGCATGCTTTCATCTCCGCTTTTGACTCGCCCAGACCCAGAATGATGTTGGTATACACGCAGTTTTTTCCAAAAACCCCGGCGGCTTCCTTGAGGGCGGCCCATACCTCCTCCCAGTCAAGGCCGGGACACATCTCGGCAAATAATTTCTCAGTCGCGGTCTCGAGATTGAACTTCACCTCAAAGACTCCAAGCTCGAAGAGTCTTTTGGAAAGCCCGGGAGTCGGATACACCGAAACGCCGATCGGCAGATCAAAAACGCGGATCTTTTCGAGAATCGTAAAGAGGCGTGCATCCTCCTCGTTCATCGTCCCGACAACGCCGCTCGTAAGAGAGATGCATTCGATCGTATCCCGGGAACAGGCATCTTTGATAAGAGAAATGATTTCATCCGGCGTTTTTATGTGTTTTTCCTGGTTTGGAACACTGCAGTATCTGCATGAAAAGATGCAGCCTTCATTTATCGTGATATACGCCTGCTTTGGGCAGTGACAGCCGGTTTTTTCCACAAACCCGTCAACAAAAACCGGACCGTTCGGTCCTTCGAACGTAAGGACCGCAGAGTCCCCATAGTTTTCGATATGAACAGTGCTCTTCTCATCCAGCATCAACCGTATTCTGGAAACACCGTCGGAGAAAAAAACCGATCCGCCTTTTCCGGCGCTAGGGCCGGCGGTGGATGAGAGTGAAGCCGGAAGCGGGATGCCGGTCACCTTTGCTGAACCGACAGCCAAAAGCTGGTGTTTGATTCGGCCAAGATCATTTGTATCTGCCGTCTTCGGGACGCTGGTCATATCAAAAGAGCCTCGGCGTAATTCGTGTAGAAAGGGATCGCCGCCGCTGCTCCGATGATACCCCTTCCTTCGATCCTGACATCCAGATGACGGCGGACAGACGCAAAATCATCCAGCGTCACCTCGCCGGCTTTGACTTTTCTTGCATACGGCATGATCGCTGACGGATCGAAACCGATGTAGGCACAAAGACCGGTCTCATCGGAAAGAGTGTAGCGTCTGACCAGAGCTTCGAACCGGTCGATGAGTTTTTCAGGTTCTGTTGTGGCAAACTCGCAGGCGAGAGCGACACAGTTTTTGGTCCGGTAGGGAACCGGATAAAGCTGGGTTATCGTGTGGGAGAGATAACGGGAGCTGGATGTTTCAACAGCCTTCGATATATTGTGGGCAAGCGTCCAGGTCGCTCCCTCCTCCGGAGTGTCGGTATCATCGAGACCGATGATGACCCGGGTATATCTCGGCAGATGGATGGTCGATCCGGCAACTTTTCCTCCGCCGCAAACATCGCTTGTATGACGTAAGACTCCGCCGGCAGTCGCACGGCAGATACTTGCCCCGACACCTCCGCCGCCAAGACCGAGATACGAGACGGAGATCTCCGACTCGGTTACTTCCGCCCCGCAAATTCCTGCAGGAAAGTAGGAGCCTTCGAGTTGGAGACTGACATCACCGGTCTCAAGCAGAAACCGCTGGGTATTGGAAACGATGCGGGAACTTTTGACAAGAGGGCTTTTCGCATAATGATTTTTCACCCACATCGCTCCGCCGACACAGTCGAACCTCTCGATAAGTTCAACGGTTCTGCCGTCTTCTGATGCGAGAGCTAAAATCTCCGGGTAGGATATGGAGTAGGGATTACTGAGTGCACTGGATTCTTCGGTCATAGGTATCAGCCGGATGTTTGTAGCCGAAATTTTCGCAAACGAAAATATCGTTAACAAATATGTGTGGCTTGCGGGATATAAGGATTTGTGTTGACCGGGAGAGGTGCCGACTGGATAAAATACTAATCCTCAAAACCCCAAATGAGTAATCATCATGTGGGAATCATTAAAAGAACAGATACAGGAAGTCGGCTGTGCAAAAATGACAGGAGCTGATGCTTCAGCCTACATAAAAAATGATCAGGTCATCTTCGTATATGAAGGAAACAGACTGCCCATACAAACAGCTCCGGAATCGGCCGTAACGATCAGACATATCGGCGGCGGATCGGTCAAACTCACCTACAAATTCATCGAAGTACTGGCAAAAATAGAAAGACCCGAGTGATGATATTTCCTAAAGAGTGTAAATTCGTGGGAAACGCCGCATCTTCCCCCCTCGGCAACAAAGTGTATTTCCTCACAGAATATCTGATCCACCCGACCGAAGGGGGATTTGAGGTCCTGAAAATACAGCCGAAAGACGGGATCGGACTCATGAGAGAGATCGAGTCTGTGGAACTGGTCGCCGGACCAAAGGATATCGCTCTCTGGAGTGATGAAGTCAATACTCATGACAGAGCAGGTCTTGTCAGAAAAGCGCTTTCAACACAGAAGAGGTGCACGATCTTTGGAAAAGAGGACGATCACATGACCTTCATCTGCGATCCCGACCTCTCGACATTTGAAACGGTCCATGTCTTCGATATCACGCCGCCAAATCCCTCCTTAGTCGACACACTCACCGGACTGGAATCGCTCGGATTTTTCGAAACAGAAAACGTTGTCTTTGAACACCACATCAGAGACATCAGCAAACTCGACACGGAAGTCTATCCCTGCAGAGCAGGAGGATTTCCCCACACGCTGGACCGTGACGTCCCGCCGAAAGGATCAAGGATCGCCTGCTGCCGGACCGGCAGACAGATCTGTCACGAGAATTACGGGTACGACTTCGAGTTCGAAGACATCTGCCCGATCACCCAGGTAAACAGAGAGCCGTTCATTGCCCGGTGCTGCAGAGCGGAAAACAGCGGGATCGGCATGTACAACGGATACTTCGGCGCAGTCGTCCACTGGGGAGCCAACCCGAAAACGATCGCCGATGCATTTTTTGGCATGATGAAGGAATGGAGAGAACGAAATGATTAAGCTTGGATTCCATGTATCGATCGCCGGTTCCCTGCCCCTCGCAGTTTCCCGTGCAGAGGAAAACGGATGCGACACCTTCCAGATATTTACGAGAAGTCCGCGGGTCTGGGCCGCCAAACCGATCGAACCCGCCGTCGCGAAAGCGTTCAAAGATGCATTGACCGTTTCGGGGATCGGCCCCGTCGTTGATCACATGCCCTATCTCCCGAATCCGGCTGCAGAAAAACCCGAGATATATGCAAGATCGATTTTTACCATGACCGAGGAGCTGGACCGCTGTGACCAATTAAAGATCCCCTATCTTGTTACGCATCTTGGCCATCATGGAAAGGAGGACGGACATAAAAAAGGGCAGGAGAAGGTGATCGCCGCGATCGGCCAGGCACTGGACGAATCCGAAGGTGAAACGATGATCCTGCTCGAAAACACCGCGAACGAAAAAAATACCGTCGGGGGCACATTCACCGATGTGGGAGTGATCGCAGACGCTCTTTCAAATGAAAAGCGGATCGGATTTTGTTTTGACACCTGTCACGCTGCAGCTGCCGGTTATGATCTCAAAGGGCACGGAGCTGAGACGGTTTTCGGCTGGTTCAACGATGAAGCCGGACGCCTCGACCGGCTCAAAGTCATCCATCTCAACGACATGAAAGGAGGCGTCGGCTCCCACCTCGACAGGCACGAACATCTAGGGCTCGGTTACCTCGGGGAAGAGACGATCCATGATGTCTTAACGTTTCCAAAGATCTCTCACTGCGCCTTTATTATGGAAACGCCGTCTGACGAGATCAGGACCGACAAAGACAATATGGCCGTCGCCCGACGGCTTGCCGTGTCATCCTGACCTCAGCAGAAAAAATCAGGGGAGCTTCAAAAAACTCAGTGCCGATCTGAGTTCGTCAACGCTCGAGACGACTTCGGCCCCTGATTCAAGCATGAGATTCACCCGCTCATTCCCGCTGAGCCGCCGGAAATCCGTTCTGAGAGCGATAACCCGCTTCCCGCAGGCAAATGCATACCCCATCTCCCAGGAAGTGCCGGAATCCACATCAGACCCGTCGATGACCCCGACAACGATATCCGCTTTTTTCAGTTCAGAGAGATTTTTATCATAGATCGTCCTCTCGCGATCATTCCCTCTCGCCTCGGCAGTGTCGTCAAACTCCTGGGGAAGATACACGGAAAAGAAATTTTTTCGAAGAACTTCGGCAAGGTATGTATTATACCGGCGTTCACCCTCCGAAAAGAGCGGTGACGCCAGATAGATCCGGTATCGTGCAAAAACGCGGGCGTCTACGACGGGAAACCCGGAGAATCTCTTTAGAAAAACACCAGGGCCGGCTGACTTCTCATTCGTGAAATAGGTCGTCGTCACCCCGCAGGTCGGCGATGAGTTCACGCCGAGGATACAGAGAGGCTCACCCTTCACCGAGATGATATCCCTCACCTCCTGCTCTAACCGGTCGAGCAGAGCAGAAAACTCCGGAGTATCCAGACGTTCTGAAAATGAACCCGGCGGTCTGGGGGTCCCAAGATACAGCGTCTCCGGACATGGCAGAGGAACAAGTTCGATCCCAAACTCCTCACACCGCTTTCTGCACCGCAAAAAAACCTCACGGTCCTCATCCGTCGTAATACCGTCTGCACGAAGATTTTCATTGAGTACACAGGGTGATGCGAGGATAAACATGAGTATAGTATTTGTAGCATGAAGACATAAATAAAGACCATGAGCATGCTGATCTCCCTGATTGCATTCCGTGACAACTCCTGCGATCCGAAAAAATGCACCGTGAAAAAACTGGAAAAGTTCGGGATGATCAACGTCGTCAAAAAGATCACGCAGGTTCCAAAGACCACGCTCCTCCTCGACCCCACAGCCGAATACGTTATCTCCCCGGCCGATAAAAAATGGGTCACATCCATCACCGCGCTCGACTGCTCCTGGGTGGTCCTTGACACGACCAACTTAAATCCATGGAAAAACCGGCGTGCCCTGCCGTTTCTGGTCGCCGCAAACCCGGTGAACTTTGGAAAACCCTTCACCCTGACATCCGTGGAAGCGCTCGCGGCAGCTCTTGTTATCCTCGGAGAGAAAGAACAGGCAGTACGAATCCTCGAAAAGTTCAACTGGGGTCTCAACTTCCTCAAACTCAATGAAGAACCGCTGGAAGAGTATGCCAACGCAAAAGACAGCGCAGAAATGCTCAAAATCCAAAGTGAATACATCGGATAATCACCTGAACAAATAGTTAATACCCTCACAAAACAGACGGATATCTACAATGGGAGAGGTGCTCATTTTAATCGGCTGTCCCCAGATCCCTGTCCAGTCTCCGCTTGTACTCTACATTGCGGACTTTCTTCAGGATGCGGGACACCGCCCGGTCGTTGCGGCGAATCCGTCAGCGAAGCAGCTCATAAAAACCAGCGATCCAAAAAGTCACTATGTTGCGGAATACAAAGATGTGGAGAAGACAATCGGAGAGCTGGCTGAGGGGAGCGTTTCGTATCCGCTGATCATTTCCCTGATCCACAACGACGCGGGACTCACGTACACGGCAACAACTTCCGCGGTTGCTCCCAAAGCTCTTCTCATTTCTGTTCTCTTCGGAGAACACGCATATGATCTCGCGGAAGAGATCGAATATCCGACAGAAAAAGTCGTGGCGCCGGTAACGCACAACACCCGGCCACTTCTCACAAAATTAGACGAGGTACTCGAATGGGCTGTCTTGAAAATATGAAATACGAGATCCTGGCGAAGAACTGCAGTTTCAAAGAAGCACGGGAGATCATCAGATCGAACAGCACGGAGAGATACGAAGTCCCCCCGGGATTCAAACTGCTGGATAAAGCTCTGATCGGGGTGCCGCCGCTTATCATCGGCATCGCCGATGAAAAACTCATTTACGCCTACACAAAACCCTGCCACGGAACGTTCATCGTCGTCGTCGAAGACCCTGAAGGGATCGAACACGTGCGCAGGAACGGAAAACCTGTCCAGTAATGACAGATCTTCTTCTCTCCTCCCTTTTGATCGCGGTCGGTCTTGCGATGGATTCGTTCTCCGTATCGCTCGCCGGCGGCGCATCACTCAAAGAACAAATTGGAAAAACGGCAGTGACCGCCGGCATATTTTTCGGATTTTTCCAGTTTGCGATGCCGCTTCTTGGATGGGCGGTCGGAGTCCCTATCACCGGAATGATCGATCCGTTCGGTTACTGGATCGTGGTCGGTCTGTTCTTCTTCATCGGCGGAAAAATGATATGGGACAGTCTTTTTGGAAAAGAAGACGGCGTGAGTCTTATCGGCTGGAAAGTTCTGCTCCTTTTAGCCGTCGCGACAAGCATCGACGCCCTCGCCGTCGGAATCAGTTTTGCTTTGATCGGAGAAGCGATCCTTCTCCCGGCGGTGATCATCGGTGTGGTCGCCTTTGTGTTTTCCTTTTTCGGGGTCTTTGCGGGTCACAAACTCAGCAGTATCCTCGGAAACAAAATGCAGATCTTCGGAGGGATCATCCTCGTTTTGATCGGCATAAAATTCTTTATCGAATACTGTCTCTGAATCAGACGAGCCCTAAAAGTTCGGCGATCCGTTCGGCCGATGCCTGTATCCGCTCCCCGGCACCGTCGAAGTCGACCGAATCAAGCGCAGCCTGGGTCCCCTGATTTGTGACAGGCATAGTCAAAATCTGGTGCAGAAAATCATCCGGATCGTCAGGAGAGATCCCATCGAGCGAGGGAACGAACCCGAGATCGAGAAGAGACGACGTGTTCGTGGAGTTGACGGAGGAAAGCGTGGTCATGAGATCCTCAGCCTCGTTTTGTGTTATCCCCTCTTTGGTGAAGGTGAATCCGAAAAGTTCCACCTTCATGTCGAACTTCTCCGTCACCGATCCGTTTGACAAAAGATTCTCCGTCACCGGCGTGAGATAAATATGCCCGACCGTCTCATTTCCCATAACGATGTCGGTCGTCTGTGTCCCAAGACCGATACAGCCGGCACTCAAAACGATCATCACTGCAAACAGAAGGACAGCCGGAATATATTTCATTGAAAGAGCATTAGCGGCACAAAGAGAAAAAACCTTGTCCGCAGGCGGGTCCCGGCGTTAGACGTATTTGTAAGAAACGTCAACATATACACATGCTTGAAATCCTCAAAGAGTCCCTGCTGACCTGCCCGATGGTCAAACGGGAAAAAGACGGGGTCGTCTATAATTATTTCATCCATCCGATAACAGACGGCATCCCGGCGGTCACCGCGGAACTTCTCCGCGATGTCACGGCCGCGATGCTGAAATCACTCGATCTGAAAAATGTCGATAAGATCGTGGTCTCCGAGGCAATGGGGATCCATATAGGGACGGCGCTGACTCTGGCAACAGGCATTCCCTTCGTCGTTATCAGAAAAAGAGAGTACCGTCTGCCCGGCGAAGTCGTCATCGGTCAGGAAACCGGATACTCCAAAGGGAACCTCTATATGAATTGTGTAAATAAAGGCGACCGTGTCGTGATCATTGACGATGTAATCAGTACCGGTGGGACGATCAAAGGGATCCTTCCTGCGCTGAAAATCGCCGGAGCAGAGTTAGTTGATATCCTTTTTGTTGTCAACAGAGGATCTCCCGACATCGGCATTCCCTACAAAACACTGGTCACGATCGATGTTGATGAAAACGGTGTGAAGATCATTGATTCAGCTTTCTGAAGTTATTACCCAGCTGAAAAGCCGGAACGCGAAACGGGTCGCCGTCCAGCTGCCCGAAGGTTTGAAGCGAAAAGCTGCGGAGATCTCGGCAACGCTGAAAAACGAGGGATTTGAGGTCCTCATCAGCGGAGATGCCTGCTGGGGAGCCTGCGATCTGAGTCTGGATGCTTTGGAATGGGCAGATGTTCTCGTCCATGTCGGACACACCCCTGTCACCACGGAAAAAAACGTCATCTATCTCCCGTTCCAGCAGGACATCCCTCTGGAGATCCTCGAGTCAGCCGTGCCTCAACTCAGGCAGTACACATCAGTAGGTATAACGACCACGATCCAGCATGCCCATCAGACAAAAGCGATCTGCAAATGGCTCAAAGATCACGGAGTGAACGCCGTTATCGGAACGGGATCCTCGAGGACGCCTCTCGAAGGTCAGGTTCTTGGATGTACGTATGCTTCGGCAAAAAATGCAAAAGCAGAAGCATATCTGTTCATCGGGACCGGCGTTTTTCATGCGATCGGCGTATCGCTCGCTACGAAAAAACCGACCTTTGCCCTTGACCCGTTCGCCGACGGGATCCTGCAGGAGGTCTCTGCCGACCGACTCTTGCGAAAACGTTTCGCCCAGATCGAAAAGGCGAAGAGTGCGAAGACCTTCGGGATCCTGCTCTCTTCCAAGTCAGGACAGGGACGCCGCGAGCTGGCTGAACGGCTTGCCGGTCTCCACGAAAACGCCGTGATCATTCTGATCCGGGAAATCTCCGAGATGCAGCTGAGAAATCTCGGCTTCGATGCCTATGTGAACACAGCGTGCCCGAGACTTGCCTTAGACGACCAGAGCAGATTTCCCATGCCGGTCCTCTCCCCCTCTGAGTTTGAGATCGTTCTTGGAAAACGCTCCTGGGATGATTACATCATAGATGAAATTTTACCATGAAACTCAGACAACTTGAGATGTGTCTGCAGAAGATACAGGGATTTCGTTCGCCGAAAGCAGATATCGAACAGTACATGACCCCTGCCCCGCTCGCCGCAAGGCTTCTGCACGAAGCAGCGCTCGCCGGTGATATATGCGAAATGAAGGTCGTTGATCTCGGCTGCGGAACAGGGATGCTTTCGATCGGAGCGGCGCTTCTCGGTGCAGAGGTCACCGGCATCGATATAGATGAAGCGGCCCTGAAAATCGCCAGAAAAAATGCCGAAGCATTCGGGGTCGATATCGAATGGATCAGAATGCGTATCGACGAGACCGCTAAACCCCTTGCAGCAGACACGGTGATCATGAACCCCCCGTTTGGCGCACAAAAAGAGCATGCCGACCGGCCGTTCATCGACTTCGCTCTCCTGACGGCGCCGGTCTGTTACGGGATCTTCAACAAAGGCAGTATCCCGTTCCTTGAAGCATACACAAAAAATACCGCCGTCATCACCGCAAAAACAGCAGCTCTGCTGAATATCCCAAAACAATTCGCCTTCCACACACAGGAAAATCTGGAGATCCCTGTTGAGATCGTCCGATTAGAACGGATAGCATGAACGATACTACAAAACGCATAGCAGGCCTTGCCGCCGGCCACGGGGCAGTGGACTTTTACATCCCGGTGATCCCGGCGATACTGCCGGCACTGATCCCTCTGTTCACCGAACAGGGCATCACATCCTATGCAATGGCAGGATGCCTGTTTACCCTCCTGACCCTGACGATGGTCATTTTTCAGCCATTGACCGGCTGGATGATCGATAAGGGACGCTGGGTCCCGGGTCTCTCCTGGTGCATCCTGATGACGGGTTTTGCCGTCGCTCTCTTCGGGATCACCCAGAACTACTGGGTCCTTTTGATCATGGCAGTGATCACCGGGGCCGGAAACTCCATGTTTCACCCGAATGCCTATCAGCAGATCCATCAGTTCACCACATCGGCAAACCGGGGAACGTTCCTTTCCCTGTTCTCGGTAGGCGGATCATTCGGATACGGAGCTGCACCCCTCATCACCGGAGCTTTATTTGCCTGGGGAGGATTTCCTGCACTCATCTGGCTCGTGATTCCGGCGGTCGGAGTAGCCGTTTTGCTGAGAAAACATCAGCAGAAACCGGCGGTCCTGCCGCAAAGATCCGCGGATAACGGAGGGGTAAAACCGAAATGGAGACATGCCGCTTTGGTTCTCGGGATAAGTTCGCTTAGGACCTGGGTCTATTACGGATTCCTTGCCTTTGCTGCCGTGTATCTAACGAAATACGCTGGCGTCGATTATCTTCTGGCGACCGGGGTCGTCAGCTGCATGATCTTTGCCGGAATGTTCGGCACCCTTATTGCCGGCCCGCTTTCTGACAAGATCGGGCGAAAGGAGGTCATGTTCGCCGCCTACATCGGAGCAACGATCGCCTACTTCGGGATATTTTTCCTGTCAGGCATCGGCTCGGTCATCTCTCTTGTCATCGCCGGATTTTTTATGATGGCAACTGCTTCCGTGGAGATCGCGACGGTCCAGGAACTTATGCCCGGCAGCGTCGGCCTTGCATCCGGGATCATGATCGGTATTCCCCAGGGGCTTGCCGCGGTTTCGATCATGGTGATCGGGATCATGGCAGACACCGTCGGGATGCCGGCAGCACTTTTCACCCAGGTCTGGCTTATTGCGGCCGCCGTCATTTTGTGTGCTGCCCTTCCCTATCCGCTCAAACTGCTCAGCCCTTCCCGCAGAAAAGCTGA
This sequence comes from Methanocorpusculum bavaricum DSM 4179, assembly GCF_000430905.1. Classification (NCBI taxonomy): domain Archaea; kingdom Methanobacteriati; phylum Methanobacteriota; class Methanomicrobia; order Methanomicrobiales; family Methanocorpusculaceae; genus Methanocorpusculum; species Methanocorpusculum bavaricum. The sequence goes on from NZ_AUMX01000001.1 coordinate 193,090, forward strand.
ATAGATCAGGACGGGATCCCAACACTCCTTTTTTCCGGCTGAAAATGCATTATCCCGGCCCGGGGACACGGGGCTTTTCGCATCCAACCCGCAAACGCTATTTACCCCAATGCCCAATTCATATAATATGGAATTCAACGGTGTAATTCTTGAAGACACATATGCAGAAGGCTTCCCGGTGTGGGCTGCCCGTGTTATCATCACTGCAGTAACGAAAGAATGGGCATACAAAGCCGCAACCGAAGCAACCGGTTTTGCGACCTCGACGATCGGATGTCCCTGCGAAGCAGGAATCGAACGGTTCGTTCCGGCCTCCGAGACCCCCGACAACCGCCCCGGATATGCGGTCATGTTCTGCTGCGGAAAGAAAGCACTGAAAGAACAGGTCCTCGAGCGTATCGCAGAGTGTGTTTTAACAGCACCTACGACCGCAGTTTTTAATGGAAAAGCAGGTCTTGAAGAGATCATCCCCGTCAAACTCCACTTCTTCGGCGACGGATATGAGTCCAAGGTCGTTGTCGGCGGCATCAACTGCTGGTCGATCCCGATCATGGGCGGAGACTTCATCATCGAAGAAGAAGTCGGCGCAATCAAAGGCGTTGCCGGCGGAAACTTCCTGATCATGGGCGACTCCCAGATGTCTGCCCTTATTGCAGCACAGGCGGCAGTTGACGCGATCAGCTGTGTTCCCGGAACCATCACCCCGTTCCCCGGAGGAGTTGTCTCATCCGGTTCCAAGGTCGGCTCCAACAAATACAAGTTCATGGGCGCATCCACCAACGAAAAGTTCTGCCCCACGATCCGCGAGAAGGTCCCGGATACCGAGATCCCCGAAGGTGTCAAGGCAGTCTACGAGATCGTCATCGACGGTGTCTCCGAAGCAGCAGTAAATGAAGCAATGAAAGCCGGTGTCCAGGCAGCATGCAGAGTTCCGGGTGTCGTCAAGATCACCGCAGGAAACTACGGCGGAAACCTCGGTCCCTTTAAGTTCCACTTAAAGGACTGCATCTAACTTTTTTTTACGTATTTTATTCAGCTGACTCGACCTTATGAGCCAAGGCGATTTTCTTCAAATAGGACTTACGCGGTGTGGTTGTGAATCCAATTTGGGAAGGGTACGGCTGGGTTTGGAAACATGAGATTATTTAACCGCGAATCTCCGCGAATTCACGCGAATCGCATTTTTCTTGCGTTCGGGTGCTCTGCTTCGGCTGATGCGTGCAAATCGAAGATTTGCGTGCCGCCTCAAATGGGCTTTGCCCATTTGGGCTTTCCAGGTAGTTCATCTGGAGTGAAGGATTCAGATAGGAAATATGTGATAATTGTGAGGATACAATTCGGAAAGTATATTGCTGGGTGTGGGAGCATGAGAAAGCCCACCGCGTAAGTCCTATTCAAAGAAGGATTGAAAAATCGTCCGTTAAATAATTTCCAAAAAAAGAAAGACCTCTCAAAAAAATGAGTGGTCTTGAAACCAGAATGTTTACCGGCGTCTTGCAGCCAGTACAACTCCGCAGGCGCCAAGTCCGGCAAGGATCCCGATAAAGGGTGCCGGCGACGAGGTCGGAGTCGGGACAACGGACTGGGACATCACAACCGTTCTCTCAACCGTCTGGCCGGTAGAAACGGTGATCGTCTCTGACCAGTCTTTATATCCGCCGTGCTGAAGAAGCACGGTGTGGGAACCTGTGGCGAGATCGTTCAGCGTGAGCGGCGTATAGCCTCTGAAGACATTATCGACATACACATCCGAGCCTGACGGATCTGAAGTGATATGCAGAGAACCGGTCGTCACGACCGGCGTTACCGGATTCATCGTCACGGAAAACGTTCTGGTCTCGCCTGAGCTCAGAACAAATGACGACGAGTAGGTGGCGTATCCGTCAAGTTTCAGCATAAGCGTGTGGGATGTTCCGGAAGTGAACGGGCCGGCCTGCATGTAATTCGGGTTCGACGGGCTGGAGTACTGGGTGTTTCCCACATACCCGCCGTCAATGTATACAGCAGCTCCGGAAGGATAGGAAGCCACCTGGATGTAGGCGTCCGCACTCTTCTGGAGATTTGCCGAGACCGACGTCGTCGAGCCTGTGTAGACAGAAGACGTGGTCGAGTAGGACGTATAACCTGCTTTCTTCACCATGACCTGATAGGTTCCCGGGTTCAGACCGATCGTAAACGGCGTATCGCCTTTGTAGACACCGTTGATGTACACGTCCGCATTCGGCGGGCTGGAGTAGACATACAGATACCCGTAGGTGACCGACGGATTTAAGGACGCAGAGACATACGCGGTCTGACCGGCAGTCACGGAGGTTGAGCCTGTCCATGAATCATACCCGGACTTATCCATACGAACACTGTGCGAACCCGCAGACACCGAAACCGTCACCGGACTCGTTCCCTTGTAGATGCCGTCAACATAGACATTGGCTCCCGAGGGACTCGAAGAGACAGAAAGGTACCCGGTCGTCTGGATCGGAGTCAAAACAGCATTGACCTGGATATAATCATCTTTTGCCGGGATCCCGGCATCATAATAATAATCATAATACCCGTTCTTCGAAACGGTTATGTAATGATGCGTAGGAGTGCCGGTCGTGTAGACGATAAAACTGTCAGGCGTAGTGATCTTGTCTCCCGTTGCCGAATCAGTGGCCGTGGCCCCGGAAGGAGACGACGTTACATAAATGGTCGCCGTATCCGAACCTATCGCTGCCGAGACCGGCAGACAAAGAAGGGAAAGGGCAGCCAAAACCGCAAGTAATGCGAGAATAGATGTTCTCATAGATAATACAACGGATTGATTGCTAAAAAATCTTTGCTCCATGCAGGGATTTCAGGAACAAAAACGCATAAGTGCATCATACCCGCTCATCCCGATCCTGACACCGGCTTTCTCTGCTGACTCTGTCATATCAACGATTTTTCCGGCAAGAAGCTCTTCGAGGGTTGAAACGCCGGTGATCCTCGCGGCCGGTATCCCGAGTTTATCAAATGTCTTCATATCGAAAAATCCGCAGCCGATGAATCCTCCGGCAGTCTTGATAAAAATCAGATTCGACCGCGGGACCGGCAGACAAAAACCCTCGAACTCTTTTCCGTTCACAACGCCCGATGCATGCCCCGGGTGGTCATACGCTAACTCCATACCTATCTATTGGCAATCACAACACTAAAACGATTCCAGAGAGAAAAGAATCATATGATTCGCGAGATACGAAAATACGGAGACCCTGTACTCTTTCAGCAGGCGGAAACGGTCGAAAAGTTCGGGGAAGAAGAGCTCGGCATTCTGACGGATATGTGGGACACCATGATCCAGAACAGATGCGTCGGCCTTTCAGCCCCCCAGATAGGCGTGTCAAAACGTCTGTTCATCGTAAACGTCGGCGGAGTAACAATCAAAGGAGCCAACCCCGAAGTCCTCAAAGAGGGAACGCTGGTTGAAGAGATGGAAGGAAGTCCGTGCATTCCGGGAGTCCAGCGGCCGGTCCGGCGGCCGGGAAAGATCATCTGCAGATATCTCGACATTTCAGGCCAGATCATCGAAACCGAACTCAAAGGAGTGGCCGCCCGGGCATTTCTGCATGAAAAGGATCATCATGACGGGATCCTCTTTCTCGACCACTTAAAACCGATACAGAAACGCATGATCCAAAAATCCCTGGAACCATAAGTGTGCCGCCTCACTAGCCGCAAACCAAACCCTGATAACTTTTGAGAGGGAATATCTGCTGATGAATCTTATTCCCACCCGCGACGAGATACGCGAAGTCGCCGAGCAGATACGACCGTCGATCGAGAAGGTCGCCGTAAAAAAAGGCTGGGCGCTCAATGATAACAAAGATATCACTAATTCAACGATCGAAGGAATAGCCAGAAACAAACTCGTGTACGGAAAACGGTTCTGTCCCTGCCGTATCCCGACCGGGGACGCCGAGGCCGATAAAATATACCTATGCCCGTGCAGGGACTCCGCAGCAGATATCGAAGCGTTTGGTCACTGTCATTGTTATCTGTACTTCAAAAAAGAATAACATGTAACTACTCTTTCACACACTTTTGAAAATCATTCTGAAATTCCTGCGCCCGGGAAGCAAGTGATTTATAGAAGAAACAGAAATGATTAACAGATGGATAGAAAAGTGTTTTTAGGGGCGATCATAGCCCTTCTTGTGGTGGCTGCTGTTTTAACGGCAGGCTGTGTCGGCACTCAGTCCGAGAAAAAAACCTATATCGTCGGTATCGACGGGGACTACCCGCCGTACTCCTACGTTGATGAAAGCGGCAAATTCGCCGGATTCGATGTTGAATCGATCCGGTGGATCGCAGAGCAGGAAGGCTTCAATGTCGAGATCAAGGCAGTCGCCTGGGACGGAATCATTCCAGCACTCCTTGGAAACAAGATCGATATGGTCTACTCCGGAATGACGATCACTCCGGCCCGTGCAGCTCAGGTAACCTTCTCCAAACCCTACTGGAGCGTTGATCAGGGTGTCGCCGTAAAGAAAGGCTCTGCTGTCACGATGGACCAGTTCAAGGCAGGAGACGTCACGATCGGTGTGCAGAGAAGCTGTTCGGCAGATCAGTACATCCAGAGCGATGACTTCTTTGGCCAGGCAAAGTACGACCAGATGGTAAAAGACGGAAAGATCAAACTCTATGATACCTTCCCCCAGTCGATGGTCGCTCTGGAAAACGGTCTCGTGCAGACGGTCATCTTCGATGATGTAAACATCAAAGACTACATCAAAGCAAAAGATGCGATCATCATTCTCGGAACCATTCCGACCGGTGAAGAGTATGGTGTGGCTATGAGAAACGGTGATACCGAACTCCACACGCTCATCAACAACGGACTCACCAAACTGATGGCTTCCGAGAAATGGAACGAGCTTCTCGCCAAGTACATCATCGAAGCATAAGTGTGAAAACCAGCTGCCAAAAACCGGCAGCCTCTTTTTTATAATCTGACCGACACGAAATCGTCCCGTGTCACTGTGTAAAAATCAGCACCGGCAGAGCCGCCAAAAAAATTAGTTTTTCCCAAGGATCCTTGCCGCGAAATGTCCGGCATTCTCCCCGCCGTCCACCGCCATACAGGCGACCGGGACCCCTTTTGGCATCTGGGCGATCGAAAGAAGAGCGTCCAGCCCGCCGGCGATCTTCCCGGAGACCGGGACCCCGATCACCGGTTTTTTCGTCCTCGCGGCGACGACCCCCGGAAGAGCCGCCGACATCCCCGCAATACAGATAAAGACCAAAGCATCCGACGACTTGACGTAGGCATCCAGTTTATCGGCATCGCGGTGAGCAGAGATGAACTGAACATCGAAGGAAATATTGTATGATTGAAGAACGGTCGTTGCCTTATCAACGATCGTCTGATCCGAAACTGAACCGGCTATAACTGCGACTTCTGGCATCTGATAAAACCTCTATGGAATTAGTATATGTATGTCTATTCTCATATATGTAACAGACTTTCCCATGTATAAAGAAACTCTGCTCATGATGCCCGGTCCCGTTCCGATGCCGGAAACGGTCCGAAATGCAATGACGAAACAGGCGATCAACCACCGAAGCAAAGAGTTCGGCGACTGCTACGCAGATATCGTTCGGACCCTCAAACCCGTCTTCGGCACCGAAAACGACATGCTCGTCCTCTCCGGATCCGGAACCGCGGGACAGGAAGCCGCCATCGGTTCGTTTGCCAAAGGCAAAAAGATCGTCTCCCTCGTCAACGGAAAGTTCGGCGAACGCCTCGGTCTCATCTCCAAACTCTACGGCGAGACCGCCATGCTCGAGTCCGAATGGGGACACGCCCTGGATCTCGAAGCCCTCAAACAGGAACTGGAAAACGGCGCCGAAGTCGTGACCCTCGTACATAACGAGACGTCCGCCGCGATCCTCAACCCGGCCGAAGAAGTCGGAAAACTCGCCCGAAAATACGACGCTCTCTTCATCCTTGATGCGATCACCTCGATCGGCGGAGACACCGTAAAGGCAGATGCATGGGGAGCCGACGTAACGATCGTCGGAAGCCAGAAATGTCTTGCAGCCCCTGCAGGACTTGCCGCCGTTTCCGTCTCACAAAGAGCCTGGGACAGACTTTCCGAAAACAGGCCCTTCTACCTCGACTTAAAGAAAGCAAAGAAATCCGCCGACGGCAGCCCGATGGAAACACCGACCACACCGGCCGTCCCCTTATTCCTTGCACTGCGCGAAGCCTGCAGACTCATTGAAGAAGAGGGACTCGAAAACAGGATCGCACGCCACCACAAAATGTCCGGCGCCGTTCGGGCTGCCGGGGAAGCATGGGGACTTTCCCTCGTTCCCCAGGTCGATACTCTGCACAAAGCCTCGAACACCGTCACCGGATTCTTCTATCCCGAAGGCGTCGAGGATGCAAAGATCCGCGGAGCCTGCAAAAAGATGGGCATCGAGTTCGCCGGAGGCCAGGACAGATTCAAAGGCAAGATCTTCCGGATCGGCAATATGGGTATCATCGATACACCCGAGATCATCGCGACCGTTGCCGCCGTCCAGATGTGCTTCAAAAAAGCCGGGTACAAACTCGAAGGTGACGGACTTTCCGCAGCCGTCGATTTCTTATCCTAATCCCTTTTTTTCAGGCCAACATCTTTCCTTAAATATCTTGCAGAACAGACATAGAAGGTATGTTGCCTCTTTCAGAAAACATCGCTGCAGTCCCCCCGTCCGCAACGATGGCGATGAACAACCGTTCAAAAGAGATGATCTCAAACGGTATAGATGTCATCAGCCTCGCGGTCGGCGAACCTGACTTCGCTACGCCCGCACACATCACCAAGGCCGCAATCGACGCCTTACACCGGGGCGAGACCCACTATGCTCCTTCCCGCGGAATCCCCGCTCTGACCAAAGCGATAGCTGAAAAACTCAATACAGAAAACCATATCCCGACCGCCCAGAACCGGATCCTTTGTACAAGCGGCGCCAAAGACGCGATAAGGATCACAATGACGGCATGCCTGAATCCCGGCGATGAAGTCATCATCCTCGACCCGGCATGGGTCTCCTATGATCCCTGTGTCACCATCGCCCGGGGAAAACCGGTCCATCACTCTCTCAACGATAATTTCCAGGTCGATGAATCCCTCTACGAAAAAATCACCGATAAAACCAAGATGATCATCGTCAACACGCCGTCGAACCCCACCGGTTCGATCCTCGGGCGGTCATCACTCCGGATCCTTGCGGATGCCTGCATCGACCACGACCTGTATTGTCTTTCGGACGAGATCTATGAAAAGCTCGTCTATGGACAGGAACATGTGTCGATGGGATCCCTGCCGGACATGGACGAACGCACGATCACTATCAACGGATTTTCCAAAGCCTACGCAATGACCGGATGGAGACTCGGTTATATCTCAGCTCCGGAAACCGTTATCCCGTACATGGACAAAGTCATGCAGCATTCGGTTGGAAACGTCAATACCTTTTCCATGTGGGGGGGCGTCGCTGCTCTCACCGGGGATCAGACCTGTGTTGAGTCCATGCGAAAAGAGTTCGAGGCGCGGAAAAAATATGTCATCGGCAGACTTGCCGGCATGGGACTGAAAACTGCACCGGCAGACGGAGCATTCTACGCCTTCATCAACTGCGGAGGAGACGACGGAGCAACGGCCAACCATTGGCTGGACAAAGCCCACGTCGCCGCCACCCCGGGATTTGCTTTCGGAGCTCCGGGCTGGATCCGCATCTCCTATGCTGCTTCCATGGAACGGCTGGAAGAGGCGCTCGACCGTATCGAATCCGTCCTCTGATCAGCAGAACCCTCTTCTTCTCCCCAATTTTTCTTCGGCGCGTACCGGGTGTCCTGCATACAGTCAGGAAGATAGGGCCCGAAAACATCGCCGATGACCGTCAAAAATAATCATGTTTATATAGAACCACTAAACAACATATTCCATACATTACTCTGTCAAAACAGGGTATAGGTGATTATACTATGTCAGCACAACTTGGCGGACAGCCAATTTTTATCCTCAAAGAAGGAGGAAACCGTACTCGCGGACGGGATGCACAGAGCATGAACATCGCAGCGGCAAAAGCCGTCGCCGGAGCCGTAAGATCGACTCTTGGTCCGAAGGGAATGGACAAGATGCTCGTCGACACCATCGGAGATGTTGTCATCACTAATGACGGTGTCACCATCCTCAAAGAGATGGACATCGAACACCCGGCAGCAAAGATGATGGTCGAGATCGCAAAGACCCAGGACGATGAAGTCGGCGACGGAACCACTACCGCAGTCATCATTGCAGGCGAACTCTTAAAGAAAGCTGAAGAGCTTCTCGAGATGGACATCCACCCGACCGTTATCACTCTCGGATACAGACAGGCAGCAGAGAAAGCACAGGAGCTTCTCAAGACCATCGCGATCGATGTCAAAGCAAAAGACACCGCGATCCTTGCAAAGATCGCCGGAACCGCGATGACCGGCAAGAACGCAGAATCCTCCAAGGACAAACTCTGTGACCTTATCGTTCGCGCTATTACCCTCGTTGCAGACGCCGACGGAACAGTCGACACTGAAAACGTCAAGGTCGAGAAGCGTGTCGGCGGCTCGATCGACGAGTCCGAGATCATCGAAGGAATGATCATCGACAAGGAACGTGTCCACCCGGGCATGCCCAAATCCGTGAAGAATGCAAAGATCCTTCTGCTCAACGCAGCCGTTGAATACAAGAAGACCGAAGTCGACGCAGAGATCTCCATCACGTCCCCTGATCAGCTCCAGATGTTCCTCGATGAGGAAGAGCGTATGATCAAGAGCATCGTCGAGAAGATCAAAGCATCCGGCGCAAATGTTCTGTTCTGTCAGAAAGGTATCGACGACATTGCACAGCACTACCTCTCCAAAGCAGGTATCTTCGCAACCCGCCGTGTAAAGAAATCCGATATGGAAAAGCTTGCACGCGCAACCGGCGCATCACTTATCTCCTCGATCGACGCGATCTCCGGCGATGAGCTCGGTATTGCCGGTATCGTCGAAGAACGCAAAGTCGGCGGCGAAGAGATGATCTTCGTTGAGAAATGCAAGAACCCGAAGGCAGTCTCGATCATCATCAAAGGCGGAACCGACCACGTTGTTGACGAGCTCGGCCGTGCACTCGAAGATGCACTCCGTGTCGTTGCCTGTGTCGTTGAAGACAAGAAAGTTGTGGCCGGCGGAGGCGCTCCTGAAGTTGAGCTCTCCCTCAGACTCCGCGAATACGCAGCGACCCAGGGCGGACGTATCCAGCTCGCGATCGAAGCATTCGCAGGCGCACTGGAAATCATCCCGAGAACCCTTGCAGAGAACGCAGGTCTCGACCCGATTGACAAACTTGTAGAACTCCGTGCAGCACACGAAAAAGGACACAAAACCTTTGGTCTTGATGTCTTTGAAGGAAAGGCAGTCGATATGTGGGAAGCAGGCGTTGTTGAGCCGCTCCGTGTAAAGACCCAGGCAATTTCCTCAGCAGCAGAAGCCGCTGTCATGATCCTCAGGATCGATGACGTCATCGCATCCGCGAAGTCAGCCGGACCATCACCCGAAGAGATGGCCGCGATGGGCGGAGGCATGGGCGGAATGGGCGGCATGCCCCCGGGAATGATGTAAAGGCAGAAATGCCCCGGGAGAATTCTCCCTCATCTTTTTTTCGATCATTCACGACCTTTAACTATTTTCAAACGCTAATGGTATAGTAATATCAGAGGAATTTTTCCGTGCGTCACGAAGTATTGTATCAGTATGATCTCCCGATCGAGATCCTGGATGACATTCCGCGGACCGAAGAGGTCCTGAATGTGATATACGCACGGAGTAAGGATAAATTTCTGATCCCTATCCTGCTGACCCGTCTTCGCATGATCTGGGGATACCCTGAGCGTCAGACGGTGTACCGGATCTATGAGATGAACTATATCGATCTGCTGGAGGCGTCAGTCCGGGTGCCTGCTGCGGTCGCGCCGACTCTTACGCTGAAAACGGTGAATAACGATAAGTATGTTTTCCATAATCTCAAGAATTCGGTCGAGGAGCTGAGGGCTGCTCTGCTGACGCTGCGGGAGATGATGAATATGAAGGCGGGAAACAACTGGGAGATCGCGGCGAAACATAATCTGCTTACAGAAGAGTATCTGGTACGGCAGAGCGTGCATAAGCCGGCGGAGGGGACAGGGGAGGATGATGTTTTTGAGGAGGAGCCCCCGGCGGGATCCCGTGCCGGCAAGTCGGCGGAGAGTCTGTTTGCTGATCTTGCGGAAAGGAACGGCGCCGGAGATGCGTTTTTCGAGGAGGGGGGAGGTCAGACGGGAAAGGAGATCGAGGAAGCCAAGGCGGCCTGGGTCTCGCGGATGGTGGAGTCGGTCTCTCCCAAGCCGGAGCCGGTAAAGAAGGCAGATGAACCGGTGAATGATGTGATCGTGTTCGAGAAGGATTCGGGGAAGATGGACGATCAGTGGCATGATGAGGGGAAAGGGGATGCGATGATCCTGCCGGGAGGACGGACCCGGGTCGGGGGCGGGCGGTATAAGCATCTTGCGAACGATTCTATGGGTCTGCCGGAGGATGATGACTCGGTGGTGTATGTTTCGAAGACGGTGAGGCCGGATATCCAGAGACCCCCGGCGGCAAGACCCGTTTCGCCGGTAACGCTGGAGCCGCGTGAGGGGCTGGATGATGAGGCGATCGATAAGTCCCTTGAGGCGCTGAAGTATCTGCGGGAGAACGGGATCATCACCGAGGATGAGTATAAGAAACGGTGTCTGGGACTTTTTAAGAGGACCGGGTTGTAAATAAATAGCGGGTTGCTCCGAAGGGGCGGTCTTAGCGGAGGCGGCCCGGTCCGTCGGACCGGGCTCGGCTGGGCAAGTTTTCGAAGGAAACTTGCGATCAAGTCAATAGACTTGCGAGCAAACCGAAGGTTTGCGACAGCGGATACAGCGAAATTCTAAAAATCAGGCGGAGTATAGCTGGGTGTGGAGACAAGAGAAAAACCAACCGCGCCGATTCAAGCAAGCGAAACGATTCGGAGAGCAGATCTCTGATTTACGGTTTGCAGTTGATTTTATCTAAGGTTTCCACACACAGCCTTACACTTTCCGGATTTGATCCAGTCCAACACAACAGATATCCTGCGTAAAAAAAAGAAAAAGATCAGAGTGCCCGCACACGGAACTCGTGCGCTGCTTTCCCCGGATCTGCTGATTCGTAGATGGCACGGCCGACGATGATCCCGTCAACATACTTTTTTACATCTTCCGGCTGTGCTCCCTGAGCTCCTACGCCGGGCGAGTAGATCTTCATCGAACCGCCGATGACCGACCGCAGCACAGCCGTCCGGTCAGGACGCGTGGCGGGGGCGATGATCCCGTCGGCCCCTGACTCCTTTGCCATCTTCGCCATTCGTTCGGCATTTGCCCCGCTCAGAAAATCAAGAGCTCCCGGGTGACTCATCTCGCAGACCACAAAGGCGCTTCCCCCGTGATCGTGGGCCCCGTCCACGATCGCCTGGAGAGAATCCGACCCGCAGAATGCGTGGGTGATGATCCCGGAACATCCTGCTGCAAAGACCTCTTCGCAGATAAGGGCGTTGGTGTTTGGGATGTCGGCGACTTTAAAGTCGGCAATGATCGGGATGTTTGCTTTGGCAAGCTCCTTCACGATGCCAAGACCGGTCGAAAGGACCAGAGGGTAGCCGATCTTAATCGCATCCAGCTCCCCTTCGCAGGCCAGAGCGACGCGGGCTGCTTCTTCTCTCCCCTTCACGTCAAGAGCGAGCAGAAGTTCAGCCATTTATTTTCTCTCCAGCCGTTCCAGGGCGGCGGCCGCAAGGATGGGGAGGGTTATCGTGGCATCGCCGTATACGGTAACGCCTGTCCCTCCTTCCCCGATCTTACCCCAGGACTTTGCCTCGTCAAGGGTCGCTCCGGAAAGTCCGCCAAGGTCGGGGCGGTCTCCGGTGAGCTGGATAACGTAGGTGAAGTCATTTGGCGTCATCAGCATGCTCTGGAGCGTGAAGTTCTTCGGGACCCCTCCCCCAACTAAAACCGCTCCGGCTTTTTTGACGTTGAAGACCTGATTCATCAGAACATGCATATCGCCGATCGCGTCGAGGATCGTCTTTTTGTGGAACTGGGAGAACATCCAGTACTGGAGACCGAGGACCGAGTCCTGAAACGCCGGGCAGTAGACGGGGACGTCATGTTTTGCTGCCGTTGCAAGAATTCCCGTGTCGAGCTGTTCACCGATCGTTTTCAAAAGGCTGCTGATCGTGACCGGCGCTTCGGGAAGTCCGCAGTAGACGTCCTGAATAAACTCTTCCAGATCCTCGAACGCATCATTCGGCAGAAAGACATCGTAGATCCGGTTTACTTCATCGTTTCTGAGTTCGACATCATCGCACTCGGCTTTACCGTGGTAGTGGTGGCAGCCGATCGCCTCGATAACGTCATGGGTGAGGTTTGCGCCCGTTGAGGTCAGCACATCGATGTGACCTTTTTCTATCAGAGTCGAGACGATCCCTCCCATTCCCGCCGGGACCATGGCTCCGGAAAGAGCGAAGAATTTGGTCATGTCAGGATCAGAAAGCATCTTTTCATAGACTTCTACTGCGTGGAAGAGACTTCCTCCGTTGTATGCTCCTGCTTTTCCCATCTCACAGACGAGTTCATTTACGGTCATGTCGCCGCGCGGGATAAACTGCTTGACCTGGGTGCTACAATGTTTATGCATGATTTTGACCTTTTGCTGGATAAGGTTGGGCGGGTATCACCATATAAGTATGTCTTGTTTTTTGCGGGGAAAGGAGGGAGGGGCAACGGATGATCCGTCACACACAATTCAGTTTCGAACAGCGGATCGACGTGACCGACCCGTCGGAAAAAACGCCTTTCATAGAGACATCCCGCTCCCCGGCAACCCCGCGGGCGGCTCCCGAAAATGTACAGGTATTATTGACAACTGCCTGCCTGGCCTCCTGATCCGAAAGCCTCACTCCTTCGATACAGATGATGACCTCGGTAAGATCCGCTGCATCCTCCCCGCAGGCGATAAAAACAACCACATCCTCGCCCACAACCGAAACCTGCGCTCCCACATCCTTTTTCAGGATAGGATTCTCTACAAACAGATTGGTCCCAAGCATTCCGGTACTCGCGAGACCCAGAATGATCACCATGAGCAGAGCTATCAGAATGATCGTCGCAGACGTCAGGGTCTTTCCTTTCCTGATTCTGGATCCGGGCCGTTTCTGCATAATACTGCCGTACTCTTCCCCGCAGCTGTCCTTTAGGACCTGCGCCGCCAATTAAGACATCCATTCGCCGGATCTATCACACCAACGGGTTTTTCGGCCGGACCAAAGCCCGGGCTCAACCGAGAATGCACTAAACCGTTATACAATCTACCAATGGAAATCAGAATGTATTAATCTTTCCGTCAGGGTAAAATCATGTAAAACAAAGAAAGAGACACAACGCCAAAAAAATATAAAAAAAATGCTCACAGAACAAATGGTGAGGGCAGCAGTATCCACACTGCTTTGTACTCCACATCCCCCACCTAACAGTATTATATGACGTTAACTGCTTTTAATCTTACCGTCTTTCCCTGAGAGAACACCCTGTTTTCTCAGGTCTGAGACGACTCCGGACAGATACTCGGCTGAAATATCATAGGAAATGACATCATCCGTTCCTTCAAGCGGAAACGCCGGGGCATCAAACGCGGCAAGCAGTTCGGCCTCGCTCTGTTTTCCTTCTGAAACGAGGGCATGGATCCGGGCGATCAAAGCCTGTTTGAAAAAGACCGCGTCCACAAACCGGGCAGCTTCGTCGTCTTCAACATCCATATTATCCAGAAGCTCGGCCAGATCCTCGATATCGGAAACGAACAGAAGCTCGGCGCCGGCGGTTATGATATACGCCGTCGCAGATGAGGTCCGGATATGGCTGCTGACTCCGGCCTCTTTCAGATCGTCTTCCATAACCCCGCTGAAGTCCGTGTAGGCATACATAACCCGGAGCTCGTTTGGATCCTTGATGTCAAGAAGCGTGTAGCATTCGTTTTCCTCTGAGACTTCCAGAAGCTCGTTATCCTCCAGGGTCCCAAGGATCATCAGTGCGTTCATGAACTTGTCGGACGCCTGTTTCTGCACATCCTCACCCATCGCATCGATGGATTCAGCCTGCGCGAGAAGCTGCGAAGGCGTTGCTTCCGTCAGGGAATCCCCGGGTTTGTGCGATGCGAAAAACTCTTCCAGGGTTTTTCTGCGTGTAAGAAGGTCTGATTTCAGTTCATCCAGATCGGCATCCTTTTCACGCGCCCCGATCAGCTCGATGAGATGCAGAATCGACGCGATCGTGCCCTCAAAATACGGCGTGCCCGAAAAGCTGTGTTCTACAGATATCCGTGACGGACATCCCTTTTCCCGGAGATACTTCTGAAATGCGGCCGCATCTTCCCGGGAATAAAAGGTGATTTTCTCTTCCAGTGTCATCTGGGTATCTGGTATGTCCTCTAAATGGTTATTAATTCTGTGTCAGTGTGACACTTGTTAACATGGAGCATATAATTTTATATCAGGAGCGCCTATAATAAAAATGCACATCAACACCACATAAAATCCGGAAATACAGTTTGGTCTCCGGGCGTGGTGAAGAGCCACGACGGGTCGGGGGCGGGACTGTTTTTTCGGGTTATTTGTATTTGGTTGTGCTGATTTAGGTGAATCACTCATGGATCTTGATACTGGTGCAACAGCCTGGGTTCTCATTTCAGCAGCATTAGTGTTGATGATGGTTCCCGCAGTCGGGCTGTTCTATGGCGGAATGGTAAGGAAGAAAAACGTCATCTCAACGATGATGCTTTCATTTACGGCACTTGCCCTTGGAATCGTTCAGTGGATCATCATCGGCTACTCGCTTGCCTTCGGCGGCGATGTGGGCGGCGTGATCGGCTGGTCTCTGGAGTATGTCGGTCTTTCGGGGATCCCGCTTGACGGCGTGACAAACGGGATACCTGATGTTCTGTTCGTCTGTTTCCAGATGATGTTTGCCTGTCTGGCACTGGCGATCCTGACATCAGGTATCGTCGGACGGGTGAAGATGTCGTCCTACATAGTCTTCGGTCTTCTTTGGCTGACACTGGTCTACGCTCCTCTTGCCCACTGGGCGTGGGGAGGGGGATGGGCAGCACAGCTCGGAGCCCTTGATTTTGCCGGAGGAACAGTCGTTCACATCAGTTCAGGATTTGCAGCGCTCGCGCTTGCTTTGGTGATAGGGAAGCGGATCGGCTACGGAAAACACATGTTCTCTCCGCACAACATTCCAATGACGCTTATCGGCGGAATGTTTCTGATCGTCGGCTGGTTCGGGTTCAACGCAGGGTCCGCCCTTGCAGCAAATGAACTCGCTGCAAGTGCGTTTCTCGTTACAGCTGCCTCAGCCGCCACCGGTGCTCTGACATGGATGGCACTTTCCTGGAAGAGCGGAAAGCCGAGTTCGCTTGGATTTATCTCCGGGGCCCTGGCCGGTTTGGTCGGGATCACTCCGGCGGCCGGATATGTGAACGTGGTCGGCGCGATGCTGATCGGTGTTCTGACAGCGATCGTCTGTTACGCGGCTCTTACCTTCAGGATCAAGAAGGGGCTCGACGAGTCTCTCGATGCCTGGGCGATCCACGGTATGGGCGGCTTCGCCGGCGCAGTTCTGACAGGGGTCTTTGCCGTTTCCGCGATCTGCGGGGTCGGAGGACTTCTTGAAGGAAACATACAGCAGTTTGGCATTCAGGTCCTTGACGCGGTGATCGCAATGGTCTACGCCTTTGGACTGACATTTGTCCTTGGATGGATCATCAACAAGACGATGGGTCTCCGGGTCACGGAGGATGAGGAGTACATCGGTATGGACCTTGCCCAGCACGGTGAACAGGCATAAGCACAAAAGAGGTTTCACAACATGAAAATGATAACAGCGATCATCCGCCCGGAAAAGGTGGATGAGGTATTGAATGCACTTGAACAGAACAGCATCCCGGGGGTCACGATCACCGATGTTCTCGGACGCGGTGAACAGGGAGGGGTCTGTCTTCAGTACAGGGCCGGCAAAATGCAGGTGAAGACCCTCCCGAAGACCAAACTCGAGATCGTCGTCCCGGACAAAGATGTGGAGGTGTTGATAAAGATCATCCGTGAACATGCACGGACCGGTAAAAAAGGAGACGGAAGGATCTTTGTTCTGCCCGTTGAAGCGGCAGCATGGGTCAGAACCGATGAGTACATCACCGGATAAAACCCTTTTTACTCTTTCCCTTCTCTCTATCCAATCTTTTTTTAATGCTCTGATCAGTTGTTTTGATCTCTCATCCTGACCGCAGGTTTTGCCAGATGCCGTCTGGATCCGGGCGGAACTTCATACCATTTCATCTGAAGGGTTCGGGAAAGATCCGGCACCTCGCGGACTCTTGCAGAACATTCCCGACATTTGTATCCCTTGTCTTTTCCGGCAGAGGTCATCCTTCCCCCGCAGACCGGACACTTCGGGGAGACCCGCATCTTTTGTCCGGCAAGTTCCTCAGGCCGGAACTTTTCCAGATGCAGGACATCTTTCTGAAAACTGCCGCAGACGGTGATTTGATCCCCGCAGGCAAGTTCGCGGACCGCGTTCCTGAAATATTTGGTCGGTTCAAAAGCAAACACGGAGATGTTCACCCCCCCGCGGGAGATCGTAAACTGCACATGACCTCCGCGGTTCGTTTTCGGCGCTGACGCCACGATCCCTGAAAACCGGTAGGATTCGCCTTCGGCCGGCCCTTCCTTTGGAAGAGGAAGAAGATGGGCATCCGTTCCCTGATTCGTTTCCCAGATCCTGGAAAATGCCGGCTCTTCCGTCTCCAGATACCCGGCCGCTTCCTGCACCCAGGCTGGGCTTTCCCCGCGGATCCCGTATAATACCGGATCTTTTCCATGCGGAACGCAGACGATCGCTCTTCGAATAAAATCCACTGTGTCCCAGGTATGGGGAGCCGTTTTCTCTTCGGAAATAAAAAATCCCTCGTCTTCGAAGATCCGGGGGGTCCCAAGCACCTCAGCCTTTCGGTAGGCAAGACACTCGTAGGTTTTGTCCGGGAGGACGGATGAAACGGCTGCAAGCGCCCCGATCAGTCCGCGGCCGTTTTTGTATCCTTTATACAGTGCATGGATCGTATCCAGCCGGGAAACCGTCTCTTGAATCGTGCAGAATCTCTGCAGAGCCTGGAAATAATACGCCGGATCCGGCGCTGACTCGACAACTACCACGCCGGGATTGGTCTTTTCACAGGAAAACTCCGCAAACCGGTCCACAAATCCGCAGGCGATTTTTAACACGGTCTCAGGGTCCCCTCCAACGATCCCGATGCAGACGGCGGCATTTCCCCGGGTCTTCCAGACAACGTTTGGATTCAGCCGGACCAGACGGCAGCTGGAGACCGTATACCCCATACGGTCCAGCTCATCAGCTATGAGTGCTCCAAGATAGGTTGTGCACATCCCGTCCGGTGAATCCGTATCGTCAAGCCCGAGTAACATAAATGATATTATTTTATAGAACCGCATTACTATTACGATTATACATCTCATGTCCAACGACAGACTCCTCCAGACCGTGGTCAGTATCCTCCTGATGACCGGATACAATGTCTCGGAACGATGTGAAATTCGTCCGAGAAGTTTCGACCTGATGACATCAAAGGGAGAGAATCTGCTCGTTATCAAAGTAGTTTCACAGATCGACAGTGTAAACGAAGACATTGCATGGGACCTGGACAAGATCGCACGCCATCTCCACGCGGTCCCGCTTATCATCGGAGAGCGCGCGCGGGATGTTGCTTTGGAGCGCGGAGCGATCTATGTCAGATACGGGATAAACGCCGTTTCGTCTGCCACCCTGTATGATTATCTTGCAGAAGGCGAACTCCCGCTTGTGTATGCTTCACCGGGAGGTCTGTACGTGAACATCGACGCTGACAGACTTCGAACCCTGCGTGAAGAACAGTCGATGTCTCTTGGCGATCTCGCCCATGCATTGGGGGTCTCCAGACGGACGATCAGCAAATACGAAGGGGGGATGGGCACGACCCTTGAGATGGCGATGAGGCTCGAGGAGTTTTTCAACGACGATATCGTCATGCCGATCGATCTGCTGAATTATACGCCGGCAGAGGAGGCACGCGGCCCGGCATCCCTGCCGTCCGGCCATACAGCAGAGCCGGACGCTCTGCCAAAACGGCCGGAGGATCACCTCCGATCGATAGGGATCGACGTGCAGGAACTGAGAAGAGCGCCCTTCCACGCATTTGCGGTATTTGAAAACAAAACGATCCTTACCTGTTACGGTTCACCGCAGAAAACCGTGCAGAGGGCGGAACTTCTCGGAAACATCTCCCAGATCACCGGAACGCATTCGCTTTGCGTGGTTTCCGATTACCGCAAAGAGAAGATGATCGGCAAAACGCTGGTGATCGGCGAGGCGCGTCTGAAAGATGTGGAGGAGGGCGGAGATCTGCTGGATATGGTCACCGATGAAAAATAACACGAACTGCAGATTCGGGTCATAAAAATATTACATTTTTTTCCATCAGGCATCTGCCGTAACACTTATTAGATAACACGTGTTATTCTAATATACAGGTGAAAGACCACGCATATTCCTGATTTTCTGTTCGGCTATAGCGGACTCGGCATCCCTATCGGCATCGTATTCTGGATAATTGCCCTTGTTTTTATCGTTCTTTCGATCAACTGGGCGCGGAAAAATCTTGATGAGGCAAAAATCCCGATCCTTGCGGTCATAGCTGCAGGAATCTTTGCCCTTCAGGCTTTCAATCTCCCGACCGGGTTTGGCGTCTCGGGCCATTTGGTGGGCGGAGCGCTCGCAGCAATCATTCTCGGCTCGCCGTTTGCCGCCGTTTTTGTGCTGACGATCGTTCTGATCATCCAGGCGCTCATCTTCGGCGACGGAGGTGTTCTGGCGCTCGGCGCAAACATCGTCAATATGGGCGTGATCGGCGGATTTGTCGGATTTTACTCATATAAGGGGATCAAAGCCTTCATCCCGGCGATCCCTGCCGCCGGAGCTGCCGGGATAGCAGCCTGGCTTGCCTGCGTTCTCGCGGCCTGTTTCGCGGCGGTTGAAATCGCCCTTCTCGGCGCGGTCCCGATCGGGATCGGACTTCCGACGATGTTTGTCTACCATGCACTGATCGGTATCATCGAAGGCGTCATAACCGCGGTCGTGGTGACCCTGATCTTCACCGTCCGGCCGGAACTTACCGGAGACACAACAAAACAGCCGGTTCCGATGAAAAAAGTTCTGGCCGCCGGTCTTGTGATCGCGCTCATCATCGGCGGATCTGCGGTCTTCTTCGCTTCAAGCGACCCGGACGGGCTTGACAGCACCCTGCTTGTAAGCGGAGGCGTCAAAGAGCTCTTTGCTCCGGCAACCGGAGAGGAGATCGCTGAGGCGGAGGATCCGGTCGGCTGGTCGGCTCCGATGCCCGATTATGCGCTTGGAGAAAGTACGGCGGGAGCGATCATTGCCCTGATCATCGGGATCTTTGCAGCTCTCGTTATTATTCTTCTTGCAGCAAAGATCGTCTACTCCTCCTCGGGGAAGAGGAACTAATCCCTCTCTTTTTCATTCGAAGTATGTGTGAGTGTGCACATAATTCAGATTATGTAAGAACTATAATATAGAGCTACGACAAATACTTCATCATGGTTGGAGAGTCGGATCTTTCACGCATAGGTATTTCACTGCCTGAGAACCTTCTGAATAAATTTGATGATATCATCGGAAAACGCGGATACTCATCACGATCCGAAGGGATCCGTGACGCGATCCGGTCTTATATCACCTATTATGAATGGATGAACGACGTGTCAGGCGAGCGTCAGGGAGTCATCACGATGGTCTATGATCATGATCACCGCGGTCTTATGGAAGCGATCACTGAGATCCAGCATTCAAACAGACATATCGTCCAGTCGACGATCCATTCTCATGTCAGCGATGAGCGCTGTCTTGAAGTCATCCTCGTCAGAGGACAGGGCGAACAGCTGAAACAGCTTGCAGAGCGCCTGATGTCCCTGAAAGGCGTCGAGTCGGTCAAACTGACAACAATAAAAACCGACTGAGATCGTCGGTCAAAATAAGACTCTCTTATTTTTTATTTTTTTGTGTGAGACGCGGCATCTATCAGCGTATTCAGCACATTTTCCAGAAACATGATCCCCCCTTCGATGCCGGCGATCGGCCGGGCGGCAATCGAGACCCGGCTCCGGTCGGGAGGGGTGATCCCGAGGAAGGAAGCAGCCGGATACGCGTTTGCTTCAAAGGTGGAGCCAAGGATCAGATCAGGACACGCTGCGCTGATTTCCCGGACGATCTTCGTCAGATCGGTCTCGCAGGGGATATGGGCCGCGTCACGGTTTCGTGCAAGGACGACCGGGACCTCGGCGCCGAAGTAGCGTTCCAGCATTGTTTTGGCAAACAGCGCGTAACTTTCCTGAGCGCAGACGGCGGCTACCGGCGGCTCATATTTGCGGAGATATTTGTCGCTTGAATAAAACATCTGTTCATCGGCACGCCGCCACTCCTCGAGGACCGGTTCGATATCCGCATCCGGAAACGTTTCAGCGAGGTTTGCACAGGTGTCTTTTACGTCCGTAAACAAAAACGAGCCGAGCATCGTTCCAACACCGGACGGATACGACGGATTGACCGAGACCGTGTGCAAAGCGGCCCCTTTTCGAAGATCTGCATACCTGTCTTTTGCAAGCCGAACGCCGACCGGGATATCCATAAGCCGTAAAAGCCGCTCGGCTTCGTGCAGATTTCCCCGCCAGAAAAGATCGAGAAGGGAAACGCCGTCGATGTTCACGCCGTTTCGCGAAGGATCGGTTTTGATCCCCAGGCAGTCATATGCGGTCTTTGCCCCCTCCTCGGCATTGCCGAGAAAACCTGGTGCATCGACAAGGACGGCGTTTTTGTTTTCCAGCGCCCCGGAGAGATCTTCGCCGGTAAGCGCCGGGATGCAGGTGTTCAAAACGGCGACCGGCCGGTCGGCGGACGAAAGCCCGTCCACGACCTCTTTTAAGCGGCCGGTCGTGCCGAACACGATCTCCGATTCCAGAAGATAGGTGCAGAACAAAGGAACCTTCAGCAGTGACCGGGGATAATAATAACAGCCCGAAGAGCCGTGGATCAAGACATCCAGTCCGGAGATGCCGGCAAGAACGGAACAGGCTCCGGTCATGGCGCACGGCCAGACAGGATTCACGCAGAGACCTTTATCCATGGAGAATCGCCCTCCGCCAGAGGTAAAGCATTTTCACGGTCCCGGATGCGCCTACCGGCAGATAGAACGGCAGTCTGACGTTTATTCCGTTTGGAGACTCGGTCATATCCAGACAGGCAAGCGCTTCGCGTGCAGCGGTGAGGGTCCCTTCAAACGGTTCTGCGCCGAGACAGACCCTGCTGCCTGCAAGATTTGCAAACCGTTCGAGCATTTTTTTCTGGTATTTGGTCTCCTGCAGGACAGCAGATTCGATTTTTTCCGCAGAAAGTCCGCAGGCTTTGCCGGTCTCCTGCAGAAATGAAACCGATCCGGAAAGTCCGCGGGGAAAACCGCCGACCACCGGGCGGCTGAACCTTCTGCCGAGTTCCCGGCCGGCGTCAGCGCAGCGTCCGTCCCGCAAAATAAAACAGGAGACGGTGCCAAGCTTTCGAAGATCCGACACCGCGGCGTTTCTGCAGAATCTGACCGAAACGGTCAGACCGAGAAGGTCGAGCAGCCGTTGTACTTCGGCGAAGTTCTCCTCGACCTCGGACTCCAGATTTTTTTCCCCGATGATCCCGACGGTTCCCGGTACCGGATCTGCAGGCTCTGCCAGAGCCGAGAGTCCGATGAGAGCGGCATTCTCTCCGTCCTTTGCACTTCCGCCGAGAAAGCCGGATGTCGGGATATAGAGCGTGCGTTCTGCATACGGGTGTTCCCGGCAGACGGCAAGACAGTCATCCCCGATCGTTTCCGGGACACAGGAGGTGACAACGATGATCAGCTCCGGCTTTTTTTCTGCCGCACGGTCGAGTGCCTGTCTGAGACAATCCTCTCCGCCGAAGATGACATCTTTGTCCGAAAGCCCGGAGACGAGTATCTCAGGAACGATTCTAGTCTCTGCTTCGTTCATCAGCGCGTGGAGCATGGAAAACGTCTGATGGGCGCAGCCTTTCGGGGCATGGACTACCGTTACTGCCCCGGGAATAAAACAGGCGACGGAAAGGGCGCCCGTGAGGGTGCACCCCCCCATCCGTGATTCAGAGATACTCTCTTGCAAGCTCTTCCAGTTCCTCCAGTGCAAGCGGGGTCGGGATCCGAAGATCGGTGTTTTCCAGAATGATCTTTGCACAGTCCCGATACACTTTTGCCTGATTTGACGCCGGATCATGTTCGATGACCGTCATCCGGTTCACCTCCGCAGCTCTTACTGAGTTGCTCCGCGGAATAAAACAGACAAGTTTTGAGCCGATCCGTTTTGCAAACTCCTCGACGAGTCCCTGTTCGTTATCCATATTTTTTGCATTGCAGATCACGCCGCCGAGCCGGCATTTTGCCGAGCTCCGCTCTGATATTCTGGCGATCGCTTTGCAGATATTGTTCGCCGCATAGAGACTCATCAGTTCTCCGCTGGTGACGAGATAGACCTCCTGGGCATATCCGTCCCGCATAGGCATGGCAAATCCCCCGCAGACGACATCGCCGAGAACGTCATATACGACAACGTCCCCGTAGAGTGCCTGCATTTTTTCCAGGAGCTGAAACGTCGCGATGATCCCCCGGCCGGCACATCCGATCCCCGGTTCGGGTCCTCCGGCTTCGACACAGCGGATGTTCCCAAATCCCTGATAGATGATGTCTTCACTTCTGATCTCTTTGTGATCATACATCTGCTCAAGAACGGTCGGAATCCATCGGCCATGCATAAGCATCCGTGTGCTGTCATGTTTCGGGTCGCAGCCGATCTGCATGACATCCAGCCCCATCTCCGAAAATGCCGCCGAAAGATTTGCCGATGTCGTGGATTTTCCAATACCTCCCTTTCCATAGAGGGCGATCTGTCTCATTCCTGTATATATTGATCCGCAGGATACATATAATTTGAGTTAAATCCATGCAGTCTGGGAAAGACGGCTCTTTGCGGGGAGCGTTTCTTATCCTCTCTTTTTCGATCCCTTCTGGGTGTCAAACCCTCGAAGGACACCCCAGCCGAGGATGAGGGCCGGAATGATCTCCAGTCTGGCGACCCACATGACGAAGAACAGAATGATCTTTGCATAATCCGGCATCAGCGGCCCGACGACGCCGGTCGAACTGCCGTTGTTGCCAATACAGCTGCAAAGATCATAGACGGTGTTTGCAAGATTTGCCGAGAAGTACGGGTCGTGAAGAAACACGATCAGCGTTCCAACCAGAAGTAACAGATATAAGAGGATGAGCAGAAGGGATTTTGCGATCAGGCCTTCCGCATATTTTCCGTAGATGGGTTTTCCGTCATGACGCATCGGGATGACGGCTCGCGGACTCCGGAGCGTTTTTCTGAACCACCAGCCGAGAGCCTCGAACATGACCTGGATACGATTCAGTTTGATACCTCCCGATGTACTTCCCTGCCCTCCTTCGATCAAAAGAAAGATCGAGAGAAACAGGATGGGCGCCATTCCCCAGCCGGCAAAGGTCGTGTTCTGGAACCCGGTGGAGCTGACAACGGTTCCGGCCATAAAAAGACCCTCCCGCAGCGTGTCCACAAGGGGCATTCCTGATACAGAAAGTTCAACGATCAAAACCGCGGAGACCAAGAGAAAAACCCCGATGATCATGTGCAGGACACGGTCGTGCAGGATCTCCCGAAACGATCTGCTGACATAAATGATATAATAGAGCCGGAAAGGAATGGCGCCGGCGAGCATGATCGGGATCAGCACCATTTCAAGCGCCAGATTGTCAAAGTGGGTTATCCCGACAGCGTATATGCTCATACCTCCGGTCGCGATCGCGCAAAAAGCAACGTTGACGGCATCCCAGAGACTCAGACCTGTCAGAAGGATCGCCACGATCGCGATCAGCGTTAAGATGAGATAGATCTTCCACATCTGAAAAGCGGTCGCGATCACGCTTGGCATAAATGATTCCGAGCCGCCTTCCGAACGGTAGAGGTTCTGGGTGACGAGACCTGAGCGGCTCGCGACCGTCAGCATAAAGGCGACGATCCCAAGCCCCCCGATCCACTGCATAAGGGAACGCCACAGAAGAATGGTCTTTGGCCAGTCTTCCAGGTTCGTTGTCAGGGTAAATCCTGTCCCCGTCCATGCAGACATGGATTCAAACGCAGCGTCGATAAAGGGCATGCCGGCAAAAATGAAGGGAAAACAGCCGAGAAATCCGACCAGCGCCCAGATGACCGCGGTCGCCGAGATCGAGAGACTGGCTCTCGGGGGTTTGGTGTTTTTTGGAAGGAGGTGGAGAAGGCCTCCAAGGCCGAGCATCGCGGCCGTGGAACTTGCCATCCAGGGAAGGGCATACCATTCCTGGTAAAGACAGCCTACAATGATTGGAAGAAGAGTGGCGGCACCTATGAGCAGAAGCACTGACCCGATATCGCGACCGATCGCCGGAAGTTCCCTGAGGTACCCCATTTGCAGTACATTTAGGCGTTTGACAATAATAGAAGTTCCCTGAAATCAGGGGTGCGGGGATCACGTCAGTACATTATCAGAGACCCGAGAACCAGATCCGTCAGAGAAAACCCAAACAGGGCAGTCACATACCCGACCGTGATCGGGATCATAAACGGGAGCCCGTACGAGATCCAGACATTGCCGGCTTTGGCATACAGTTCGAGCTGAGAAGCATAGGTTTCCGGCTCCTCCCTCAGACTCCTGATCGCCATCGCAGACCGGTTCCTCAGAGCACGGATCGAACTGTTTGGCCGGCAGAACTTTCGGGAGATGACCCCGTTAACTTCGGTGATCTCCTCGGAGACAAAACCGAAATACTTCGTGATAGAATCTCCCGGAACCGGTTTTCCCGAGCACATAAGCCAGAACGGCGCCCGGTTTCCGGCAAAAATATTCCGCAGACAAAAAAATGCCGGAACGATCAATGCAAAAACCGCACCGTTTACAAGAGAGGACAAGGCAAGCGAAGGAAAGATCCATGCAGCGAACGGGGTTATCGGGACCGCGAGTGACAAAAGGATCATGGCTTTTCCGTCCGCCACCCCGAAAAGGCCGAAATAGGTGAAGCCGGCCATCAAGAGTGCGACAAGAACGGAGGCCGCGAACACATACGCCGCCCAGGGAGCGGAAAATGCCCCGATCCAGAACCAGATCATCAGCACAGCGCAGCCGACCGCCGCCGGATACCAGGTCACGGCATAAATCGTCCGGGTCTTCAGGTCCTGCCAGCAGGCATACAAAAAGGTGATAAGAACCAGAAGCGCCGAGATCGACAGCGGCAGTGAAAGTATCATTGATTACGATTCGATCTGAAATCAGATAAATTCAATGGGTGAGGGTTACCTCACTCATTAAAAACAGATTTTGCCACGTACTTTCCGTGGACGTAGGACGGCATGCCGGCAAGCATATAGGATACACGCAGTGCCTCTTCCACTTCATCCAGCGTAACGCCGACCATCCTGGCCCCGTTGAGCTGGGCACGCAGAGCATGATCATCTCTCATCGCGGCCGCAATACCGATCGCAATCAGTTTTTTCTGTTTTCTCGTCAGAGAGCCGTCCGACCAGATGTAGTTGTCCAGTTTCAGAACTGCTTCATGCATCAGCGGATCGGTGTCCGCGAGTTCTTTGAAAAACACCGGAACGTGTCCGATATTGTGTTCAAGCTGCTTCATCTGCCCCTGACACCCGCAGGTGCCTTTTTTCTCTTCGTTCGACATTTAACTTCAGCGAAATATTGTCCCATAAGATAATTATTGTATCTATCGAAGCACCTTTTAATAGATTGCACGCCATATCCTTCAGCAATGAAGAAAAAGATCGTGGCCTTGTTCGGCAGCAATGTTTTCGGCGGAAACACCGACAAACTGTTAAACGAAGCGATCCGCGGCGCAGAAGAGGCCGGGTGCAGTGTTGAGAGAGTGGATGTCGTCCAGGCGAATATTTCGGGATGCAGACAGATCTATCACTGTATGGAAAAAGAGACCTGTGTCATCCGGGATGAAGCAGAGAAGTATTTTACTCTGCTTAAAGAGGCCGACGGGATCATTATCGCAACGCCTGTCATGACCTACGGGATACCGGGTCATCTGAAATCCTTCATGGACCGGTGTCAGCCGTTTTATATGGCGAAATATCACCGGAAAAACTCATTCATCACTCCTGAACACGCAAAGATCCGGAAAACTCTCTTCATCTGCATCTCCGGGATGAACACGCCGGATGTGTTCATCGGACCGGTGCTGACCGCGAAGGCATTCTGTCAGATTATCGACGCCGGATACGTCGATGAACTCCTGCAAAACGATATGGACACGATAAAAGATATTACCACAAAACCGGAAGTGCTGAAAGCGGCATACGAAAAAGGGAGAACCTTAGGTGAAGCAGTCACGAAAGCACGCTGAGAGATTCGATATAAAATCAGAACTCATACGGCTTGCAGACCCGAAATACCGCAGTTTTTCAAGCGGACTCATTCCGGGAGCGGACAACATTATCGGGGTTCGGATCCCGGATCTCCGGGACCTTGCAAAGAAAATCGCCGCGGGAGACTGGAAAGGATATCTCAAAGAGGCAGCTGATGACTCATTCGAAGAGATCATGCTCCAGGGACTTGTTATCGGGTATGCAAAGGCAGACCCCGGAGAGATCACCGCTGCCCTTACGTATTTTATTCCGAAGATAGACAACTGGTCGGTCTGTGATTCGGTCGTGATGGGACTCAAGATCACGAAAAAACATCAGGAGACGTTCTGGAAGTTTATCCAGCCGTATCTTGACTCGGACCGGGAGTTTTTCGTTCGGTTCGGGATCGTGATGCTGCTCTCTTATTACGTGGATGAAAAATATATCTCAGCAGTACTGAAACGGCTGGATACGATCTCACACGACGGATATTATGTAAAAATGGCGGCCGCATGGGCGGTTTCCGTCTGTTATGTGAAGTTTCCGGAGATCACGCATGCGTATCTGGAGAACTGTTCGCTGGATGACGGAACCTATAACAAATCGATCCAGAAGATATGTGAATCCTACCGGGCGGATGAAGAGGCAAAAAATATTCTCAGAGGAATGAAGAGAAAATAAAATCAGGCTTTCATCCGCTGATCGTATGTCCGAAGGGCACGGACCATATCCACGTACCGGAACTCCGGCCAGGGGGGCACACAGAAACAGACGGCCGCTTCATTTCCGTTCGCCAGCCACGGGAGGAAGTTTGAGGTCCGTTTGTCGTTCGCCGTTCTGATGATCAGATCGACGGGCGGCATCTCCACTTCCGGATACATCCTTTCCGTCACGCAGTCCGGCGTGATCTCAGCCGGAGAAAGCTCACCGGCACGGACCTTCGCAACGATCGACTTCGTTGTCTCCAGGATCTCGTTTCGGCCGCCGTAAGCGATGGCAAAATGCAGATAATAGCGGTGATGATCCTTCGTCGCCTCCTCGACATCCCGGATCTTCTCCATGAGCCGGTCATTGATAAGTGACCGGTTGCCGATGACCGTGATGTTCACCTGCTTGTCATAGATCCGCTGATCCAGGATCATCTCGGAGAACTTTTCGATAAAAAGTTCCAGCAGTTCATTCACCTCTTCGGGCGAACGCTTGAAGTTCTCTGTGGAAAAAGCGTAAAATGTGGTGTGGATCACCCCAAGCTCCTCCATCCAGTCGAAAACTTTCATCGTGGTCTCGGCCCCGGCCCGGTGACCGAACGCCGGGTCTTTTCCGCGGGCCTTTGCAAACCTCCGGTTTCCGTCCTGAATGATCGCTACATGGGTCGGGACATAGGTCAGCTGCCGGATAAGCCTGTGAACATACAGGTTCTCTGCAAAAGACCGGAGACTCACTGGGGGATCACCTCAACGATCATCCCGTTGTTTGGATACCGCTCGATGATTTTGCGCTCGCCGCCGAACTTGCGGGGGATCTTTCGCATCTGCTGCCAGTCGAGTTCGATCGTCCCGTCCTCCATCTCCTCATAATAACTTCCGGCACGAAGATACGGGATGATCATCTCGAGATCCCCGTTCACTTCCATAGAGCCGTACATCACGGTTCCGTCCTCAGTGATCATATCAAACGGCCGGGCAGAGTTCATCGCGATACGCTTGAGCCGTTCCCTGAGCTGGACGGAATCCTTGAACGTGGACGTGCAGTAATGGACTTTCGGGTGGCCGTTGATCTCACCGGCCCATTTGGTCGAACCTTTGATCGCATTGCAGAGAGGATTTTCCGTTTCGAGTTTTCTCTCACGCATATTGTCTGCGCAGGCATCCCCCCATTCAAGCTGGTTGATGTTGAAAAAGTCAACTGAGTCGAGCAGCGGAAAGAAATGCCGGAGACCCGGCAGGGAAGGCACCTCGAACCCTACCAGAAATCCCATCTTCTTCGCATCGGCGATCGACTGAACGTATGGCGAGGTCAGGATATCCTTCCAGATCTCGTGAGGAGGATGCATTCTGATCTCATCGACACAGCCGACGAGGGCAGCGAGCTCCTCTTCGGTCGGCGCCCGGCCGGTGTACATATGGATCTGGTGATCTTTGCCGAAGTGTTTTTTCAGCGCTGAGCAGAACTCAACGACACGTTCGATCTCCATCAGAGGTTCCCCTCCCGTGACACCGGTCCCGAGAGCGTCCATCATTTCTCCTTCGGCGATCGCTTCTTCCGGGGTCGTGATCTTCTGATCGTTTGCATAGATCACGTCGAGATCCTTGCGCTCTTCCGAAAGAGGGCAGTACCAGCAGGTCCTATCACATCTTCCGGTGATGAAAAGAACCAGCTTTGCCCCGATGTAGCAGAGTCTGCAGCCGTCGGAGAGGTTTTTTGGGAGTTTGTCCTTCGCCATGTTTACAACGACATCTCAAGAAGACGTTTCATCGTCTCTTCACGGCCAAGCGCTTCCAGGAACCAACCGAGACGCGGACCTCTGTCAGCGCCGAGGAAAGCCCGGTAGATGCCGGTAAAGACATCCTTTCCGGTAACGCCGGCAGCCTCTGCCGCATCATAGACGGCATTGTGGAGAACATCGGCTTTCCACTCGGCGCCGATGATCAGTTTTGCATATGCAGCGACGGCTGCTTTGACCTCGGTCCGTTCGCCGGCAGCGATTTCCGGCAGGGATTCGGCAAGGGCGAACTTGGCGTCTTCGGGAGCATACCGTTCAAGCCAGACCTTGGCACGGCTTGCCTGATCGAGAACGGCCTCTTTGTCGACGATCTCATATCCGCTGCGTCTGAGGATATCGAAAACGGCATCATCGGTCCGTGCGATCTGAACGACCGTCACCATATGACGGAACGGGATCGTTGTCTGGGGAGAGGCGATCCTGGAGAGTTCGAACTCGCGGGACTCGCCGGCAGCGGCTGCCTTGTCATACTCGTCGATCAATCGGAGTAAGCCCATTCCCGGATCAAAAGCGATGGTCTTGTCGGGTTTGGTTTTGGCGATCAAGTAGCGGAGCACTTCGGGGGCCACGATGTCGAGCATATCACGGATCGTTAAGACGACGCCTTTTGAGGAGTGCATCTCGCCTTTTCCTTTCAGGCTGATCCATTCATATGTCACCGGGACCGGGGCATTGTAGCCGTAGATCTCTTTCGTGATGATCTTTCCGGTGTCGTAGGATCCTCCGGGTGAGGCGTGGTCTTTTCCAAACGGCTCGACCGTTACGCCGTGTACGGACCAGCGCATCGGCCAGTCGACACGCCATACGAGTTTTCCTTCGCCTTTCGAGTAGTCGGAGACGCCTTCGTGCCCGCAGGGACATTTGTAGGTGACGGTATGGTTTTCGATATCGTGGGAGAGGATCGCCGCACGGGAAATCGTGCCGCAGGATGAACAGATCGGATAATACGGGGTCCAGCCTTCTTCGAGTTTTCTGCCGGAGACGTCTTCAAGGATCTTTTTGATATCTTCAGCATGGATGAGAGCCTGCTTAATCTGCTCGGTGAACATTCCCGAGCGGTAGGCTTCACTTGTCCGGATGATACGGGGGTGGATGTCGAGCTCTTCGATCGCCGAGAGGAAG
This sequence comes from Methanocorpusculum bavaricum DSM 4179, assembly GCF_000430905.1. Taxonomy (NCBI): domain Archaea; kingdom Methanobacteriati; phylum Methanobacteriota; class Methanomicrobia; order Methanomicrobiales; family Methanocorpusculaceae; genus Methanocorpusculum; species Methanocorpusculum bavaricum. The sequence continues at coordinate 223,435 of NZ_AUMX01000001.1, forward strand.
GGGTCGAGGAAATGCTCTGCATAGCTTTTGTGTTTTCCGCAGGGACACGGGATATCGCTGACAGGCCAGCCGATATACTTCTGATATTCGTCAGAAAGGAACGGGTAGACTTTTCTGAGCGGATCGAAGTCGTCGGCAATATAGACGAGTTCTGCCTCGACTCCCCGTGAGAGGAGGGCTTTGTAGATCATATCGCCCGTCATGACCTCCCGCATATTTCCCAGATGGATCGGACCTGACGGCGTGATACCGGTGGCGATCAGCTGGGGGACATCGGATGGAACCTGAGCTGCCTTTGCATCGGCCCAGTGGATCTTCTCATGTATTTTTTCTTCCATGTATTGGTACCTGCTATTAGATGTGTCTGTACGTATGTGTTTTCAAATCTGATAATACCTGATGTCCGGGAAGGGAAGATCAGTGTATGGCAAGCCCGCATTACGTCTGGAGATTAAAAAAAGAGGGGAGTTATTCGGCAGCTGCCGGTATAGCCGAATCATAGAGATTGGCAAAGAACCGGGCGGTGACGATCACGATAAACGGCATGGCTGCAACGAGCAGAACACTGCCGGCGAACGGGATGCAGAGAAGAACGAGTTCTGCGACGCTGACAATAAGACTGATGAGGATCATGTAGCCAAGATATCTGAGCCACCCGATCCTTGCGATGATGCTGAAAAGTTCCTTGAAATGGAACGCTGCGCCAAAACTCTCTTCCTTTGCGAATTTTATGACACCCATCATTCCAACCATCATCGAGATGATCAGAAGAATGGTCGGGATAATGATCGCAACGATGATCAGATAGGCCGGATTATCCATCGGACCAAGCATCGTTATCGTGGATACGACCGTGTAGGGGATCATGTAGATGAAGAGGATGATCAGTGCGAGGATACCCTCGATAAACATCTTGCCCCAGTTGTTCAGGGCAAGTTCTCCCCCGCGGTAGACCCTCATCATAAATCCGTAGATGAAGATGCTGGCAAAGATCGTGACGATCGTTCCAAGAATGAACAAAAAGACCGAGATCGAAGCGATTATGCCGAATGCCGGATCGGTCATCATCGGTCCGGTCATCATAGCAGGATCGGCCGCCGATGAGATCATCGGCGCGGCAACCATCATGAGACTTCCCATCAGGAAAATCATTCCGAGGATCAGCATGACAGTACCGGCAAACATCACCGCGTACAAAAGGATGAGGACAAACCAGCTGCCGAATGTTTTGAATGCAGTGTTTGCATACTCCATTGAATTCTGGAGGTTTTCGCTAAAACCCATTACCATAATACTAACGTATCAGTTGCTGGAACTATATATGGTTTCGCCGCCCGGTTTAAAACAAGGTGTTTACTTTGACGGATCCGGCGAGGTTTGCACCCCCAAGCTCGGCAAAACGCAGATCAGCGCCGGTAAGATCGGCTTTCCAGAGATCCGCCCCCTCAAGATGGGCGTGCGTGAGATCAGCTCCCGTAAAGTTCACATGCCTGAGATCGGCACCTTCCAGATGGGCGTAGGAGAGATGCACGCCCGAAAGATCCAGGCCCACAAACGAGGCCTCTTCCAGATACGCGCCAAAGACCCGGGTGTCATCCGGTTTGTTCGCGATCTCGTGTGCATACCACGCGTTCCAGGAGGGGACGCCGGCTTTCAGCCGTGCTACCTGGGCAGGATCGCATTTGATTTTTCCTGCCGAATCATAGACGGCAGCATCCGGGTTGGCGCCGTCGAGAACCGCCCGGGAAAGATAGGCACGCCAGAGATTTGCACCGGCAAGATTTGCATACGAGAGGTCGGCTGACTTCAGATAGGAGTAGGACAGGTCGGCATTTCTCAGATTCGCAAACCTGAGATCGGCACCTTCCAAAAACCAGTAGGCAAGATCCCCGCCTTCGAGATGGGCGCCGTATGCATCCGAACTTCTCAGATACATCGTCTCTTTCAGATGAACGGCATACCACGCGTTCCAGCGGGTGAAATCCTTTTCCCCGGAACATTCACGGAGCATTGCATACTGCTTTGCATCAAACTTGGGTTTTTTCATACTTCATCACCCGGCTTTTTCTTTCCCGCCTCTTTGATGAAGATCTCATACCCGGTGATCCCGAGGATCAGAAGGACCGGACCTAAAACGAATCCCAGAAGTCCCATTGCCATAGCCCCGCCGAAAAATCCGACGAACATCAGCATGGGTCTGATCTTCACCCGCTGGCCGGTGAGTTTGGGACGGATGATAAGATCGGTCAGGACGCAGGTCAGGAAGTAGCCAAGCGTCGCGGTCAGAAGAACGCCCCGGATATCGCCGAGACACAATGCATAGACGCCGACAAAGATGATCACCATCAGCGGACCTAAGACCGGGATCAGGGCAAACAGAGCGCACATCGTGGAAAAGAAGATCTCGTGACCGTAGCCGAGCACCAGGAAAAAGCCGTATGCTAAAAAAAATGTCAGAAATGCGATGAAGACATGGACGATATAGATCGAGAAGAGGATGTCCTTGGTCTTTTTTGCCATTAAAGAGACGTTTTCCCTCGAACTCTCCGGAACGATCCCGCAAAAATCAGCCCAAACCCGGTCGCCAAAGATGATCGAGAGATAGACCAGAGCGTAAAAGAGGATGATATCGATAATGAAGGCAGGGACCATCTGTGCCGCGCTCAGAGCAAAACTTGGAAACAGGGTGAGGATGACGGTTTTTACCTCCTCGACCACACGCAGGGAAAAATCGCTGCCGTCGGTCAGATGGAGAAGATTTGTCACGGAGGTGATGATGGTTTGGAAAATGGACATGAAATACTCAAAGTCAGAGCTGATGACCACAACGATGACCGCACAGACGCCGATGATAACCGTGAGAACGAGTGTTGTCAAAATCCCGGCAGAGAGACCTGCAGGGATTTTTTTGATCATCTTTCTATGCATCGGCATAATCACGACTGCCACGGACAATGCAAGGATAAAGAGGAAGATATAGTTCCACGAGACGGCAAGGATTGCCAGAAATATCAGAGCGATCAGTATCAGGCTGAAATGATCTCTTGCATACCGGGAAAGATTCATTATATGAATAGAGGCGGCAAAGGATAATAAATTCTGGGTTAAAAAAGAGAAAGGGTAAACCAGGTTTACTCAACTGCTTTGAATGAGGAGCCGGGGATGCCGCAGATCGGGCAGCGTTCAGGGGTCCGGTCGATCTCGATGTTCCCGCAGACCGGGCAGAGGTAGATGATCTCCGCATCAAAGTCTTTGCCTCCTTTTACTGCATCAGCTGCTTCCCGATAGAGAACGGCGTGTGCCGCCTCGGCTTTCATAGCATGCGTGAACGTGACAACTGCTTCCTGTCTATCCTCGTTTTCTGCGATCGTGATAAACTTTGGATAACTTTCATTGCTTGCACGAAGTTCAGCAATTATGCCGGCCTCGATATTTTCGGCCGTGGTGCCGAGGTATCCTCCGATACTGAGAAGACGGTGTGCATGGATCTCTTCCGCCGCTGAGGTTGCACGAAAGAGTTTTGCAACATGATCATATCCTTCGCCGGCCGCTATTTTGGCAAAGGAGTTATATTTGCGGTTTACGCGGGCTTCACCGGAAAACGCACTGAGAATACAGTCGTCTGTGTTCATAATATGATACTTTGTCCAGAAATTTGATAAAGATAATGGAGGGGAGACTTTTTTCAAAATGCAGATACCGCACGGTTTTCCAAAGAACAGCTGACAGCGTCTGAAAGATCCGGGATAGAGAATGATGGCGAAAAGGAGGCGAGATTCAGGGCAAAAAGAAAAAAAAGAGTAAATCAGATTTACTCGACTACTTTGAATGATGCGCCGGGAATGCCGCAGATCGGGCAGCGCTCGGAGGTCTTGTTGATCTCGATGTTTCCGCAGACCGGGCAGAGGTAGATGGTTTTCACATCAAAGTCTTTGCCTGCTTTCACTGCATCAAGTGCCTTCTGATAGAGAGCTGCGTGTGCCGCCTCGGCTTTCATAGCATGGGTGAAGGTGATGACCGCGTCCTGCCGGTCTTCCTTTTCTGCGATCGCAACAAACTCCGGGTACATCTCATTGGTCTCGTGAAGTTCGCCGATACGTCCTGCTTCGAGGTTGGCAACTGTGCTGCCGATATATCCGCCGACACGCAGAAGTCTGCGGGCATGGATCTCTTCCGCTGCCGAAGTTGCACGGAAAAGTTTGGCAACATGATCGTATCCTTCGTCGGCTGCTGCTTCAGAGTAGGATTTATACTTGCGGTTTGCCTGGGATTCGCCGGAAAATGCTGCGTCAATACAGTCCTGAGTGTTCATACAGTATTAATTGTTCAGAAAATCGGATAAAGATTTGGGAACAAGACATTCTGCGAAACAACTATCTATACTCTTTGCCAAAAGAGAAGTAGATATGAGTCTGAAGAACACCGCAGATATCGATAAACCCCGCGAAAAACTGATCGCCAAGGGGCCGGCGAGCCTTGAACTGGAAGAACTCGTCGCAGCGATCATCGGAAGGGGGATACCCGGCTGTGACGCAGTCCAGATCGGAAAAAAGGTCGCAAAGATCCTGATGTCCAGGACCTATGAAACGATGGTTGACGATCTCTGCGAGGTGAACGGGATGGGAGAGGCGAAGGCCTGCCAGATCATAGCGGCCCTGGAACTCGCCCGACGGTTTCCTCCCCCGGTCCACCGGTTTGCGGTCATCCATAAAGCTGAGGATGTACTGCCGTTTGTTCACCAGTACCGGTATGACACGCAGGAAAACGTTGTTTCTGTTACATTGTCGGGCGCTCACGAGGTACTGAAGGTCAGACTCATTACCAAAGGTCTTCTCAATGAATCACAGATCCATCCCCGGGAGGTTTTTGCCGGAGCGATCATGGATCGGGCGGCAGCGATGATCCTGGTGCATAATCATCCGTCCGGGAACCTCCATCCAAGCAGGCAGGATCTGAAGATCACCAAGGATATGCAGGCCGCGGGAGAACTTCTCGGGATCAAACTGCTCGATCATCTGATCGTAGGACCCAAAGAAGGGTTCTGGAGCATTATGGACGAAGAGTAAAAAAAAGGTCAGCGTTTTGCTTTTTGGCAAACGCCGCATGCACGGCAGACCTCGACACGCGGGGTGAACTGTGCGCCTTTTTCGCAGAACGGCGGGATATCGGCGGCATCTCTTTTATAATATACATGAGGGACGAGTGATATATGCGTGTATGTCCCGACACCGACACCGATTTTTTCCGCGATGTACTCCTGGAGTTTTGCGAGAGCAAACATATTGGAACCGGCGGCAGACAGCATATCGTTGCTCCGGAAAACGATCTTCATATGGAGGTTTCCTTCTCTGACGATGCACTGAACCAGCTGAAGGCAGGGACAGTCGGCAAGTTTTGCATCGACCGGGGGACACCAGGTCACAGCGACGGCACGGCGGGAAACCGGGCTTTGCCGGAGTTTATCGATAATATAGCGGATCTGATCCTGATGGATCTCGCCGTTCTGCATAAGACCGCAGCCCCAGTCGAAAAGCCGTCCGTGATAATCATACTCAAACACCGAATCCGACCCCTCAATCAGATTTTTGGCATACTCATCCAGAAATGCTTCCTTGAATCGGGAGGAGGCTGAGACCATCGGAGAGGCAAGCGGGGTGTCCACACTGATGCAGATCTCATCGGTCTCGACGGTTTCCTCGCCGTTCTCGGTGGTCAGCAGAGAACCTTTTTCCAGGATATAACGGATAACAAGTTCATGGGCCCGTGCAAGATTCGGTGCACGAATAAGTTTCATGTAATAGAGTAGGACCTTGAGATAGATAGAGGTTGCCGGTCATACTGAAACGATGAAAAAACAAGTAGCCCGTAGCAGATTCGAACTGCTGTCGAGGGATCCAGAGTCCCCCATGATTGACCACTACACTAACGGGCTAAATTACCTTAATGAATATGACATCACAGAATATTAAGATAGCGATTGGTGGGCGACCAGATAGCATTTATATCAGCCCCCACAAACAAAATACCAGTGTCAAGAGTATTCTTCAGCCCGATTTCGATCTGGGTTCTGCTGGCCCTGATCCTGGTGGTCGTACTAGGTCTGCCTCTGCTGTTTTTCGGACTGATCGGAGCAGCCCTCGGCAATCTCGGGTTTGGGTTCTGGATGATCGTGCTTTTGATCATCGCGATCATTGTCGGGAGTTTTATCAATATCCCTCTGGGAACGCTGAAGCCGCGCGACCGGAAACCAAAAGAGGAGCCTGCCAAAAGAAAACCGTCAGGACAGTATGCTCCGTCGATGTATGATAAGATGTATCGGACCGACCGGTTCGAGCCCGAACCATACACAGGCGATGCGGAACGTTCCAGCACCCGTATCTTCATCAATCTCGGCGGGGCGGTGATCCCGATCCTGATCTCTCTCTATATCATCCTGCTGGGAGCATCCGGCAGTATCTCATCAGACCCCTGGTATCCGGCGAAGATGATCGCCGCCCTCGCGATCACGACGGTCTGTGTGTATCTGGCGGCAAAACCTGTACGGGGGATCGGGATCGCGACGCCGTTTTTTGTCGGACCGGCGGTGACGCTTGCAGCGGCTTTGATCCTTGGCGGCGGTTTTGGTCTTCCGGCGGCAGGGATCGCCTATGTGGCGGGAACGCTTGGAACCCTGATCGGCGCTGATCTCCTGCATCTTAAGGATGTTTCGGATAAGGGAGCAACGATGCTTTCGATCGGCGGAGCGGGAACGTTTGACGGCATCTTCCTTACAGGGATCATCACCGCGCTGATCGCATCGTTCTAAGTTGAGATGGAGCTCTCATTCTTTTTTTGATAGGAGTTATGCGGCGTTGATCCAATTTGGGAAGTATTAGATCATGGTCATACTCCCAAACCACTTCCCTTCAAAATACATCTCATACCCCCCAATCCCTTCCGTTCTGACTATTCAACGAAAGATTCGCTAAGCAGAACGCTAACGTGAGCCTTGAACATAAGATATTTCCACCGCGGGCCGACTCGCAAGGCAAAGCCTTGCTCAGCTAAGATCGCCGGCTATGCCGTCGATCCGCCTTCGCGCCGGAGTCGCGTCCCCGCACCCCTTAATCAGAAAAAAGGAAAGAGACGGGAGAGTATATTTGCCAACTGTCAAATTCAGGTTATTACGTCTTCTGCGTAAAATTTCCAGGCAGTTCCGCATTTATCACCGGCCACGAACAAAAACAGATGTCGATGTGCCGGCAAAAGGGAAACATCAGGATCTGTAAACTGAATACTCGCAAAAATAGGGAGTGAAGAAGAGTTAAGCGCGTTTCAGGATCGAAGAAACAGCAGTGTCGACGACAGCAAACAACTCATCTGCACTGAATGTTTCCGAATTCAGTATCAGATCATATGGCGAGAAGTCGAGGATATCGATCTCATAATACTCCATATACCGTCCTGCCTCGCAGGCCTCGCGCTCGACGGTCAGTTCATATGCCTGTTCTTCAGTAAGACCTTCGCGTGCCGCGATACGGGTCGAACGGCATTCGGGCGTGGCCCGGAGAAGGACTTTAAGATCAGCGTTCTCGACCATCCAGCCTGCAAGCCGGCCTTCGAGGATTATATCATCCGATGACTCGCCGATCTCCTTTTGTCTGGCATCGATCTCGAGATCGATCGCAGGATCGTTCTCAGCGATTTTGCCAAATGCCGCAATATCCATGTTCCGTTCTTTTGCAAGACCCCGGAACACTTCTCCTGCTGAAACATAGCGGTATCCGTACTTCTCTGCGATCGAACGGCCGAGGGTTGTCGTACCTGATCCGGGTGATCCGCTGATCGTGATCCTCACTTAGATTCCCCCGATGTTCAGGGCTTTTCTGATGATCTGAGACATGGCTAAGGAACAGAGCATATACCAGAGGATCCACAGCGGGAAGAAGCCGAGATAGACTACAAAGTAGGTGGAAAGTCCGGCGAACGGGATAACGATCGCGGTCGAGAGACTTGGATCGGCAAGCATCTGCGCTTCTGTCGGGATGTGTTCGATCAGCCAGAAGAAGATCGGGACCGTCAAAACCAGGATGTAGGCCATCGGTTTGAACTGGTTTTTGGACATCTCCATCTGATCGGCCATCATGGCCTGCTGGCGTGCCTGCATCTTTTTGATGAGTTTTTCATCGCCGGAGAGCTGGGCTTCCCGGAACTTCGCCTGGAACTCCTTCATTTTTGCCTGATTCTCATACATCTTGTCGTAATCCATGGTGTATTTCTGAATCAGGGAGGAGTAAAAACCCGTGATGGTGGCGAGAATCAGAACAAGGGCAAAGAACGGCAGACCAAGTGCCGCAAACGGACCTACAACGATGTTCACAACACCTGCGATAACCTGACGGGCTTCCTGCCAGCCGTAGAGGAGCATCATGCCAAAAACTACAGCAAGGGCTATATACATACTGTATTTCTTGCTGAACTCGGCTCTGTCCATGACCAGTTACCTCAGTGTTGCTGCAAGTTCATCGACTGCCTTGTCTAAAAGGAAGTCTGCATTGGTGATGATCTTGACGGTGCAGCCGGTGAGCATTGAGTATGCAGCGGCGAAGGCACGGTTCATTTCCTGGTGTTCGGCGATGGACTTTGAACCTTCCAGATCGCGGACACGGGTTTCGTCAGAGAGTCTGCGGCCGAGGATCTGGTCGTTGTCGGTCTCAACGAGAACGATGACATCGGGCATGATCGCCGAGACGACCCACTCGGGAAGACCGGCAAGATACCCGTTCGGGGTCTTGACGGATGCGTGGGTGTCGACGATGACGTTTCCGTCGATGGCGGCGATCTTTTCAGCAGCGGTCTTCTGCAGACGTTTCTGAGAGATCCGGTCGAGTTTTCGCATCTGATCGCGGTCGGCGACGAGACCTTCGGCCTGGGCAACTTCAAACATGAAACTGCCGAAGTTGAGGTTCTGGTATTTGACACCCTCAGCGGTGATTTTGTCAAATGCGGAGTTGATGACGGTGGTTTTTCCAACGCCTGGAACTCCGGTGATGATTACTTTTTTGCCTGACATGGATATTCTCTTCCTTTGGAGATAGTATCTTTAAGGTTGGGTTTTGATGCTAATAAAGGTATTTTCACGTTACCCGAGATGAAAAGAAAATCTCAGGATGAAATGAGTCAAGCAATCAGAAATAGGAAAAATAAGAGATATTTTTGGGATTTTGGTTTATTCTCTGTCGAAGAAGCCCCGCATAAACGGATACATCTCCATCATCTGCTCATTAGCGATCTGTTCATACAGACGGTAAATGATCGAGACAGTCAGCAACAGACCGGTTCCGCCGACAAAGCCGATGATACCAAGCATGTTCGCAAGAACAGACAGAAGACCGATGAACACTCCTCCGATAACAGTTACACGGGGAATGTATCTGTCCAGATAGCGTTCAAGAACGGCCGGAGACCTCCGGTAGCCGGGGATCTGCATACCTGAGTTCTGGATCTGCCGTGCGACATGCTTCGAATCGAGACCTGCCGTCTTGACCCAGAAGATTGCAAAGAGGGCACCTCCAAGAATCATCACAGTACAGTCGATACCCACACGGATAATGACCTCCCATGCGGCATGACCGGTTCCTGTGAACGAAGAGAGCCACCACATCCAGTCCTGCGGCTGATTGATCGGAGCGAGGAACCACATCAGGCCGTTAATCGGGGTTGAACCATTATACTCGCCAAGTGCAGTAAATCCAATACTCGAAAGGAACATACCGACCATCTGCACATTTGCCTGCAGCACACGGACAAGAATCATCGGCAGAACACTTGCATAGACAAGTTTTACCGGGAATCTCGATCTGGCGCCGCGGACATTTGCATGAGCGAGCGGTATCTCAATACGGGTCGATTCAACGTATACGATCACGAAGAACAGTCCCACAGTTGTTACGAGAGCCAGGAGCTGAAGACCAAAGTATTCGATAAAGTTTGAACCATCAGCGATGACCTGGAACAGTCTCGGGAAGAAACCTACAGCGAACTGATCGGTCGTTGCTTCCCAATTGAAGAATCCGTTGATAAGACCCTGGGCGACTCCTGCGACGATAAAAAGGCCGACACCGGAACCGATACCCCATTTGGAGACGACCTCATCCATAAACATGACGAGAACTCCTCCAATACAGATCTGCAGGAAGATCAAAAGCATCACAAATCCGGCATTCCCGCCGAAAAATGCTGAAACAGATGCATCAGCAGTCATCCATCCGCCCAGCACATTCGGCAGAGCTTCCAGAATGATCATGACGAAGATAAGCAGCTTCTGCAGACCCATGTAGAGTACCTGGCCGCGCTGATCTGAGGTGTTGATTTTGATCAGATCAGCACCGCGGAGTAACTGCAAAACGATTGACGCGGTAACGATCGGTCCGATACCAAGATGCAGGATAGTACCTTGTGCACCAGCTAAAAGGGCACGGTAATACTCAAAAACATCGATTGATGTGGCGGAAAGACCAAACACCGGAATGTTCGTTAAAATAAAATACAGCAGCAACACCGCAGCCGTCCACATCAGTTTGTTTTTGAAGTGAACGTGGCCTTCCGGTGGCTTAACTGACGGCATACGAGCCAACAGTGGTTCCATTCGATCCAACAGTTCTCCCATGAGTTATACACCAAAAAATTATTCAGAGGTCTGGGCAGTTCCGCCCATGGCCTCAATTTTCGCAACAGCACTGGCCGAGAAGTTTTCAGCAGTGACGGCAAGTTTACGCGTAACCTTGCCTCCGCCGAGAACCTTCTCCACACCAATCTGTGCGGCGTCGAGAGTAATAACATCTCCACTTTCGGTTGCAATTCCACGGGCAACAAGATCAGGAATCATCTGATCGATGTCGCCAATATCAAGAACCTCATATGTTACAGATATCTTACTGACAAATCCGTGTTTTCCCTCGGTCTTCCCGAGAAGATACCAGCGGGTAAAGTTGTGGTCACGCCATCCGGCTGCTCCACGACCTCCGCGGTTACCTGCACCACGGCGGTTTTTGTGCGTACCTCCACCACATGTGCGGGTTCCCCGGAACTTTGAACGCTTGTTTACTGGCATGCTTATTACCTCATTTTGATCAGAAGATCATTGATCTCCGTACCGTAATAACCAAGGGCGCCGCCCTGGGTATACGTGCGTTTCGTGGTCTTGTATCCCTTTCTTGGCGGGTGCATACGAAGCACCGGCTTCAGTTCGGGGACATCTTTCATACGGATCTCACCGTTGACAAGAGCAGCGGCGAAATCTGCAATGCTTCCAAAGGAGGTTGCAGTTTTCACATACTCTTCGGTGAGCGGTTTGTTACCCGTAAGTCTTCCACGGGTGGTGAGGATAGTTGCCAGTGTGGCAGCGTCAACTTCACCGAAGGCAATGAAATCCTTTGCTTTCCGGATCATACCGAGGTACTCGGGGGTCTCAGGCACAAGAACACAGTGGTTGATGTGGTGAAGACGGAGCATCTTCAGGGTTTCCTTGATGTCACGGCGGGTATTGACCACACCGCGAACCTGAACGACAGCATACATTATTTGCGCCCTCCGATACGAATCATATTCGATTCACGAAGTGCATTGAAGGTTGCCTTTGCATAGTTCAGGGTAGTTCTGGTGTTTCCACTAGTGTAAACCCAGACATCCTGGATTCCTGCAAGGGTAAGTACTTTCTTACCAACATCACCAGTCACAAGACCGATTCCTTTCGGAGCGGGTTTGAGAGTGACGGTGACAGAGCCGGCTTTACCGGTGACCTGCATTGGTACAGAGTGTTTCATACCGCAGCCGCATTCCCATGAACCGCATCCGCGGCGGACTTTGACCATGTTCAGTTTTGCATTTGTGATTGCTTTCTTGATTGCAGTTCCGACCTGGACATCTCTGCCCTGACCAAAACCGACGTAACCATTCTTGTTGCCGATGACGACCACAGCTCTGAACTTAATACGACGTCCGGAGTCAGTCATACGCTGCATCATATCGATACAGAGGACTTCGTCAACAAGATCGGGAAGCATTGCGTCAACAATACCTGCCTCTTTGATGGGCTGTCCGCTTGCAAGGATCTCATCGAAGCTTGCAAATTCGCCTGCCATGACTTTTTTGCCAAGACCGGTTACTGGAACCCATACTTCCTGCTCGTAAGCCATATTACTCCAGCTCCTTCATAATTGCGTCTTTAGTTGCCTCGACATTTTCAACGAGGTCACCAAAGCGCTCATCGTATTCAGCGATGTGGGCGCCGTTGCAGCGGTCATCGTCCGGAAGGATCGATTCTCCTACCGGGACATCGAAACCTGCTTCAACTGCACCTTTGATTGCAGCAAACACGCGTGCACCGGTCGATGCGACCTGCAGACCGAGATCTGCGATTCCGCCTTCGTAACCGGCTTTCTGGGCACGAACTGCAAACAGCATACCGGTGAGATATGCGGCAGGGGTGTTTCCGAGGTATCCTTTGTATCCGTAGTTTACCAGGTCACGGCTGTTGACGTGAACGAGGGTGTAGTCGCCGTCCATCTGGGCTGCGATGAGCTGGATGATGATGTGGCGGTTTGTTTTACGGACAACCATACGGTTTCTACCAGAAACGATTAAACGCTGGCGCTGGTAGTAATCAGTTCTGCCTTCACGGCGTCTTCTGAACTGAACGAAATATCTTCCATTAATTGCCATTGTTTACTCCCTCCTGGAGGTTACGAGCTCAACCTGTGTTTTCATGTGAGCGACGTTACGGAACTGACCGCCTGCTGCACGACGGTAAAGTCTGCGGTATTCGGTCGGTGTGATGGATCCTGCTTCGCGCTGAGCACGGAGTTCTTTACGCTGGGCACGGATCTTTTTGATCCACTGGGTCTTGGACGGAGTTCTGGCGCCTTTTGCACCGCTCCGGCGTCCCGGACCTTTTCCGTGTCCGTAGGAACGTTTGACCATACGGGCCCGGACGCGTCCGCGGGAGATGCCTTTCTTCTGGTGGGAAGAGATCGCACCCTCATCAATGAGATTGCGGATATCCTCACGGGACATTGCATTCTGGATTTCTGAGAGTTTTTCCGGGTTGAACCATACACGGTTTTCACCGCAGTCAAGAACGGATGCAGCGATTCTGCGCTGGGATGCGAGATCACTCATCTGCTTTCACCTCTTCTGCAGGTTTTGCAGCCGGTGTAACGGCAACTTTTGCTTCCTTCGGGTTCAGGATCTTGATACCGAGTTCAGCTGCTTTGTTCTGGATAACGCTGCGTTTTGCACCGCCGACAGTTGCGCCGATGCGTACTGCGGTGGTTGCCGGATCGATGGTGCTGAGCTCAGCCGGAGTAAAGACGAGAGCTTCGCGGTATCCGCTTGGATGGAATCCGCGGACTGCTTTCGGTGCTCCGAAACCTGCTTCCGGGTGTGCACCCTTTGCACGGTAATCCTTACGCTGTTTGCTGTGGAGACCTCTTGGTCTTCTCCAGCTGTCTGCCAGTTTTACTTTAGCCTGAAGGCACTGGCGTGCAAAGCGGGATGACTTCTTAGCTCCACGAGCCTGGATAAGTTTCTTGATTTCACTCGCCATGTTAGTTGCCTCTGCTGGTAATGTAAATGCCGTCCTGGAACACACGCGGGTCACGGTTTCTGACCTTGCATGCCTGTTCGACATTTGCTGCGGTGTTGCCGATCGTCTCACGGTTGATACCGGTTAAGATCAGTTCATCGCCCTGGACTTTGACTTTGACACCTTCTACGATGTTTGCATACCGTGCCTGCTTCTCACCAAGGAAGTTGCCGATCTCGAGTTTGTCGCCGGCAACCTTGACCTGGATCGGGAAGTGGTTGTACACAATTTTCATATGGTATTCGTAGCCTTCGGATACGCCTTTGCTCATGACACCAAGGTGTGCTTTGTAGGTTCCGAGCAGTGCATACACACTGCGTCTTGCGGAAGTACTTACAAGCGTGACCGAACCGTCTGCGATAGTGATACTGATCGCAGGGTGGTACATTGTGCGGGTAAGTTCGCCTTTGGATCCCTTTACGGTAACGAAATCACCGGTTTTGGTGATCGTTACGCCTTCCGGGATTTCGAAAATCAATTCTGCCATTGTTTTCACTCCTCAGAAGACGTATCCTAAAAGCTCGCCGCCGATGCCGAGCTTACGTGCCTGTTCGTGGGACATTACACCCTTGGAAGTGGTCAGGATCATAATTCCAAAGCCCTTTCCCGGAAGGTATCTGATTTCCCAGGACTCGAGGTCCTCAACTTTCACCGAGAAACGCGGCGTGATTACACCGCATTTGTTGATGCCGCCGGAGAGAGCAATCTGGAATTGACCGCCTCTTCCGTCGTCGATCTTCTCAAAGCCGGTGATGTAGCCATATTCCTGCATGACCTTAAGCATGTCACCAAAGAGGCGGCTTGCCGGTTCAACGGTCACTGCAAGTTTACCAGTGTCACCGGCATTCTTGATAGCGCTCATTGCGTCTGCGATAGGATTCTGTTTTGTCATTCTCCTTCACCTCTTAGTTCATCTTCTTAAAGCCCATGGTGGGTGCCCATTCGCGGAAGCACTGACGGCAGAAGTAAATGTTGTATCTGCGCACAAGTCCCTGCTTACGTCCGCAAAGCTGGCACTGGTTTGCACCGCGGCCATACTTTTTCTGCTGGACTTTGCCGTTGTCTTTTGCTGCCATGTTACTCCACCTCAATGCCGAAGGTCTCAGTAACGAACTTCATGGACTCTTCACGAGACATCCGAAGTTTGCTGTTGAGTTTCTTCTGCTGGATTTTTCTGCGTGCGGTTCTGGTTCCTTTCTTTTCGATGACAGCGATGATATCCATACCGTAGATACCGATCTTCGGGTCATATGCCTGGCCCGGGAAGTCGGTGTGTTCTTCGATACCGAAACCAAAGTTGCCGGTCACATCAAACTGACGGGTGTGGAGAACATTTTCCACAGCGTAGGTTTTGAGGGCCATCTCGAGGAAGTCCATTGCCTTCTTGCCGCGAAGAGTGGCTTTGCATCCGATCGGCTGTCCTTTGCGGATACCAAATGCCGGAAGCGTATTTCTGGCATAGGAACGAATCGGTTTTGCACCTTTCGTCAGATCGGCCATGATATTCTCGGCATTGACGAGACGCTCACCTGCTTCGCCGACGCCCATGTGGACGACGACTTTTGCAACGAACGGGGTCTGCATATCACTCATGCGTCAACACCCCAGGTTTTCAGGAAGGACTCGGTGGTTCCGATCATGTAGACATAGTCTTCAATGGTCTCAAATTTGTCGCCGTTGGCATCTTCAATGACAACACGGTTCGGCAGTGAGGAGTCCTGAGTAAGGATTTCCGCAAGCTTTCCGGTCTTCATGGTGTGCTGTCCGCCGATGATTACGACCATGTTGCCGACTGCATACGGGAAGTGCTGCTGAACGGCGAAACGGTCGTCGCCGGTGATGCCGATGACGAGTGAGTCTTTGCCTTTGCAGGTGTCTTCACCGATGAAGTTTGCACCGCTGGTTAAGTTGATCTGTGTCTTGCCGCCTTTGATGGTGGTTTTGCTGGCAACTTTAACGAGCTGGATCTTTGCTGCATCCGCGGAGATCTCATATTCATTGTGGCGTCCCTTCTCGTCGACAAGGATCATGTAGTGCTTGTCGATTTTCGGGAAGCTGATGATGTCAAAGACGTCGATTCCGATGTGTTCATCGGTTACGATGTGGCCATTCAGGACAACCTGACGGTCGTGCAGAATCTTTCTGACTTCTTTGGTGTTTAATGCAAACTGCATGTGGTCGCGGAGCCAGACGCCGATCGGAAGAGCCGAGCCGTCGTGCGGACCGCTTGAGGTGCTGACGACATACTTGCTTTCTTTTCTGGCGATCTGCCATGCATCCGGTGCAGTCATTCTCTTGGTTCGGGTCATTATGCCTTCACCTCAAGACGTGCAACACGCTTTGCATCTTTGGTGTTGAGTTTGGTGATCATTATCTTGGACGGATCGAGTGGTCTTGGGACATCTTCGCCGTTGGCTTTCTTGACAGAAACTCCGTGAACAAGGACCTTGGTGTTTTTGACGTCTACGCCGTCAACAACGCCTTCGATTCCTTTGAATTCACCACGAAGTACTTTGACAGTATCGCCGGTAACAACACGGAAACTGCGCTTTCCATACTTTTCGCGAAGATCGCTTGCGAGAGGTGAGTGTAAGAATGCACCACGAATGTGAATCGGAGCATTATACCGGAACTTCCGCTGCTTTCTTGGCTGAGTGCTTGAAATACGTGCCATGTTTTCACCTTAGATAATGATGGTTGCCATTGATCCTACCTTGGGGAAACGTTCGGCAACTTCACGGGCAACCGGGCCTTTAATGTCGGTTCCGCGCGGATCGCCGTTTTCGTTCAGAAGGATCATTGCGTTCTCTTCGAAGGAGACTCTGAGGCCGTTCGGGCGACGGAATTCCTTCTTCTGACGGACAACGACTGCTCTCACGAGCTTTCTTTTCATGTCCGGAGTTCCTTTCTTGACCGTGACGGTCGCAAGGTCTCCAAGTCCCATCTTGGGCTGCCGGTTTTTGACACCGTGGTAACCGAAGACGGAAACAATCTGTACAACACGGGCGCCCGTGTTGTCTGCACAAACCATCTTTGAGCCGGTCTGAAGTGCGCGCGGAATTTTGGACGTTAAGCCTCTCATTCCTTAGTCACCTCGACAACTACATAGGAGGTCGTTTTGTTCAGTGGTCTGCACTCTGCAATCTTTACCTCGTCGCCGATTTTGGCGTCAAGGCATGGAGCCATGTGTGCGTGGATTCTGGAACTGCGTTTCTCATATCTGTCATATTTCTGGACTTTATGAAGAAAGTTCCTCTCCACGACAACAGTTCCCTGCATTCGTTCGCTTACGACCTTACCGGTAATCACCTGGCCGCGCACCGGTAAGCTGCCGTGAAACGGACAATTTACATCGTCACAATCCTTTTCCGGGACTGCGACATTTAAGCCGATATTTTTTGCCATATTAACCCTCATGTCTCGCTCATACCTTGCGATATGGGCTTACGCGCATACTTACGCGCCGCGTTGGAGAAACAGACAAAGCATTGCCGTCTATTATCACCTGAACACTGTCCGGGAGGGTCACCCGGAGTAACTTACGTTGTTTCTCCAAGCACTTAATGCCATTCCCTGTGTGGATCCGAAGAGTGTTTCTGGTCTCATCGACGATGACACCGGATAGCCCTTCTTCAACCATGTTCGGTGAAGACTCCACAGATACAAAAAGACCGATGAGTTCGTGTCTGAGTATATTCTGCGGAGTGATCATAGACGAGACTTATGCCTGACGTTTGGTCTGTTCAGTCTTGATACGTGCGATAGTTCTGCGAACTTCCCGGATCTTTCCGGGGTTTTCCGGTGCACCACCGGCGCTGACTTTTCCATAGTTCTGAATCAGTTCGATCTTGAGTTTCTGCTCATTCTCGACTAATTCAGCATCGGAAAACTGGGCGACTTCTTTTGCTCTGAAGATAGCCATGTTCAGACCTCCTCAACAAATTCAGGTTCGGGTTCGGCTGCAAGTTCTGCATCGAACTCTTCAAAGATATCGGTCTCAACAACACGTGCCGGAGCAGGAGCTGCATCGGCACGGATCTCAAACTGATCAGGAAGTTTTGCTCCCGGGGGAACGATCTTGACCTGGACACCGATGATACCGAGCTTCTTGATAGCAGTTGCGTAGCCTTTCTCAACGATCGACTCTGAAGGTTCACCGGAGTGTTTGATGTAGCCTTCGACGAACTTCTGGACACGTGCACGGGCACCGGTCAGTTTTCCTGCGATGATGACTTCACAGCCAAGAGCGCCTGAGTCCATGACACGGCGGATTACGGAGGTGCCGGCCTTTCGGAAGTACCATCCGCGTTCAAGTGCGTTTGCAAGGCGTTCTGCCATGATCTGCGCGTTGAGGTTCGGGTTTGCGACCTGCTGGACCTCGACCTGGGGCGACTCGATGCCGTAGACAGTGTTGAGGTCAGAGGTCAGCTGGCGAACCAGTTTACCGCCTTTACCGATAACGATACCGGGCTTCTCTGCAAAGATCGTGACCTGGGTGCCGACAGGGGTCCGGACGATGTCCATACCTCCGTAGCCTGCACGTTTGAGTTCCTTGTTAAGGTACTGCTCGACTCTGACTTTGCGGACACCGTCTGCAACGAATTTCTTTTCGATTGTCATACTTACTGTACCTCGCGGAGGATGAGTTCAACGTTGACGGAATCTCTGTGTTTGGGAGTAGCTCTGCCCATTGCACGGGGGAAGATTCCTTTCATGCAGCGGCCTTTGTTTGCAGCGGCGTGGATGATGACCATCTTTTCCGGTGCAAGACCAGCATATTCTGCATTTTTCTGTGCGGAGCGGATTAAACGGACGTATTCTGCGGCTGCCTTGACAGGGTATCTGCCGGCTGCGGTTCCGAAGGTTTTGCCGTTTAAGCTCTTCTGGTGGCTGACGTTTCTGTTAAAACGGTGGAACGGCACTGCGCGCTTGAGGTCGATGACCTGTTCAAGGTAGGCAACTGCGTCGTCTGCCATCATATTACGGACAAGGTGAGCGATTTCAATAGCATGCTTTGGTGAGCAGCCAAGTTCGTTCGCTTTGGCACGGGCGATGTTGTCGCCGGTAAGTTTGTTGCTGTATTCTGTTCTTGCCATAACAATCACTTCAACGGAACATACTTACTCGACTTGGTTGCACCGATACCGGCACTTCCGTGGGTAACTTTCTTACGGGTCAGAGCGAACTCTCCAAAGTAGTGGAAAACTCCTTCGACCGGGATCTCTACGTTAACGAACTCCTTACCGGAGTAGATGGCAACATTCTTGCCGACCATTTCGGGGAGGATAATCATTGAACGGCTGTGGGTTCTTACACCGTCACCTTCAGCGATCTTCGCGCGAACGTCCTCTTCATCACGGGTAAATCCGCGAAGGACCTTTCTGCGTGCGCCGCTGGGCATAATAGCAAGAAGCTCGTCCATGGACATGGCTTTGAGCTGCTCGATATTGAAGCCGTGATAG
The DNA here is from genome assembly GCF_000430905.1 of Methanocorpusculum bavaricum DSM 4179. Taxonomy (NCBI): domain Archaea; kingdom Methanobacteriati; phylum Methanobacteriota; class Methanomicrobia; order Methanomicrobiales; family Methanocorpusculaceae; genus Methanocorpusculum; species Methanocorpusculum bavaricum. The sequence continues at coordinate 242,521 of NZ_AUMX01000001.1, forward strand.
GTGTATTCCTCTCGCCGCTTTGGCATTCTCTTAGTAGTTTTCTTTGCCATTTACGTTCACCTCCGGTATCCGGTTCTCCGTGCTGCAACGGATCCGACTTTTCTACCGGGTGATGCTCCACGGGCAACGGTCTTTGGTTTACCTGGGTGCTGATGTCCTCCACCACCGAATGGGTGATCGATGACGTTCATTGCGACACCACGGGTTCTTGGCCAGCGGGTTGCCGAGGTTTTCATCTTGTGATACTGTTTACCTGCTTTCAGGATCGGTTTGTCGCCGCGTCCTCCGCCAGCTACAAGGCCGACGGTTGCAAGGCATGCTTCATTGAACCATTTGGGTTTTCCTGAAGGCATTCTGACACCGACTTTACCAGCGGATTTTCCGATGATAACAGCCTGGACACCGCTTGAACGAACGAATTTGCCGCCGTCTCCGGGGCGTGCTTCGATGTTGCAGACGGCAACTCCGGTCGGGATTGCTGAAAGCGGTAACGAGTTGCCGTTTTCGACAGTGGCTTCAGGTCCCCATACAAGTTCCTGGCCAATACCGACACCTTCGGTGATCAGTGCGTATTCTTTCTTTTCAGCGATCTTACCTTCGATTTTCACGACGGCGATCGGCGTGTGACGGGCCGGATCGTGCTCGATGTCGATGACGGTTGCACGAACAGTCTGAAGTGCGGAGCCAAAGTGCTTGAGCTCTGCTTTATACTGGTGCGACGGGGCGCGGTAGGTTGGACCGCCTTTTCCACGTGACTGTGTACTGATTCTGTGTCCCATTTATCTCACCTTACACGATTCCGAGCTGAGAAAGGATTTCTTCAGCGGCGTTTTTCTCTTCGAAGGTAATGACTGCCTTCTTGTTTCCTTTAGAGGTCATCATGGTGTTGATCGAGACGATCTTCTTACCGAAGTTCTTCTCCATTGCTGCCTTGATGGATGCTTTGCCGGCTTCCTTTTCAACGATGAAGGAGAGCTGGTTTGTGTTCTCTAAAAGAACCATGGCTTTTTCTGTTACGAGGGGGTGTGCAAGTGTCATGATTAGGCCTCCCCGAACTTCTTGATTGCAGCTTCGGTCCAGACGGTCAGTCTGCCGGCGTCGGCTCCGGGTGCAAGAACATTGATGTTCAGTGCATTGACGGGGACGCAGTCGACTCCTGCGATATTGGCGCCTGCAAGGAATTCACCGGACGTCACGATAAGAGCAGACTTTGCCTGCTTATATTTGCGTCCACGTGTCTTTCCGCGGCCGGCACGGATATTTCTGGAAAGTCTTGCACGCTCAAGGTCAGCTCCAAGTCCAAGTGCCATAAGGGCGAGCTTGACTTCAGCGGTCTTGGCGATCTGCTCAAAGGAATCATCAACGATAATTGCTGCTTCGCCTTCGAATTTGTGACCGCGGGCGGCGACAAGTTCGGTGTTGACGGTAGCTGCAATGGCTGAGCGGATTGCCTTTGCTTTCTCTTTCTTGTTGATCTTCTCAACAAGGATCTTCTCTGCTTTGGGTGCGTGTGCCGGGTGACCGCCTTTTACGTTCGGTACTTTTGCAGCACGGCTTCCGTTTTTGATACGCGGGATCTTAGCTTCACCGCGTTTGGATCCCCAACCTACTGCAGAGGTGCGCAGACCTGCATACGGATCTGCACCGTGCGGCTGGTACTGTTCGCTCTGGTAAGCGAGAATGGCCCTTTTGATAAGGTCCGGGCGGTATGCTTCATCGAAGACGGCCGGAAGTTCAATTTCATGGAGGACTGAGCCGTTAATTGCTTTTACATTTGCTTTCATCGGTCATTTCACCCCTGCTTGCTCTGAAGACTGACATATTCCACAACCGGTGCCTGAATCTTCTGTTCACCCATGCGGGTCGCAGACCGGATTCTGACAAGGCGTTTTGCCGGTCCGGGGATGCTTCCTTTGATCAGGACGTAGTTGTTACGGACAAGACCATAGTGGAGGAAGCCTCCGGCCGGGTTGATTTCATCTGCGTTCTCACCGATCTTGATGATGCGTTTGTTGAACTCAGTACGCTGCTGGAAACCCATCTGACCGGGCATTGGTACCTGCCAGCGGACGTGGTGGGGAGTCCATGGACCAAGAGTTCCGATGTGTCTTTCCTTCTTGGTTCTTGCGTGTTTTCTCTTACGAAGGGTGATGCCGAATCTTTTGACTGCACCCTGGAATCCTTTTCCTTTGGTGATACCGGTGATGTCAGCGAACTGGCCCTCACTTAAGAGAGATTTCATATCGACATCGGTTCCAAGGATGGAAAGAGCATAGTCAAAACGTTCCTGTGCACTGCCGCCTGCAACACGGATCTCCATAAGGTCGGGGACCTTCTTTGGGATACCGGTCAGTTCAGTCGGTTTGGTGTACATGAGCACCATTACTTCGACAACATCGCCAATTGCAGCATTGATTTTTTCCGTTGCTTTTGCAGCGTTGTTGGTCTTTGCTTTGGTGATTCTGCCGGAGAGTGCTTCGAGGTTTTCTGCCCAGACTTCGGTAAGCGGGTGTTTGCCATAGGTATCTTTGACGTAAACACGAATGGCGGCAACGCTCATGGCGGGGATCTCGATAACGGTCACGGGAACCATTACTTCCTTACCTTCAGTCGGACTCTTCTTGTGATCGTCGATCATGATCACATGGGTCATACCGGCTTTATAGCCTGCAAATCCCTGGAGCATGGGCTGTCCGTTGTATTCAGGCCAGGACTGGTACTTTGGTACAATACCCTTGGCCCGTTTACGGGGATAGTATGCAAGGGACCCTGCGCGGGGTCTCACTGTTCTCATTTATTAATCAATCCTTTAGTGCCTTCTCTTGCATTATGCAAAGAAGACGTCTGCTGTGGTTGTCATCAATATGACAGCCGTTCTTTCACCGCCGGCTTCCCAAGAATTCAGGAATCGACCCGCGGGACGCAATTTGTCAGTCTCTGTGTTTGACACACCCGGTCTGCGCCCGAGAGGCAGAGAGTGTGTGACACATTGGACGGAAAGACGGGAGTTCAACCCACGTGTATTCCAACGTGTGAAGGCCTGCAAAGCTCTGCTTTGCATGCAATTGAGATTCCTTGCGGGATATCCGATTATGAACACGATAACGTCTTATCTGTTCATTTACCCGAGTTGCAGTAATGATACTGCGATTTCCAAGTCTCACGAAAGAGAACCTGACTTCCGATACGCTTCCTGACGTCCAGGAAAGGGCACATCTTAGAGACGTTCGCCCGGCGCATCTGATCAGACCTATTGTAGGTCTTAACGTCTGCCACGGAATTACCCGTTCAGAGTTACACAATTACAAAACAAACGTGAAACCACGATTGTTTCATACCAACTGGATATCCTCATTCAGCAGATTGTGCTGATATCAGCCTATTGAAGGCTCCTATGTTATTGGAGGAGAGAGAATATAAATTGTTGTATGGCTAAGAGAAATCAAAAAAAAAGAAATGGTACGGAGCAACTAGAAGATACACGTCACACCGTTTCGACCGACAGCCATGAGAGAGAGGGAGAGACACGGCGCATTACAACCGAAGAGAGGAGGATTATTAGCCGAAGTAGAGATCGCCTTCATTATTCAGATAAACGATGATGTCCTCTTTGACGTGCCGGCCCTTGATCTTCTCCGGCATATATGAAGAGATACGGTTGATCAGAGCAAGTGTATCATACCTGATCTTGATATTGAGAGGGGCAGCCGACACATAGATTATCTTGGGAGCTTCCATCAGATCAGTACCTTCGGGAAGAACACATAATTCAGTCGCATCAAGCGTGTACAAAAACTCAAGAGTTTCTTTTGCCCGGCGGATATTTTCATTCGCGGATTTTTCGATCGTGCATATGTTGGCCTTGGATGTGCCAAGTCGGTCGGCGATCTGCTGCTGCGTCATACCCTGTTTCCGGTATCGTATGACTTCCTTCTGGCGGTCAGTAAGAAGTGTATCTTTCATCAGTATTAATTCAACCTGATTAACTATAAATGATTTGATTAAACATTCCTAAGAAACGGATGTCCAATAACAGTACGCGCAGACAAAGAGAGAAGATTACAGCCCGGATTTCACAAAAATTACGTGAGAACCCGATTATTCCCACATACTGTAGAGGAGCCATAGTAAAAATACCTAAGCATTTGATTCTGATAGATGTGAACAGGCCGAAATCACGATTATTTGGTTTGAGGGCAATGCCATTCACAAACCTTATATTGATTCTCGTCGATAAACTGATGTTCTCATTTCAAAATGAGAGGTGTATCAAATATGGTAGTTAAGGTAGGAGTTGCAAAACTCGGTAACATCGCATCAGGTGTTATGGCAGAGTTGCTTTTAGATGAGCGTGCAGACCGTGAAGACATGATGACATTCATGGCGACTTCCGGAACCAAACTGCAGAAGGAAGATGTTGACCGTGTCGTTTCAAACCTGAAAGCATGGCAGCCTGACTTCGCAATCGTTGTTTCCCCGAACGGAGTTCTCGAAGGACCAGTCGGCGCACGCGAGGACCTGAAAGCAGCAGGTATCCCGACCATCGTCATCACTGACGATGTCACGACCAAGAAAGAAGGCTGGGAAGCACTCAAGGCATCCGGCTTTGGCTACATCATCGTCAAAGCAGACGCAATGATCGGCGCCCGCCGCGAATTCCTCGACCCAGTCGAGATGGCAGACTACAACGGCAACCTCGTTAAGGTCCTTGCCCTCACCGGTGCATTCCGCAAACTCCAGATGGAGCTTGACAAAGTAATCGACCAGGTGAAAGCAGGCAAGAAGGGTGCAGAGATCGAACTCCCGAAACTTGTTCTGAACTCTGACAACTCCACCAAAGGCGAGTTCACAAACCCCTATGCACTGGCAAAAGCACGTGCAGCATACGAGATCGCATCAGCAGTTGCAGGTGTAAACGTCAAAGGCTGTTTCATGACCAAAGAGTGGACAGACTACGTACCAATCGTCACCTCCGCACACGAAATGATGCGTGCAGCAGCAGATCTTTGCGATCAGGCACGTGAACTCGAGAAGGGATGCGACGGCGTTATCCGCAAGCCGCACAAGAAGACCGGTGAGATCGTCTCCAAGGTCGCCCTTATCAGCAAGCCCGAGTAAATCGGACATCCCAATTTTACCATTTTTCTTTTTGGATCAGGGAGCGGGAATAAAAAAAACCCGCCCCCATATGTAAATAATATAATCCCTTATTCAACAGCAGGAAGAAATTAAAAAAAAAAGATCAGGCATTGCCTGAGATCATGTTGATGAAATACCGATGGACGGCGGGATCTTTTCCGAGCTCCGGATGGAATGACAGGACAAGCTGATTTTCTTCGCGAGCGGCGACGATGTTTCCATCAACTTGGGCAAGCACGACCACATTTTTGCCAGGGGCGGTTATCACCGGCGCACGTATGAAGGTCATCTGAATATCTCCGGTTTCGGCAAACGGCGCATATGTTTCAAAACTGCCAAGCTGCCGGCCGTAAGCATTCCGTACAGCTGTAATGTCCATCGTTGCAAGAGAGGGACGGCCGCCCTCAACATATTTTGCAAGCAGGATCAGACCTGCGCAGGTGCCCATTACCGGAGTGCCGGACAATATGAGTGAACGAAGCTTCTCATAAAGCCCAAGGTCCTGGAGGAGTTTTGACATGACCGTGCTCTCCCCCCCTGGAAGGATCAGACCATCCGGTCTTTCTTTGAGATCGGAGATATTGCGAATCTCAAACGTCTCGGCACCCAGACTTTCCAGCATCCTGATGTGTTCGATGAATGCACCCTGAAGTGCCAGAACACCGATCCTCATAACGTTATTTTCCCCGTTCCGCCATCAGGATGGAGATCTCATCAGCGTTGATGCCGACCATCGCCTCACCAAGATCTTCGGAGAGTTCGGCAAGTATTGCCGGATTATTGTAATTCGTGACAGCCTTTACTACAGCTGCTGCACGCTTAGCCGGATTGCCTGATTTGAAGATACCTGAGCCGACAAATACACCCTCGGCGCCAAGCTGCATCATGAGTGCAGCGTCTGCAGGCGTGGCAACACCGCCGGCGGCAAAGTTGACTACCGGAAGTTTGCCGTTTTCATGAACATACTGCAGAAGATGGACAGGGACCTGCATATCTTTTGCCGCAACGTAGAGTTCATCCTCACGAAGGCTGACGACACGGCGGATCTCACTGTTCAATGTGCGCATATGACGAACGGCCTGGACGATGTCGCCGGTACCTGCCTCGCCTTTGGTCCTGATCATCGTTGCACCTTCGGCGACACGGCGGAGAGCCTCGCCAAGATCACGGGCGCCGCAAACAAAAGGAACATTGAACCGGGTTTTGTCGATGTGATGGAGATCATCTGCGGGGGAGAGGACTTCACTTTCATCGATGTAGTCGATCTCGATAGCTTCCAGGATCTGCGCTTCGACAAAATGTCCTATCCGGACCTTTGCCATAACGGGGATCGATACCGCCTTCTGGATACCTTTGATCATCTTCGGGTCGCTCATACGGGAAACTCCCCCGGCGGCACGAATATCAGCAGGGATACGCTCCAGAGCCATAACAGCACAGGCTCCTGCATCCTCTGCGATCTTAGCCTGCTCCGGCGAGGTGACATCCATGATCACGCCTCCTTTCAGCATCTGTGCAAGTTCCTTGTTAAGTTTTGAACGATTTTCTGTCATGAACACTCACGGATTGTATGGTTATTATCCTTTGAAAGGCAGATGACCTATCAGTAGAATACCTTATTCAATATACCACTGACGTTATATCAGGGTTTTGGATGAATGAAAGATACTTGAGACCTTGCTGACTGGAATGCAGTTGAGCATTTTTAAATGAAATCTGAGGAATAGCGAAAATTAACGCATACATCAAGAGTCTTTTCGTAAAAAATCCGAAAGCTGAGCGGACACTCACGGGAAAAATCTGTAAAATGATCTCCGGGAAAATTGTAAAAGAAAAAGGGTAAAATCGGCAGTGCCGAGTTTACATAATCTTGCCGAGGAGGCGGATCGAGGTCGTCATGTCGGGTCCGAGCGGGGAACCGAAGATGATCTGCGTAACGCCTGCGGCGGTAAGGTCATCGCACTTCTGGCGGATAGTGTCTGGGGTACCGCAGATGGTGAATGCTTCAATTTCTTTGTCAGTTACAAGTCCGCCGACTGCACCGAAGTCAAAGCGGGACAGTGCGTCCTTAATCTTTGCTACGTTTGCAAGGTCGAGACCGTGGCGGAGAAGAAGTGCTTCGGGAGATCCTGCTGCAATGAATGCTGCGACGATCTTTGCTGCCTTCTTTGCTTTCTTCTCATCTTTGTCGATGGAGAGTGCAGTGTATGCTCCAACATCGAATCCCTTCTTGCCGACAGAGTCGCATGCGGCTTTGATGATTGGGATTGCGACTGCGAAGTCTTTGGGGTTGGATGCGTTGATAAGTGCACCGTCGCCTTTCAGTCCTGCGAGCTCAAGAACTTTGGGTCCCTGTGCGCCGACATAGATTGGGATACCTTTCTTGCCTGGGAGTGTAACACCGGTAAGTTTGGCACCATCGTAGTCGAAGAACTGTTTGCCGTCTTTCTTAACTTCTGCACCGCTGCAGAGTGCGCGGATCTGGTCGATTGCTTCACCGAGTCTTGCGACCGGCTTTTCCGGCTGGATTGCCAGTTTCGGAAGGGTGGACAGGTCACCTGGGCCGATACCGAGGGTTGCACGTCCATCGGAGATCTCGTTAAGAGTGCAGGCAAAGGATGCCATTGCTGCCGGAGTGTCAGTGAATGCATTCATGATACCCGGACCCATCTTAAGAGAGGTCGTTGCCTGTGCTACTGCGGTTAAGACCGGGTAACAGTGGCGGTTGTTGTAGTGGTTGGTAATCCATGCAAAGTCAATGTCTTTGCTCTCTGCGAGCTGGCAGAAGTTAACTACCTGCTTGACATTTACGTTTCCTGGAACAAACTCAATTCCATAAGTCATAGTTCTTTACACCTCACGTTAAAATTGCTCTCCTCTGCTTAAATATATTCTGATTTAAAAGAGGGATTTGCGGCAGAATTCCGGCCATTTCTCTACGATCAGAAAAAAATGCGAAAAACAGGGCTTTTTGTATGCGCTCTCTATGAACGGAACGGACCTGCCGGGGATCGAACCCGGTTCTTCGGGTTCGAAGCCCGAAAGGATATCCACTACCCTACAAGTCCAGAGTCTCATATTATATTTGCGTCCGGTGCGTATTATCATATATGGTTCTTTCTTCATCGATAATCAGGACACGCATCAAAGACGGGACACTGGGCATAGATCCGTTTGCTGAAGAATCTCTTCAGCCTTCATCCTATGATCTCAGAAGTGCCGAGGATATCATCATGAAAAAAGGTCAGCTTACCCTTGTTCCGACGATGGAGTTTGTCAGTCTCCCAAAAGATCTCTGTGCGACCCTCTGGGGAAGATCCTCTTTTGGAAGAAAAGGTGTTGTGCTTGGCGCCGGCTATATCGACCCGGGATTTCGAGGGAATCTGACGCTCTGTATGGCTAACTGCGGACCAGAGGATATCCCTGTCACCAAAGGTATGCGGGTCGTTCAGATGCTTATCCATACCGTAGAGGGGGAAGTGGAAAGTGCGTACAACGGCAATTATCAGGACAGTTTTGGCGTGGTCAAATCAAAAATTTAGGATCCCGAGCGTAAACAGCATCACCGGCAGCATGATCGCCCCCATACAAAATATCCTCGGTATGTCGGCCATACCTGGGACTAGACCCACTAGCGTGGATAATATCAGGATCAAAACGCCGAAGGGACCGCAAAAGATCACTGTCATCCCCACAAGAAAGAGCAAGACGCCACGGGCAATGATCTTCTGATCCAGATGCATGATCACACGGCTGAGTTTCGAGGAGGAGACCGTGACGAGATAGCCGGCCAAAGCAGCGGCGCCGGCTGCCAGGACCAGCAGATATACCGACGGAAGATCGAAAGAGGCAAGCGTGACCATAGCCCCCGAACGCATCCTCCCCAAAGCATACAAAGCGGCAAGACCCAAAACGGCATTTGCCGTATTCGCTGCAGATGTTGATACAAGATACTCGCGCGGATCCATCTTTTCCGAACTTCTTCTGACCGCGAGCAGAGCGTTCGCGGTACCGCTTGAAAATCCGGGAAGCCAGCCGACGATCGCTCCGGCGAAAGCGCCTTTGATACCGTTTCCAATGATCGATCCCTGTGAGATCATAAGTCCGGAAAATGTCTGCTCGGCAGGTTTTGACAGAGCCCTCATCGACGTAAGAAGAACAGGGATCCCGAAAAGACCGGTCAATAGCGGGAGCAGGATCTCACCTATGCCAAAGACGCCGAAGGAAAAGTAGGAAAAACGCATTGCATATATGCCAAGAAGACCGGACACAAGAAAAACGGCAAAGGACCAGGAAGGAGCTTTGCTGAATACGATCAGAAGTCCGGCTGCAAGCAGGATGACAAGACCAACGCCCCAGTCGACATACTCCTGAACCGAGGGAAGGAAGATCATAAAGAGAGCAAATAACGGAAGACAGAAGACAAAACCCCACAGACTGCCAAGAGCTGAAACTCTGACCGCCTCTTCGCCGTTTCCCATAAGACAGAGATTGTGAGCAGGAAGCACGGAAAGTACGGTGTCCGGATCGGGAACGCCCAAAAAAGTGGACGGAAGAATGTCAGCAAACGTATAAACCACCATCATCGACACGATCATCACAGAGATGCCATCGATGCCGAATACAACGATAAGAGGCACTGAGCATGCCGCGAGAAGCCCGGCGAGGGTGTTTGAATGGATGCCGGGCACAAAACCTGCGATAATGCCCAGGGTGACACCTGTGAAAAATCCGGCAACAACACCCAGCATACTAGTGATTTATACACAACGCCTATTAAACCTAACAGTCCAATAATCTCATATATGTTAATCGCCATAACCCGTCATACGGGGGCTTTAGAGGACGCTGCCCTTTGTGAAAGATACAACCATAAAGCAAAGGTTGTATCACCCATAAAACCGGTCAAAGATCTGGAGGTCATCGGCAAGTTCCTCAAAGCTGCAAATGAGGAGGAGTTCGACGCCGTCTTTTTCCCGAATGCATATGTCGCAGAAAAACTTGGGCCCTGTATCGACCCGAAAATCGCATCCAGGGTCAGAATAATAGGGAACGGACCGCAAACCGCAAGAATTCTGCATAATATCGGTCTCGCTGCAGAGATGCTGCCGTTTTTCTACACAAAAGACCTCGTGATGTACCTTGATCGTTGGATCCGCGGAAAAAAGATCGGGATCCCGCGAGCAGGAAACACCTATCCGAAACTTACCGCAGACATACAGCGGGCAGGAGGGATACCTGCAGAATACAAATGCTATGATGTTGAGAAGACGGATGAAGTCATGGACCTGACAGGAGTCGGGGCGATTTTATTCACGAGTCCTGTGGCATTCAGACTGGCCATACTTCCAAAAATGGAAAATATCATTCAGATGGCAATCGGTGAAGAAACAGCACACGAGATGATGTACGGGGGGGATGCCCCTTCCGTAATAGGAGACGGGTCGATCGAAGGGACACTGAAAGCTTTGAATGCCTATCTGGTGACGGAGAGCCACTGATGGGATACACGGGGGTCATTCTGGTCGATAAACCTCGCGGACCCACCAGCCACCAGGTTGCGGCCTGGGTCGGCAAAATGCTGAAGTCGGATGTCGGCCATTCGGGAACACTGGACCCGATGGTCTCGGGGGTCCTTGTTGTCATGCTTGGAAAAGCAGTTCGGCTCGCCCCCCTTCTGCTTCAGCATGAAAAAGAGTATGTGGCGTGTATGCGCCTGCATGCGGATATGCCCCGTGAGCGCGTTGAAGAGGTCGTAAAGCAGTTCACCGGCAGAGTGTATCAGCGACCACCCAGACGCTCGGCAGTGAAGCGTGCTCTTCGGATACGGGTCATCTACAGAATCGAACTACTCGACATGCAGGACAGACTGGTTCTGTTAAAGATCCGGTGCGAAGCGGGAACCTATATCAGATCGGTCTGTGTTCACATCGGCAATGTGCTCGGATGCGGAGGCCAGATGGTAGAACTGCGCAGAACGAAATCCGGCGGGTTCTCATCAGACGAGGCGCACACCCTTCATGAACTAAGAGATGCCGTGGAGATGGATGAGAAAGAAAAACTTGCAGCGATGATCCTTGCGCCGGAACGGGCGATCGGAGATATCCCGAAGATCGTCATAAGAGACAACGCAGCAAAAGCAGTGGCAAATGGAGCGATGCTCGCCGGCGTCGGAGCTTTATCGGTGGAAAAATTCTCACGCGGCCAGAGTGTTGCTCTGGTCACGCAAAGCGGGATGCTCATCGCGCTTGCTGATTCACTGTTCGATTCGGACAAGATCGTCTGCGGAAGCCCCGGCCTGATCGCGAAATCGACACGCGTGTTCGCCAGGCCCGACTCAGTAAGTTAATAAAGGCAGAGAACACATCTTTTATGCTAGTTTTTATGCTGAGGTAGTCTAGCGGTAGGGCGCGGGCCTGGAAAGCCCGTGAGGCGAAAGTCTCTCGGGAGTTCAAATCTCCCCCTCAGCGTTCTTGTTTTAGAGTCGTTTTCCAATGGATTCAGCTGCGCCGAGGACGGCGTGCATATCAGGTTTCAGGATCGCTACGGGAACATCAACCATTTTTTCGATAAGAGAGGCAAGGATCGGAGCACAGATGATGCCGGCTGCCCCGTCGTTTCGTGCTCGTACGGCCACAATAAGACAGTCTTCAAGAGAGTTGGCTGCATACCCTTTGATCCTGTACTCTGTCCCGTTTGCTATGATCTTTACCCCTTCGTTCTCGTCGAGGAGGAACTTTGCCGCGATCAATGCGATGAATTTGCCGTGACGGGGAGAGAAGGCTGCAACGATTTTTTTCACGGTAGAAAGCCGTGGATCGCGCTCGCCTGAGGCAATTTTATACAAGGTGACCGCAGGTATCCCGGTCATTTCCGAAAGCTGGCGAATGCTTAGACCCCGGCGATCAAGTTCTTCGGACAAAGCAGTCCGAAAATCGGTCTCAAATATTCTCTGCTCAAACATACTGCTCTATCATAGTATATACTATTGGATAAATAATCTCATCCATCATCTCATACCACAGACCGCGTGAAAGCATCTGGACACCGGGGTTTCTTTTGGAAACTTAGTGTTACTTTTATTACAGGGCGGATCGTATCATGAACACATGGAGAAGCTGGAAAAATCTGATCACACGACCGTATGTTTTTGCCCGATGCATGGAATACTTGACACGATCAGTAAAAAATGGGCACTCATGATCATCGCAGTGATAGGAAACTCAGGGTGTGCAGGATTTAATGAGCTGAAGCGCGAACTGGGCAACGTCAGTTCAAAAACCCTTTCGGTGACCCTGAGAGATTTGGAAGAAAGAAACCTGATCGACCGCAGAATATTGGACACCAGCCCCCCTGCCGTCAGATATTATCTGACCGTCACGGGATGGGAGCTGCGCGAACTTCTGATCCCGCTTCTTACATGGGTGATCAAAAACGGCGGACATGCTGAAGAGGGATGTCCGATCCACATCCACATGGAACCTAAACCCGCTGAACAGAAAAAAGCAGAAGGATTTGTTCTGGAAGAGTGAAAAGATCAGATCTGCTTTTTTTTCTTTGCTTCCACTTTTCCGTCGATGTTTTTTGGAAGAGGGATCGAGGTCACGCGGATCGGCTGGTCGACATCTTTTGCGACCCTGGTCTTTGACATTTTAATATCTGCAGAGTCATCCTTTGCCCGTTTGGAACTTCCGGCCTTTACCGATCCGACGGTGTCATTAGGGCGTGTGTATGATGACATCCGGATCTGTTCGTCCGCTTCCTTCGGGCGCCGGGTATCAGCCATCCGGATCTGCCCGTCAGTCTCCTTCGGGCGCTGCTGAGAAGCCATTTTCATTACCGAACCTTCCAGAACTCCGGATGACGATCTTTCAGATCTTTTCGCCGGTCCGGCCGCAGAAATTTTTCCGCCGTCATACGTCTCCCGGGGTTTGTCATTACCGCCGACATTTGCCTTGCCTGAAAGAACGCCGTCCTCCTTCTTGTCACGTTTCGGAAGAGGGATGCTGGTATCGATCTTTTGTGTTTTTTTCGCAGCGCCGACAGCGATCTGCGGATCCTTTTTCTTTGGAGATTGTTTTTTGGGAGGGGACGCTGCCGGAGTTTTTGCCCGGATGATCACCGGCTCGATCTCAAAAAGATCGTCCTCCTGGTCGGGTGTAGATTCTACTGCGATGCGTTCTTCAAAAATATCCTCGTCTGCATATTCCATAAAATCACCATGTTCCCCATATCCGTCCGATCCCTGCGGCAGTTGTCCAAGATCGACCAGGTCATCTTCGAAGATGACCTCGTCCTTTGCCATTGCCAGAAGAGGGATATCGGATGTTTCGATCTCTTCACAACCATAGACTTTGTTCTGCTCTGCTTGATAGACCATCCGTATCTCATCAAGTTCGGCGACCCGGGGAACATTTTGTATGCCGGCAAGAACGATGATGACACCAACAAATTTCGTGGATTTGACCGGATAGTCGCCGGCACGCATCTCAAGCCCGCGAATGCTGCGGTCGATCCATTTTCGCACGGTCTGGAATCCTTTCATAGAGAGTTCCTTTGAGGGGCCGGAGATGAGGATCAGAGCTTTTTCTGCCGAGGTGAGATCGCAGGGGACCGAGACCTCCTCATACACCGCTTTTTTTGCAAGTTCCACGATACGGGAGGTCCGAAGATGGCCTTCATTGAGGAGATACTCCTCGACTCTCAGTCGTTTCATGAAACTTGACCAGGCGGTCGGCAGTTTTTCCACAGCATAGCCGATAGATACCAGATCCATGCCGGTGAGAGTATTCAGGATCTCTCCGGCATCCAAAACGACTTCGGCAGACTCAACACCTCTGAGGCCGAACTCGCCTGCACGAAGAAGCAGGCCAACTCTGGCAGCAAGATCCTCATTCAGCCGGGCGTAGAGCTGTTCGATCGTTGGTTTCGAAGCTGCCGGATCCTTTTCCGCAGCGAGGGAGATGTCCTGGGTGATCTTGGTATACCAGGTTTCGTTGTCGAAGAGCAGAGAAGCGCTCGTAACTTTCCGGATGGCGGCGAGCGTCTCGGAGGCATGGGCGGAGACTTTGATCCCTTCGTTTCTTCCAGGAAGGGTCAGAATCGTAAAAACCGGATCGGGAAATGCGGCGCTGAGCTGGTTGACAAAATCCGGCACAAGCTCGGCCATTCTGCCGCCAAGTCCGGCACATACAAAAATCGCGTCGACTTCGTCGACTCCCGCATCCTGAAAACAGCTGGCGAGATGCCCGGTGTCAAAATCAGAACCGCGATCGTACACTTCTTTCACCGGGTCGATGGGCGTTAATACGGTCCGGTTGGCTGCCGGGATCCCGGTGAGCCGGTTGATGAGATCGCGATCCGAGTCAAAGGCATATGAGCGGACGCTTTTCACGCCGCTTTTGGCATCCTGACGTGCCAACGTCTCAACGATCCGGCATCCCGCACCTCCGACTCCTATTAGTAACGCCCGCATCTGTATGTTTGTATTATTCCCCTTGCAAAGATATAATGTTTATAGAAAATATCACAGTGAATCCTTTCTGCCTGATGCAGGCGAACGGGATTTTCCGGATTTTTTTGTCCGGTGTCTTTTTCCGGCGGTAACGAGGATCAGGAGAAGGATCACAATGATGATGCCAAGAGCAGCAATGCCGATGAACGTGGTCGGCAGATTCTCCGATAAGGTGAGGGTGACTTTGTTGTCCGTATCGGCACGGACAAGGTAGGTGAGATCGGTTCCGGTGTATCCTTCGGCAGACGCGGAAAGCACAAGCGTTGTTCCGGGTTTGATGTTGGATGTGTAGGTTCCGTTGAGGGAGGTGAGGCCGGCTGCAGTTTTGTCGAAGTAGACGATCGCCCCGGAAACCGGTTTTTCATGAGCAGTCACCAGAATCGTGAGAGGAACAACGGCGTAGGCAAGTTCGATGATGATATCGGGATCGGCAGAGGTGAGATAAAGCGCCTGTTCGTTTGATACGTATCCCTCTTTTTCAATGGTCAGCGTATAGTTTCCTGAGGTGCAGGTTGGAAGCTGAGCACGCCCGTAGGAGTCCGAGTAAGCGGCGATCTTTTTATTGAGATAGACGGCGGCTCCGGAGACGGGAAGCTTCGCTTCATTGTAGATAAGGATCAGCGGCGTTAACCGGGAGGTGGTGAGAGGTATCGTCAGAGAGGTCTGGTCTGTGCCGATGTACTGTGATGAACTGTAGGGATCATACGATCCGGCAGTGACTTCGATCAGGTGATACGACCCTTTTTCGATGCCGACGTGCAGAAGTCCGGCGCTGTTGGTTGTGCCTGACGCTTTTCCGTCTATGTTTATTACCGCTCCGGCGACCGCTGCGCCGTTTTCATCGGTGATCTTGATGGAGACGGGTGTTTCCGAGACGAGATAGACGGACTCGCTTCTCGGCATTGTACTGATGGTGATGGTTTTCGTCTGGGAGATGTAGCCTGATTTGAAAACTGAGAGGGTGTAGACCCCGCCGTATTCAACTTCGGAGAAGTGGGCGGCTCCGTTGACATTTGTGTAGAGGGTGTTGGTGACCGTTCCTTTTGTAATGACGACGTGTGCTCCGCTGACCGGGTCGTAGTTTGCATTGTTGTCAAACACATTTACCGTTAAGGTAGTGGAGACGGCGGAGACGGGACCGCATAAAAAAAGAAGGAGGAGAAGTACTGCAAGGATACGCTTTATCATTATATTCATCTTTTGCGGTCAACTCCTATTAGTTCATCGGTTGCTCGAGATGCGTTCGAGAAGCATGCCTTCGACAAGGACGGGGTAGGTGGTTCTTGCTTCTTCGACGGCCCGGGTAAGACGCCAGCCGCGTTCGGCGTAGATGGTGAGGAGAGGTTCGCCGCGTTTGACATATTCCCCGGGTTTTTTGTGGAGATGGAGACCGGCGCCGTGATCTACCGGGGATCCGGCTGCCCGGGCAATGCTGATGAGTGCATGATTTTTGATGGAGACCACGTAGCCGTCTGAAGCTGCAGGTACAACAAAGGTGTGTTCACCGACGGGGAAGTCGGTCGATTTGACTTTGGGGTCGCCGCCCTGGATGTCGATGATGTCGAGCATTTTTTTGAGGGCTTTTCCTTTTTTGATCTGGTCGTAGGCAGCGTCCGAGCCGGTTCCTGAGCCGGATTTGCCGGTCATTTCGAGCGCGATGCCGGCGATGGCGACACTTTTCTGGACAAGGGAGTTGGCGCCCCGTTTTCCTTCGAGGATGCTGAGAGCTTCGGAGACTTCGAGGTTGACGCCGATGTTTCTGCCGATGGGAGAGCCGCCGAAGGTGACGGCGCATTCCACTCTGATCCCGAGACGGTTTCCGAGGGTGATGAGTTCGTTTGCAAGTATGCGGCCTTCTGCTTCGTCAGGGATTTTTGTGCCGGGACCGATCGGGATGTCGATTACGCAGGTGTCGGATCCGACGGCAAGTTTTTTTGCCATGATGCTTGCAAGCATCTGACCCCTTGCGTCGATTTTGAGCGGATATTCGTAGGTGACGATCATGTCGTCGGCAGGAGCGATGTTGGTTGATCCGCCCCAGACGATGACGCCGCCGGCTTTTTCGGTCATTGTTTTGATTTCAGATGCCGAAAAAGCGACTGGAGCGAGTGCTTCCATGAGGTCGGCGGTCCCGCCGGCTCCAGTGATGGCACGTGAGCTGGTTTTCGGGATGAGGAGACCGGCTGAGGCGATGATGGGGACAACAAGGAGGGTGATTTTGTTTCCGGGAACGCCGCCGATGGAGTGTTTGTCGACGACGGGTTTTTTCGAGAAGGTGATCTGTTCGCCTGAGGCGACCATCTCACGGGTGAGGAATTCGACTTCGTCCATGTCAAGGCCGTTGATGTAGGCGGCGGTGATGTAGGCGGTGATCTCAGATGGAGAGAGTACGTTGGATGACATGTCGGAGATGATGGCGGCCGTTTCTTCGCGGGTGAATTTGCCTCCGTCCATTTTTTTGCGGATGAAGGCGATGGAGGAGGGACGGGAGGCCGCACGGATCTCAATTTCATCCCCTTTTTCTCCGTCGAGTGCGTTGTTGGTTCCGAGAGATACGGTGGCAGTTCCCTGGCTGGTGAGGGTTTTTGTGATGGAGACAGGGGCGGCAATGGTGTGTTTGGATTTTATGCGGGTGATGGTGACCCGGTCTCCTTCCAGAACACCGATATGTCTGGCGTCGATGTCATTGAGAAGAATAACGGGAGTTGATATGTCGATGATATCAAGGATGAGGTTCATAATGATTCTCTTTTGGTCGGGAAAGGATAAGGATTTTGTGACGGGACGCCACGAAGTGGCGTCCTCAGTCGAGCAAGTTACGGAGGGAGCGAGAGCGAACGACGATGACTTGCGAGTGCGGATCGACGGCGTAGCCGGCGATCTTAGCTGAGCAAATCTTTGATTTGCGAGTGCGGGTTGGACGCTGAAAGCGGCCGACCTTAACCGAGCAAATCTTTGATTTGCGAGTACGGGGGACCCCGAAGGGGTGCCCTCAGTCGAGCAAGTCAACAGACTTGCGAGTGGGGGCGGTGATGGTATGTTTGGTTTTTTGTATCGATGTGACGATTCTTTTGGAGAGGAGACAGGAGGTTTGTGAAGAAAAAAAGGGTGCGTTGAATTCTAATAGGAGTTACGCGGTGTGCTCTCAACCGAAAAAAACTGAAGTCCTTATGAGATGTACTTCGATTTCGTGTACGGCATTAATCTAGACACAAGAGAAAAAACCAACCGCGAATCGGCGCGAATCCCGCAAGCCGATGGCTTGCTCCCAGAATCGGATTTGCTGTTCCTCACTTTCGCAATCCAGCTTCGCTGTCTTGCTCATCCCTTCATCGGGAGCGTTCGGGCAAATCCTGTCGCCGCCCCAGCGGCTCCCATTATTGATTTGCCTCTTGATCTTATGTCATGATTATATGTTGTAATTGTCAGTAAAATGGATATTATTCAGATTAAGAACTGCTCAATGAATCTCTCCCTCACGGGAGGCGCAGGGGCGCCGACAGGATTTGCCCGAACGCTCCCGATGAGGGATGAACCGGCGGGACGATAAGACCCGCCGTGTTCAAGTGACGACCAGCAAATCCGATTCGCCTCGCCCGATGGGCGGATTCAAGCGAGGGTCGAAGACCCGAAGCGGAGAGCAAATCTCTGATTTGCGGTTCGTGCCGATTCGCGGTTTGTTTTTCTTCATGTTTCCACACCCAGTAATACCCTTCCTGAATTGAATTGAGGATAACACCGCATAAGCCCTATTCAAATAGGAGTTCCCCAGTGTTGATGCTGATTCAATAGGGGAAAGAGGCGATAAGGTGTGGAACATGAGAATATCGTCCGTGTAAATCAGATGAATCTGATCTTGCTGAGTAATGCCTAGAGTGAGAAGCAGCCACATCAAGGAAAATATACCCGCATATCCAGAATACAAAATCTGCAAAAAAGCCTTTTTGGAAAATTTGGGGATTTGTGCCCCGGGTGGGACACAAATCTGTCTTAGCCGTTAAAATTCTTCAGAAGAATTTAGTCGCGGCGGAGGACGAGAACTGCGACAGCGCCAAGGCCGGCGAGTGCAAGGAATGCACCGAAGCCTGGGGTCGTGGTCGGAGTTGCAGTTGCGGTTGCAGTTGCGGTTGCAGTTGCGGTTGCAGTTGCGGTTGCAGTTGCGGTTGGGGCTGCTTCGAGGACCTTGAAGGTCGTAGTAGCAGATTGGTCAGCTACTATTGCCTGAAGAGTGTATGAGTCAACATTTAATCCGGTGGTGTCGAAGGTGACTTCCCAGGTGTTGACGCCGTCAGCACCCTTAACGACCTTGGTGGTCAGGGTGATGAACGATGCAGAGTTAACTGAGGTCTTTTCAATTGCAGTAAATGCAGTGGAAAGGACATCAACAGTTACAGTTTCGCCTGCTTTGACATTGGTGGTACCTGATACCTTAAGGGCAGAGCCTTTAGTAACATCAGATACTGGGGCCATAGTGACGTATGGCTTGGCAACAATAAACTGAAGTTTTACGTAGATATCATCGATATCCTGATTGTCAAGTGCCTGGCATAATGCTTCAGCAGCATTTGCGCTCTGGCGGTTAGCAGTGTTGAAGAGTACTTTGTTCTGTCCTGCATCAGTAATAACTGCAGATGCACCAACATCAGCAAGTACTAACGGAGTTGCATATGCTCTGCTTGCAGTCCATACAACAGGTAATACTGCGGCACCTGTCTGCTGTGCAGCAGTCAGCGTGTATTCGCCCTGTGCATTGACGGCTTCTTTGTTGTTCATAACAATGGTTGCCGCATTGCTGTTTGCAACCCAGTTAAAAACACCAGGAGTCACTTGTGTAACAACAATGGTGTTAACTGGAGCTACATTGAAGTTTCCATCATACATGGGGTGCTGAACTACAACGAAGTACTGACCAGCATCAAGACCTGATGTTTGGATCTTTACTTCGTAGTGTGCATCATCATCGACTTTGATGTTGCCGGACGAGTAGTAATTCGTACCAAAGATATAGTACTTAAGACCTTTGTCTGCTGCTTCTGCAGTTCCGGTAATTACGATCTTGTCACCCTGTGCAACTGTTGAAGATTCTGCGGTTGCAGTAAGGAACGGCTGCTTCAGAGTTACAGAGATAGATTCATATGCAGAATCCTTGTCCATTGCTCCAGTTGCGGTTACCGCAGCTGCAGCGTAGATTGTATAGGTTCCTGCATCATAGTTCGCACCGGAAATCGTAAGATCCTTTGACCAGACGTTACCTTCTTTCACGGTTGCTGTTGTGAGCTGTGTTTCAGGAACGTTTGAACCTTTGATGAAGATATAAGTAGTCTTGGATTCAGTGTTAGTTCCAGAGAGCTTCACTTCCTGACCAAGGTAATAAGAGTCAGCTTCTGCTTTGATGGTAATATCTCCACCTTCAACAGTTACTTTCTTTTCCTTTGTGCTGGTTGCACTTCCTGTGAATGCAGCGGAAATGAGATAGGTCTCTTCGACAGTGCTCTGGATCTCGACTGCAATCTTACCGGAATCCGGAATAGTTACAGTAACACCACCAACAGCGGTTAAATCAGTCCTTGCTGCAGGTGCAACACCCGGCTGTCCCGCAATTGAGAAGAGGCCGGCAACATCTGCTGTCAGAACGGCAACATCTCCAGGAACACCGGAAAGGGTCACAAGGAAGTTGTTTCCTTTAACGATAGTGTCTTTGGAAACAGTGATTGCCTGTTTTGTCTCTGCAATGGAGAATGAATATACTGTTTTACCGTCGAGATACTTGTCCGGAGTTGTGGATGAAAGTTTACCTACAGGCGCTCTTACAAACTTAGCCTGTACGGACCATGTACCTGTTTCTTCACCAGAAATATCGACACCAACTACGGGAGTTGCAGTCGTACTCCAGTCAACGGGTGCGAGTGGAGCACCAGCTTGACCAAAGATGGTTGTCTTACCACCAGTTGGGGTAGTAAATACAAGACCATAATCAATACCTGATGTGTACAGACTAGTGGTTGGCATTATAGTGGAAACATCAATCAGGGACGTAGATGGAACTGTGCCACCAATGATTGATGCAGTAGTTCCAGAGATGACCATCTCAACCTGTGCGGTCGGATACATTAAGATGAAGTTATCAGTTGCTGCACTGCTTCCAGTTAATGTGTATCGTCCTTCTTTGATGTTGTCACCAACGAACATGACAGTACCAGGGGTACTGCCAAGAACACAAGTTACGGTCTTTGATGAATCGCTAGTGTGATAATAGGTATTACCAACTGCATAGGTAGCAGTAAATGGAGCACCTGGAGTTATCTCTTCATATACGAATACCGTATCCATTGCAGCACCTGCGCTGACAAAGAAAGTCAGTGCAAGGAATACTGCAAGAACTGCGGTAATCATTTTAGTTGTTTTCAATTTCAATTCCTCCTAAATTAGGATTGTAAATTTTTCTTTGCATGTTTGACATGCGATACGTGATATTCGACATGCGTCGAATAAGCATTCTGCAAGGGTCATACTCCGATCAACGGAATATGCTTTGATATTTGATTATGTAATATAATAGACTTTGTGGTCAGGAGCCTTGTTCCGAGGCATTTCCGGCGATACGCTCAGCCAAAAGAGCGGACACGCACACTGATGATCACGGCTTTCCGGCGAAGAAACTGCCGGGAGTGGTTTCGACAAACGACGGATTGGCGTTCGCAGGGATACGTCATTTGCATAAATGTGAGCGTGAGTGCACCATATTATATTAGTGGTGGGGCGAGAGCAGGGGATTGTAGGGGGAAAGGATTTTCCACCCCGCATTCACAAGTCTATCGACTTGTTCAGCTGAGGCCGCATTTTTCAAATGCGGCCCGCAATCGCAAACCTGCGGTTTGCTCACCTAAGGTTACTCGCTTCGCTCATAACCCGGTAACCCAAGTCCTTATCACCAACTGCATCCAATAATATTCGATAACCATGCCAAGTACGATCATAGTCGGCGGCTTTTTTGGCGACGAAGGGAAAGGGAAGATCGTCGCCCACATTGCACAAAAAGACCAAGCAACCATCATTGCCCGCGGCGGAGTCGGACCCAACGCAGGCCACACCATAAACGTACTGAACGAAAAATACGTTGTCCGTATGATCCCGTCAGGATTCCTCTATCCCAAAGCGGAACTCATGATCGGAAGCGGCGTACTCGTTGACCCGAGAGTCTTCGCTCACGAACTTGACATCCTCAAATGCGCCGGCAGAACCAGAATCGACAGCCGTTGCGGGATCATCGAAGAAGAGCACATCCTTATGGACAAAAAAGATCCGCATCTTGCAAAAACAGTCGGATCCACCGGCTCCGGATGCGGACCCGCAAACTCAGACCGCGTCATGAGAAAAGGCCGTCTTGCAAGAGACGTTCCCGAACTCGCACCCTACATAACCGATGTTGCCCAAAACGTCAACGACGCGATCGAAAAAGGTGAATCCGTTCTCATCGAAGGAACACAGGGGTTCGGCATCTCCCTTTACTATGGAAACTACCCCTTTGTCACCAGCAAAGACACCTCAGCTTCCCAGATGGCTGCTGACGTCGGTGTCGGCCCGACCAACATCGACGACGTCGTCGTTGTCTTCAAAGCATTCCCGACACGAGTCGGCGAAGGACCCTTCCCCACCGAACTCACCCACGACGAATCCATCGCCCTCGGAATACAGGAATTTGGCGCCGTCACCCGCAGAGAGCGCCGTATCGGCATGTGGGACGGAAAAATGGCCCGCTACTCCGCAATGATCAACGGCTGCACCACGATCGCCATAACCGGAGTCGACCACATCGACGAAACAGTCTTTGGGGCGACCGATTACGCAAAACTCACTCCCAAAGTACTTGCGTTCATCGATCAAATCGAAGCCGACACAGGAAAACCCGTCGGGATCATCTCCACCGGACCTGACCAGTCACACATCATCGACATCAGATCAGAGCTGTAATACATGAAACGCCGGATACTTGACATCATCTGCTGCCCCGCGTGCAAGGGAAAGTTTATGCTTACAGAGATGGAGGGTAATGATACAGAAATACTGGAAGGACTCTTAACCTGTACTGCATGTAAACGGGTCTATCCGATCTCATCAGGGATCGCAAACCTCCTTCCCGAAGATCAGAGGTAACCAAAAATGCCAATTGTTGAAGTCCAGCTGAATCGTCTCGGAATAAACTCACTCGAAGTCCTGGCCGACTCCGTAGAAGTCAGTGCAGGCACATCCCTCCACGTAAGGGTCGTAAACTTCGGCGCCCCCACACACGCGACGCTTCGGACCGAAGGATCGGCATACACCAGTTTCACCTACGAAAACCTCTACGTCGAAGCCGAATCCGAGATAAAAATCGACATCCTCCCATCAGCAAACCCCGGCAGTTTCGAGATACAGGTCATCTCCGGATACGGCATGCGGCGGTCCGGCTTCACCGTCAACGTCATCCTCCCCGAACTTGAAGAAAAAACAGAACCCGTCTGCCCCGAACCCACACAAAAGCCGCCCCGGAGAGCCCCTCTGACCACGGCGGGCCTTGGCGTGATCCTCATCAACCTCATCGCCCCGATCCTCGGCTTCATCGTTCTCATCTTCTGGATACAGGCACCCGCGGCGGTCAACACCACCGTCATGGCAGTGATCCTCTACATCATCATGCTTGCCGGGATCATCATTACATGGCGATCGGTGCAGTAATACTTTTTTTCGGACTGGTCATCGACCGTCTGATCGGTGATCCGCGTTCAAATTTCCATCCGGTAGCGTTGATCGGAAGATTCATCGGTCTTTGGGGACGCACGAACTTTTATTCCCCGCGGACCGAACGGTTCATCGGGATCGTCGGCTGGCTGCTCACCGTCGGGATCGCGATCCTTCCCTGTCTCCTCATCCTTCTCTACGCTCCGTGGTATATTTCCCTCCCGTTCTCCGCCCTCGTCCTTGCATTCTGCATCGGATGGCGCTCACTCGAAGAGCATGTAAAAGCAGTCGAAACTGCTCTCGAACAGGGTGAGGAAGAGGGAAGAAAAGCCGTCCGGTATCTCGTCAGCCGGGACACAAAGACCCTCTCCTTCGAACAGATCAGATCAGGCGCCTACGAATCCGCAGCGGAAAATCTGGTCGACAGCATCATCGCTCCGATCTTCTGGTTCGTGGTCTTTGAACTCCTCTTCGGCATGGGGATCATCGGAGCAGTACTGTTTCGATCGGCCAACACCATGGATGCGATGCTCGGCTACAAAGACGACCGGATCCGTCTTGGCTGGTTCCCTGCCAGAATGGACGACATCCTCGCCTTCATCCCTGCACGGATCACCGGAGCAGTACTCCTTCTCATCTTCCTCCTCAAAGGAAGAATCAAACAGGCATGGTATATCTTCAAACACGACCGGAAACTACGGCCGGGATTCAACGGCGGTATTCCCATGAGTCTGATCGCCGGCGGCTGCGGAGTAATGTTTGAAAAACCCGGTGTCTATCAGATCGGCTATCCCGAACAGACACTTGCCGAAGGAGGGAAGATGATCATCAGGACGATTCAATGGTGTACGGTCATCTGTGCCGCGATCGGCATTCTCCTTCTCATTTTCATATAAAAATTCATTACCTTCCACCCCGAATACTCTACTCATGGAGACATATCTGAAAATACCAGCGGTCATTTTTGCAGTCTGCATGATATCTACAGGGGTCGCCCTCGGTTTTGCAGGATTCGGCAATGCAAACGCCTTTGAGCGGCAGGCATCCACCCTGGAAGAGTGGTTCGGCGTCGAACTCCTCACCGTTACGGCAGCCGACGGAACAGAGATCCCTGTCATCAAAACTGAAGACGGTGACTACATCGGCGCCGCTTCGCTGATCGGGGTCTACTACGGAGATGCAAAATATGCTGTCATCTATACGATAGAAGACGGCAGGATCATCAAAGAACATACATCCGTCATCACATTCAGCGACGGCGGAAAGGATCCTGCCGATCTGAAAAACAAACTGGGAATAGCGGAATAAATGCCGAAACAGATCAAAGACCCGGTCCACGGATATATCGAGGTCCCAACACCTCTAGTCCCGCTTCTCGATACGGAAGCGGTCCAGCGGCTCAGATACATCAAACAGCTCGGCTTCGTCTATCTCGTCTATCCCGGAGCAAACCACACCCGGTTCGAACACTCACTCGGGGCGATGCATCTCGCCTCGCTCCTGGCCAGACAGCTGGACCTTTCGGAAGAGGACATGCTCCTCGTCTGCACGGCGGCTCTCCTCCATGACATCGGCCACGGACCATTCTCCCATGCAAGTGAAAGACTCCGCAGAGAGTACGGGCCCTTCTCCCACGACGAGATATACACCCTGCTCGCCGACCCGGATATCGCCGGCATTCTGAAAGAAAACGGGACAAAACCACAAGAGATCGCAGACATCGTGGCCGGGAATCATCGTCTCGCCGACATAATACACGGTGACCTCGACGTTGACCGGATGGACTATCTTCTGCGCGATGCTCACTACACCGGCGTTCCGTACGGAAATCCGGACGCCGGAAGGCTCATACAATCCCTTGTTCTGACAAAAGACGGGCTTGCCGTCAAAGAATCCGGCATTGCGGCCGCCGAATCCCTCCTTATTGCCAGAACACTCATGGGACCTTCGGTCTATTATCATCATGTCGGAAGGATCGCAGAAGAGATGTTTCTGCTTGCCGGAAGAAGTCATTTTGCCGACAGTTCCCCCGACTCCTTCATGAGAATGGACGATATTGCTGGAACGACCCTTCTTATGAACTCGCCTTCGGCCATATCCCGCGAGATGATGCACAGAATAAGAAAAAGAGATCTCTACAAACGGGCGGTCTACACCGGGAGGGAACAGCTGGACATGGACCGGCTCTCTTCACTCAGACCGGAAGAAAAGAACCGGATGAGGCGGGCGATCGCCGAAACAGCCGGACTGCCTGAAGAAAAGATCATCCTCGACATCCCGCCGATTCGAAAAGAGATGCGGATGAGGGTCCAGGTACAAAACAGGCATGATCTGGTCGCCTTCGAAGAGATCATCCCCCTGCTATCGATGATGAATGCCACACGACAGGGTCAGTGGAGGCTCGGGGTCTATGCTCCGGCAGACGTCCTTGACAAAGCAGGCGATGCGGCACGGGAAGTTCTTTCTCTGCGCCGGGCAACAAAACAAGATAAACTCCCAGGTACTATAGTATAGATATGAAGAGGATCGTTGTCGGAGTGACCGGGGCCTCCGGGATACTGTATGCAAAACGGTTGCTTGAAGCACTCGCCAGTGCAGAAGCCGAAGTTTTTCTCATCATCTCGGATACAGCCCGGACCGTCGCCAGACTCGAAGAGGTCGATCTCTCCGGATACCCGGTACACTACGAGGAGAACTGTGACCTGGAAGCGGGCATCGCCAGCGGATCGTTCAGATTCGATGCAATGGTGATCGTCCCCTGCAGTATGAAGAGCCTTGCCCAGATCGCAAACGGATACTCGACAACATTGATTGCGAGAGCCGCCGATGTCTGTCTCAAAGAAAGGAGACCGCTTATCCTTGTCCCGCGGGAGACCCCGTACTCGCGGGTCCATCTCGTCAACATGCTCGCGGCCCATGATGCCGGGGCCCTGATCCTGCCGGCATCACCCCCGCTCTACACGCAGCCGAAAACGCTCGACGAGCTTGCAGATATGATCGCCGCACGGATCCTCGATCACCTCAGGATCGAACATACCATTGGAACACGGTGGAAATAATGAGAACTTTTATTCAGCAGATGAAATCGGCAGATCTTGTCGAAGAGATCACTGATCCGGTATCTTCCGTATACGAAGCCCCGAAGCTTGCCTTCCGGACACATAAGATGCTGGAGTTTACGAATATGGACGGTCACCGATGTGTGATGAACACCATCTTCGACCGGGAATCACTTTCGGTCGCTCTGGGCATCCCAAAGGAGAGACTCGTCAAAACACTCGCCGCCTGTACCTACGCAGGAAAAACCCGGGATGCGGGTCCGCTTCAGTTCGAAAATGCCGACCTTGCAAAGATCCCCATCATGAAGCATTTCCCAAAGGATGCCGGAAAATATCTGACCTCGGGGATCGTGTTTTCAGAATGGAACGGGGTCACCAACGCCTCGATCCACCGCCTGCAGGTGCTGGACGAAACGCATCTCATCGGAAGGATCGTTGAAGGCCGCCACACCTACAAACTGATGAAGCAGGCATTTTCCGAAGGAAAAAAACTTCCGATCGCAATAGTGATCGGACCCCACCCCGCCGTGACCTTTGCCGCATCCACCCGCGTTCCCGAGGGAAAAGAGATGCAGTACGCGGCCGAGATCCTTGGAAAAGAGCTGGATCTTTTCACCTGCCCGAACGGGGTGAAAGTCCCCGACGCGGAGATCGTTCTCTACGGGTATCTGACCGAAGAACTCCATGAAGAGGGACCGTTCGTCGACATCAGCGGAACCTATGACCCAATCCGTATGCAGCCCGTGCTTGAGCTCGTCGGCATGCACACAAAACCCGACTTCATCTACCACGGGATCGTTCCCGCCGGCGCTGAACACAAAATGCTCATGGGAGCTCCCTACGAACCACGGATCTATCAGGCGGTCGCGGGAGTAACGAACGTAAAAGACGTCTACTTAACACCCGGAGGAGCAGGATATTTCCATGCGGTCGTTCAGATCAAAAAGATGACCGACGGAGACGGAAAAAATGCCATCATGGCAGCGTTTGCCGCCCACACCTCGCTCAAACATGTCGTCATCGTCGATGAAGACATCGATATCTACGACCCCTCGGACGTGGAGTTCGCTATCGCAACACGCGTCCGGGCAGACACGGATGTCATGATTATTTCTGGTGTCAGGGGATCGTCCCTCGACCCCTGCAGGATAGGAGACGGCATGAATGTAAAAGCCGGCGTGGATGCGACCATTCCTCTTGGTCAAGAAGATGAATTTATCCGTGCTGAATGGGATTGAATACTAAGGAAGTGAAAAATGGAACTAGACAAATATGATCAGGCGCTGCTGAACGGAGAATACGGCGAGACCAAACAGAAAATGATGGAGATCCTCCTCGCTCTTGGAAAGATCTACGAGGCGGAGAAGTTCATCGAAGTAAAAAGTGTTCAGGTCTCCGGAGCGTCCTTCAAAACCATCGGGGATGCGGGACTCTCCTGGCTCAATACCCTCTCGGGAAAAGCCGTCGTCCCGTCATTTCTGAACCCGATCGGCATGCCGCGTGACGAGTGGCAGAACCTTGGGATCCCGGACGATTTCGCGAAAAAACAGCTGGAAGTAAACGCCGCATATGCACGACTCGGCATCCGTCTGACCTGCACATGCACGCCGTACTACTTCAACATCATAGAACGAGGCGACCACCTCGCATGGTCTGAGTCCTCGGCCGTCAGCTACGTGAACTCTGTTCTCGGAGCACGAACCAACCGGGAAGGCGGTCCCTCAGCCCTCGCAGCCGCCCTTACAGGAAAAACGCCCTACTACGGCCTTCACATCGTGAAAAACCGTGTTCCCCAGATCGATTTCCACATCGACGACCCGGCGGCGACAAAATCCTGGACGAACGCCCATTACGGGGCTCTTGGGATCATCGCCGGAGCGATCTCCGGAAACCGGATCCCGTTTTTCACCGATATTCGTCCCAACCGTGACATGCTCAAAAGTCTTGGGGCCGCCATGGCCGCAAGCGGGGCAGTTGCCTTGTATCACGTAAACGAGATCACGCCGGAGACCCGCTTCCCCTTCTTCAAAAAACACATCGAAGAGGATGACCGCGAGGTCGTCGAGATCGAAGTTGCCGAGATCGAAGAACTGTTCGGCAGTCTTGAGGCGGATGTCATAGCTCTCGGATGTCCTCACCTATCCGAGGAAGAGTTAGAAGAGCTGGCCTTCCTTCTGGAAAACAGACGGGTCGTCATGCCGTTTTACATCTTTGCTGCAGAAGAATTGAGAGCAAAACACCCGGATCTCTGTAATAAGATCCTCAGCAGCGGGGCAAAAATCGTTCCCGACACCTGTATGGTCGTCTCGCCGCTGATGGACAAAGCCGGAGTCGTCATGACAAACTCCGGAAAAGCATTCACGTACCTTCCGGGAATGTGCAAAGCGACGCCGCTTTTAGGCACTCTCGAGGAATGTGTCCGTGCAGGATGTGGTGAATAAATGAGTCTCCTTGATAAAATCTCACCGTTTGAAAGAAAAGATCTTCTGATCGCCTGGCTCGTCCTCGGCGTTGCCTTCACGTTAGGTATCAACGGCGGATTTGCACTGATCACCGAGTACCAGAAAATAACCGTCGAGGCGCTTCTGATAACCTTCCTCGTCGCTTTGATTGCGGTCGGTCTCTCCTTCGTGCTTCACGAACTTGCCCACAAATTCACCGCAATGAAGTTCGGCTACTGGGCGGAGTTTCGAAAAAGCACCCAGATGCTGATCATCGCGGTCGTCATCGCGGCGATCACGGGGATCGTATTTGCCGCTCCCGGAGCGACGATGATCAACACGGCCGGGCGCGAAATGACCAAAAAAGAAAACGGGCTCATCTCCATCGCCGGACCCCTGACAAATCTTGTCCTGATCATCCCGTTCCTCATCATCATGATCATCGGATTTATGATGTCGCCTTCAACGGGAATCGTGCTCTTCACCCTGCCGGGATTCCTGTTCTATCTTGGAATGATCGGCTTCCAGGTGAATGCGATGCTCGCATTCTTCAACATGCTGCCGGTCGGGCCGCTTGACGGAAAAAAGATCATGAGATGGAACCCGGTCATCTTCGGCGTGGTTATCGCCGTATCGCTTGCCCTGCTCTATCTCGCGCTTATGCCGACGCTGATCCTGCAGTTCTTTGTCTAAATGCGAACACTGACCTCACCCGAGGTCAGGGTCCTGATTTTTCCGTCGGCTTCGACAACCAGCCCGCCTTTATCATCGATCTCGATCGCCTTTGCAGAGTGCCAGAGATTATTTTCAAGGAACATGATCTCTTTTCCAAGAATGAGTGAGCGTGAGCGGTACTCCTCCATGAAGCTTTTCTCAGGAAGAGCGTCAAACATTTCTAAAAGGTGATTGATCAGGATCGCGGCGAACGCATTTCTGGTGAGCGGAAAATCATCTGGAAACAGCGGGCCCGCGATATCCTTGAGATCCTCAGGGAACGCGGATGTTTTGAAGTTCACCCCGACACCCACGATCACCGACTCGAGCATTCCCGATTCGATACTGCTGACGGCCTCGGTGCCGATCCCGCAGATCTTTTTTCCGTTCAGAAAAATATCATTGACCCATTTGATCTTCGGCTGAAGATCCGAAACCGATTCGATCGATCTGCAGACCGCAACGCCGGCCGCGGTCGTGATCATGACCGCGGCCGAAAAGGAAAGGCCGAGCCTGGCGATGATACTCAGATAGATGCCGGTGCCTTTGGGAGAGTAAAAGGATTTTCCGTATCTGCCTCTGCCGGCGGTCTGCTCTTCAGCAAGGATCACCGTTCCGTGTTTTGCTCCGGCGGCGGCAAAAACTTTCGCATCAGTGTTCGTCGACTCGGTCGATGTTTTCACGATAACGACCGTGTCGCCATACTTCGGCAGAAGCCTGGATCGAATGCCTTCAGCTGAAAGAACATCCGCATTCTCCAGAAGATACCCCTTGTTGGACACGGCAGATATACAATAGCCTTCACTCTGCAGGGTGCGGACCGCTTTCCAGACCGCAGTTCTCGAAAGAGAAAGCTCAGCGGCGATCTGCTCACCCGACACATAGCTGCCGGGATTTTTTTCCAGGATGCCAAGCACCAGGGATTTTGTTGTCATTTTCTGATTATACTGACTGGACCTTCACCCCGCTCGAGGAGAGGAAGAGTGTGATGAGGAACTCGGGAAGCTGCCGGTCGCTTGAGATCAGCATTCGAAACGCCGCTTCATTGTTGTTCGTATTGCCCAGATAGGTGAGGGCCACTTCATACTGGAGTTTCATTACCGTGACTTTGCCCCAGAAGATCGTCAGCGTGGCGATCTGATCGGGAACATCATCCATAGTAATGATTCTTGCGTGAGAGGAGATGATAATACTTCTCTCACCGCGCCTTGGGAGGTTTTCATCTGAAATCCCGAAATATGTCCGGGTTTTCTTCCGGGATGCTTAATATACTATCGGGTTCATGTATATTTTATTATGACCGTTCCCGCATCCCGAATGGAAGACGCCGTGTCTCCGGTTATCGGAACGATACTTCTCGTCGCCCTCACAGTTGTCCTTGTCGGGATTATCGGAGCTGTACTAATGGGATTTGGCATGGCGGAGCCGGCGCCGATCCTCGGGATAGCGATCGGAAGTCAGGGAAATATCATTACGGTCACGCATCTTAACGGAGCGGAACTCCCGGCAGGATCCTATAAGATCCTCGTTGACGGCGTGGACAAAACGGCAGCATTCGGGGGAACACGGGATTTTGGTCCCGGGATCACGCTGAGGTGGGATTCAGGGACGGAGAAGGTCGGAACGGTGTCGGTAGTTTATACGAGTGATAAGGGGGTCTCAACGCTGCTTGCGGAGAAGAGGATCGGGAAGGCGGGGAGCGGAGGAGGAGATCTGAGTATTCTAACAGTAGGAGGAAAGGCTTACACTCTGCCTTTGTTTAATGGAACATGGAACATGCTGAAAAACAATGTTTCCCTAAGTGGTTCATCTTATCTAATCCAAACAAACGCAATATATTATCAGGATGGAAATTATTGGGTTGCATATAACCCAGAGCCGCTTTCAACCGAAAATGCCGGTGATCCGAGTTTTACCATTGAAGCATTTAATTCACTCTATTATAATGCACATACACCACCATATGATGTATTTGTGGAAATAGTTACCAGCAGAGTACTTACCATTGATAATACTGACTTAGATGGGGGCAGTGTACGTGTGTTCAAGTCGGACGTGATACCAGTTGAGAGAGGGGCGTTATATAACGATGGGACGAGCCTCTATCTCAACATGAATGTGACCGGTACGGGTGCTATCGGAGGTTTTGGAGGGGCTCAATACATAAACTATAATGGCTGGAGACTAATCGGAACGCTGACCACCTAAGTTCCCCTCATATTTCATTGAAACAATGTAAACATTATCTACATGAGAATTATCCCTACTCAAACTCCAAAAATGATCGAAATAATCTCAACTTCTCCATCCTGCACTTCACTCATACGTTGCCGCTCGCTTTTATCTTGGATGGAGATATCATAAGCATTAATACAGGAGGGGTTGTTACGGCCGACAGACTCTATACCTCGTAATTACCTCTGTCCTTTTTTTGCATTACCACAGCTTTGAATGATATTGATTCGCAAGCCCCAATCACAAATCTCTGACGAGATTTGTTCAGCGGTTCACTTATCGAAGCGTCGCTTCGATTAGTAAACCTCATTATAAATCGTGACAAATATATTACGAACCCATGACGGAAATTCCCAAAGAAGAGATGCTCTTAAAGTGCCCGTCCACCTGTGCTGGATGCGGCTCGTTACTTGCACTCCGCTATATCCTCAAGGCTGCCGGCAAAGACACGGTCCTCGTGATCCCTGCCTGCTGCAACAGTGTGATCCAGGGGGTCTACCCTTACATGCTTCACACCGTGCCCGTCTATAACATCGCATTCGCGGCCGCCGCGGCCTGTGCATCCGGAATGAGCGAAGCTCTCCGGGCAAAAGGCGAAAAAACCAACGTCATCGTCTACGCAGGCGACGGAGGGACCGCGGACATCGGTATCCAGGCACTATCCGGCGCCCTGGAACGCGGCGAGGACTTCCTCTACATCTGCTACGACAACGAAGCATACGGAAACACCGGCATGCAGAGATCCGGGGCGACTCCTCTGGGAGCGATCACCACAACCACCCCGAACGGAAAAACCGTCAATAAAAAGGATCTTGACCGGATCGTCGAGGCCCACAACCTGCCTTACCAGGCAACGGCCTGCTCCTCCTACCCCGCCGACATCTACAACAAAGTCAAAAAAGCCCTGTCGATCCCGGGCCCCAAATTCATCCATATCCTCGCGCCCTGCCCGCCGGGCTGGAGGATCCCCTCGGAAAAGACCGTTGAGATCGGAAAGATGGCAGTCAAATCCGGCATCTGGGTCCTCTGGGAAAAAGAGTACGACAAATTCACCGTCAGCGCCCCGTCGCGTGCCGCCATGAAACGGCCCGCACCCGTAGGCGACTACCTCAAAGCCCAGGGACGATTCAGAAAAGTCGATGAAAAGACCGCAGGAATCATCCAGGCAAACGTCGACAAAAACCTCAAAAGAATAGCTCTCGAAGCCGCACAATCGGAGGAAACAGAATGAACGAACTTGTAATGTCCACCGGCAACAAAGCCGTCGCCGCAGCCGTAAAAATGGCAAAACCGCTCGTCGTTCCCGCATACCCCATCACCCCCCAGACCGAGATCATCGAAAGCATCGCCGACTACGTCGAAGCAGGCGAACTCAAAGCACGCTACATCCCGGTCGAGTCGGAACACTCCGCGATGACCGCCGCGATCGGCGCATCCATCACAGGAGTCAGAGTTTTCACCGCGACAAGTTCGCATGGTCTTCTCTACATGCACGAGATGCTCCACTGGGCGGCAGGCGCACGCCTCCCGATCGTGATGGGACAGGTCAACAGAACACTCGCTCCGGGATGGAACATCTGGGCCGAACACTCAGATGCCCTCTCGCAGAGGGATACCGGCTGGCTGCAGGTCTACGTCTCGACCGTCCAGGAAGCATACGACGCGACCCTGATGGCATTTCGGATCGCAGAAGACAACCGCGTTCTTCTGCCGGTCATGATCAACATGGACGGATTCCTGCTCTCACACATCATGCAGCCGTTCGAGATGACCGAACCGGGAGACTTCATCCCGCCGCTCGATCTCCCGCACAAGATCGACGTCAACGATCCGAAAGGCTACGGAGCGATGAGCCCGGCAAACGTCCACTACCAGTTCAGATTCGACATGGAAAAATGCATGCGTGAATCACGAACCGTCATCAAAGAGACCGAGGCCGAGTTTGCAAAACGCTTCGGCAGAAGCTATGCGCCGGTCGAGGAATACTTCTGCGATGATGCGGACGTTATCATTATCGCAATGGGAACGCTCGGCAAAGAAGCCGAGGTCGCCGCCGATCTCCTGAGAAAAGAGGGAATCAAAGCCGGCGTTATGCGGATCCGCTGGTTCAGACCCTTCCCGCTCGACATGAACATCAAAGGAAAAGACCTCGTCGTGATCGACAGGGACTACTCGTTTGGATTCGGCGGTGTTATTGCCGGAGAGATCCAGGCAAGATACCCGGACGCAAAGATCGCGAGCGTCATCGCCGGTCTCGGGGGTCAGGAAGTCACCTATGAGGATATGGCAGAGTTCGTCCGCAGCCGCAAGATGGGGACGGAGTTCTGGTTCGGGATCCCGCAGGAGGAGCAGTAAATGTACGAGATCCGTATCCACTCAAGAGGCGGACAGGGCGGCGTGACGGCCGCCCGGATGATGGCCTCCGCCGCCGTAAAAGATGGAAAGTTCGCGACCGCCTGCCCGTTCTACGGCGCAGAACGCCGCGGGGCTCCTATCGTTTCATTCGTCAGGATCGACGATGCGCCGGTGAGAATTTACTCCCAGATCAACAAACCCGATATGATCGTCATCCTCGATCCGACCGTCATGGACACGGTCAATGTCCTGGACGGTCTGAAAGAAGGAGGCTCGATCTTCATCAACACGCACGAAGAGGTCTCGTTCCCGAAAGAGTTCAATGTGTACAAGGCGGACCTTACCGGGATCGCTCTGCGCGAAAACCTCGTGGTTGCCGGCAGTCCGATCCTGAACACGCCGGTGATCGGCGCTCTCGCAAAACTCGGCCTCTTCAGCCGGGAGTCAGGCGTAAAAGCAATCACCGAAACGTTCGCCGATCCAAGAAACACGTCAGCTGCAAAAGCAGCTTATGAGGAGGTCATCGTATGAGCAGAATGCCGAAAATGACGATCAGCGTCCCGCACGAAGCTGCCGCCGGACTCACCGGAACATGGAGAACGTTCCGCCCGGTCGTGGACCGGGAAACCTGCAACCACTGCGGGATCTGTGCGATGTTCTGCCCGGACGCGGTCATCGACCCTGATACGCTCGAGATCGATCTGGTCTACTGCAAAGGCTGCGGCATTTGTTCCAACGAATGCCCGAAAAAGTGTATTAAAATGGTCAGAGAAGAACACTGACCTTTTTCTTTTTTTTTCTTTGTTTCAATCCTCGAACAGAGCATCGAGCATACGGCTCGGATCATCCAGAAAGCGTTTCGTGATCTGATACGACGCGGTCTTCTCATACGTCGTTTTCAAAATAGCCTCCGGCGTGATCTCAAAAATATCAGCACCAGGATACGTTATCAAAATCGGAGAATGGGTCGCGATCAAAAACTGAGAATCCTCCTCTTCGACCAGCCGTTTGATTTCAAGCAGCAAAGTCATCTGCCGCATGGGGGATAGTGCCGCTTCGGGCTCATCCAGAATATACAGGCCGTTCCCTCGAAAACGGTTTTGGACAAGCGCCAGCAGACTTTCCCCATGCGACTGATCGTGCAGGGACTTCCCGCCGTACCCTAAAAGATCCAGATCCAGATCATCCGCCTGTGATGCCACATTGTAAAAACTCTCTGCCCGATAAAAAAATCCGTCCTTCTCCCGGCCTCGGCGCGATAATGTCAGATACGAATGCAGATCTGACTCGGTCGGTCGTGTCACAAAGGAAAAGTTTTTCGACCCGCCCTCCGCATTGAACCCAGCTGAAAT
The DNA here is from genome assembly GCF_000430905.1 of Methanocorpusculum bavaricum DSM 4179. Taxonomy (NCBI): domain Archaea; kingdom Methanobacteriati; phylum Methanobacteriota; class Methanomicrobia; order Methanomicrobiales; family Methanocorpusculaceae; genus Methanocorpusculum; species Methanocorpusculum bavaricum. The sequence continues at coordinate 278,048 of NZ_AUMX01000001.1, forward strand.
GGCGATAGCTTCCAGAAGCGTTGACTTGCCCGAACCGTTTTCTCCGACAAAAAACGTCACCGGCGACTCGAACGACAGCTCGCCCATACGCAAAAGATTTTGGACCACCGGCAGATCAGCAAGATACGACGTGTCCAGAAAATCCTTCAGCATGATCTTATGCAGATAGACGGACCCTGACATGATAGTAGTAGTACAATCGGCAGGAAAAAATATCAAACTGCGCATCAGGATCTGAAGGAAAAACCTTACAGACAAATCACCCGGTCCGCCATGAATGAGACGACCGAGGGATCGTGCGAGATGAACACATAGGCGACACCGTTTTCCTTCTGGATATCTTTCAGCAGGTGCAGGATCTGCGCCTGGACCGAAACATCCAGCGCCGAGGTCGGTTCATCCAGGATCATCACCTTCGGGTGAACGAGCATGCCCCGGACGATCGCGACCCTCTGTGCCTGACCGCCGGAGATCTGGTCAGGATAGCGCGATAAGATCTCGGTCTGCAGACCGGCTCGTTCGAACTCAGCCAGAAGAACGGCGTGATGATCCGATTTTGGAACACGGCGAAGGCTCAGAACAGCTGAAAGCGACTGCCGGATCGTCAAAACCGGATTGAACGAACCTGCCGGATCCTGAAAGATCATCTGGATCCCGGGGTCAGGGCGGGTCAGCGTTTTTCCGGCATACCTGACGGACCCGGTATCGGAGCGTTCCAGTCCGGCAAGGATCCGGGCGCAGGTACTTTTTCCCGAACCCGAAGGACCCGTAAGCCCGACCGTCTCGCCGGGAGAGAGCGAAAGAGAAAAATCATCCAGAGCAGGGTTCATGCCGTAGGATCTGGAGATATGCTCAGCTTCAAGGATCAGCATTTATGACACCTCACCCCGTCTTTAAGATCGGGAACAGCCGTTCTGCACCGTTCGCCGGCATGCGGGCATCGCGGATGGAACACGCAGCCTTCCGGCAGATCGGTAAGTGCGGGAGAGATCCCCGGGATCGGAACGAATCCGTTCTTTGGAAGACTGCCGAGAAGACCCCGGGTGTAGGGATGTTTTGGCGACGTCAGCACTTCACGCGTTTCCCCCTCTTCAACGATCATCCCGCAGTACATGACCGCGATCCGGTTCGAAAGACGGGAAGCCACATCCATATCATGCGTGATCAAAAGCAGCCCGGCCCGATTTCCGGCGGTCACCGTAGAAAGCATCGCCTCAAGATCCTTCACATTGGCGGCATCCAGACCCTTCGTCGGCTCATCGGCGATCACCAGATTCGGATGAAGCAGCGACACCGCGGCAAACACGATCCGCTGACACATACCCCCGAACACATCCAGGGATAGGCATCCATCACCCGGCCTGCATCCAGACCAAGACCCCGGAGAACCCCTTCGGCCCGCAGCTTTGCATCCGTTTCCGAACAGAGTCCGTGGATCACCTGCGGCATGACCAGCTGTTTTCCGATCTTCATCACCGGATTGAGGGCCCTCTCCGGACTCTGAAACACCATCCCGATCTCCTGACCGCGGATCGATTCCAGCTCGCGTTCAGTGAGATGCAAAAGATCCTGACCCTGATACGAAATCCTGCCAAGCACCTCCGTCCCGAAAGGAAGCAGACCCATCACCGACTGAGCGACCACGGACTTTCCGCACCCCGACTCGCCGACGATCGCGAGACACTCTCCGTGCGCAAGCGAGAGAGAGACATCGCGAACTGCAGGGATCTTTCCGCCAGACCCCGGGAACGAAACCGACAGATCAGTGATCTCAAGCATATCCGTCATACCTGCACCACCTCACGGACCCCGCGTTCATGGATAAAGGCAAGACTGGTGATCACCAGAACGCCGAGAATTATGCATAATGCCGGAGGCAGCCACCAGTACCACATACCGCGAAGGAACCCGCTGTACGTAAAGGCATCCGAGATCATCCCGCCCCACGAGACCATAAGGGGGTCGGAAAGTCTGCACGGGGAGAAGTACTGGGCAAAACCCAAAGCCGATGTCATCTGGAACTGTCTGTTTCAAATGGGGATCTATGCGGATATTGCCGTGTATCCAATGAAAGACGAACGGGGATATCCGGATCTGGAGACCGCAGTCAGCGAGTATGCCGACCGGATGGAAGCCCATGACGAGCGGCAGAAAGAAATCATCCGAAAATATCTGGATTCAGTGCTCGTCCGGGGAGCAAACGGCAGCCTCGTCTTCCCGGACGAAGGGCTGTATGCACACATCTCATGGAAAGTGGATCTGCCTGGAACAAACACTAATCTATCTCCACCGCAAATACTATAGAGATTTTATGCGTATACCAATAAAAGACGTGACCCCCGCAGTTGAGCGTGCGCACATTGCAGGCTGGGTCCACGAAGAACGTGATCTTGGAGGGCTCACCTTCCTCCTCGTTCGCGACAGAACCGGGATCCTTCAGGTCACCATACCCAAAAAGAAAGTCACCCCCGAAGTACTCGCCGCCGTCAAAGACGCCACCCGCGAGTCAGTCATCGAATGTGAAGGCGTGGTCAAAGCCACCGAAAAAGCGCCCGGAGGACGCGAACTCGTCCCCGAGACGCTTCGCGTTATCTCCCGTGCCGAGACCCCGCTGCCGCTGGATGTCTCGGAAAAAGTTCCCGCCGAACTCGACACCCGGCTCGACAACCGGTACCTCGATCTCAGAAAACCCCGCATCAACGCTATTTTCCAGATCAGAAACGCCTGTCTCCGCGCCATCAGCGAATACCTCTGGGACCAGAAATTCACCCAGGTCCAGACCCCGAAGATCGTCGCTGCCGCAACCGAAGGAGGAACCGAACTCTTCCCGCTCGCCTACTTCGACAAGGAAGCATTCTTAAATCAGTCCCCTCAGCTCTACAAACAGATGCTCATGAGTGCCGGGTTTGACAGAGTCTTCGAGATCGGCGCGATCTTCCGTGCAGAAGAGCACAACACCGTTCGTCACTTAAACGAAGCCACCTCGATCGATATCGAAATGTCCTTCGCTGACGAAGAAGACGCCATGAAGATGCTCGAAAACGTCGTCGCTTCTGCGTATGCATACGTCGCAGAACACTGCGGCGACGCTCTGGAAACCCTCGGCATCACCGACTTCAAGGTCCCGACCGTTCCGTTCCCCCGCATCACCTACAAAGAAGCCATCGAGATCTCCACCGCCGGCGGCGAACCGCTCGTCTTCGGTGACGACCTCTCGACCGCTGCCGAGAGAGTCGTTGGTGAAAAGATGGGTACCATGTACTTCATCACCGAATGGCCTACCTCGACGAGACCGTTCTACACCATGCCTTTCGAAGACCGCCCCGAGATCTGCCGTGCGTTCGATATGATGCACCCCAGAATGGAACTGACCTCCGGCGCCCAGCGCTGTCATATCCACTCCCTCCTCGTTGAGCAGATCAAAGCAAAAGGTCTCAACCCCGATGCGTTCGAGTTCTACTTAAACCCGTTCAGATACGGCATGCCGCCCCACGCAGGCTGGGGACTCGGTGCCGAACGCCTGGTCATGACCATGCTCGATCTCCAGAATATCAGAGAAGCCGTTCTCTTCCCGCGGGACCGACACAGAGTCAGCCCATAACCCCTTTTTTATGATAAAGCACATCGTCCTTTTCAAACTCAAAGACCCTGCCTGCGCTGAAAAAACCCGCGAGATGCTCCTTTCGATGAAAGGCGTTGTTCAACAGATCCGCGAGATCGAAGTCGGCATCGACTATGCGCACACCGAACGGTCGTTTGACATCGCGCTTTCAGTCATCGTAGACGACGAAACCGCTCTCCGCGGATATGCAGAGCATCCCTATCACATAGATCCGGTCACAAAGTATGTGAGAAGCGTGAGTGAAAAAAGTGTGATCGTAGATTATCGCATCTGATTTCAGATCCCGTCCTCTTCGCCGAAAAGAAACACCTCTTCGATCGGACAATCGAATACAAGAGAAAGTTTGTGCGCAAGGAGGACCGACGGATTATACTGGCCCTTCTCAAGCGAAATGATCGTTCGCGACGAAACGGAGATGATCTCTGCAAGCTCCGCCTGGGTCAGATCACGGGCGGCCCGCAGTTCTTTTATCCGGTTCTTCATCACAGCCTCTTGTCGTAATAGATCTGCGACCCGATCGAAAGCCCGGCAACCAGAAGAACAAGCCCGCACGCCGCAAACGTCACATACACCTCGGCTCCTGCCAGCGCCGAAACAAGCGTGCATGCACACAAAACCGGCGTAAAGATCCGGACAGTATTCCAGCCGGCACGTTCACGGATACGGATATTCCGCTCGTCATGCTCCTCGATCTCCTGGATTTTGAGAGTTTCGGGCGTCTCAACAGCTTTTTTAACGGATGCACCAACCAGATTTCCCGCCGAGAGAACGAGTAACGCTGCGCCGATCCCGTAACATGCTCCGTTCAACGTAGTACTTCCTGTAAATACAAATACGGCCAGAAGGATCAGAACGATCCCGGCGGCAAGTCCGCAGACGGAAATGAGGATATTCTTTTTCATACTATGGTATGTGAAGTTTATTTCATATGAAGTTTTCTTCACATCAAATAAAAATCCCGGGGATATTTTTAACAGGGTTCAACGCCAATCTGAATCAGCAAAAGTACAGCGAGGTAAAAAGTATGCCGACAAGTAAAAAACAACTGGAAAAACTCAACAAAGTAAAGAAAGCAAAGGCAGAAGAACTCGCCAAGCAGGCTGCCGACGGAAGCAAAGAAGCCCAGAAAAAGCTCAAGAAACTCGAGAAAAAGCTTAAATGATCAGATGCTTTTCCCACGGGGTATATCCAGCATGGGAAAGCATCTTTTTTTGAGGCAATCTATAATTTTTTAAAATGTGGAGATCATCCGTTTTTCAGCGCAACGATCTCCTTCACATCAACCAATTTCCAAACCATTGTCCGGTCTTCGCCGATGATCTTCTCAGGTGACTCGGTGGGTGAATGACCCAGGGCATAGAGACTGTTTTCCGAGATTTTTTTGTCTGAGATCAGCTGGACGAAGTGGCGTTTTACCGCACGTTTTCTCTCGTCATCCGTCACCTCGGAGAGCTTGCCGAGAAGCGTCACAAACCTGTATGTCGACATATCCAAAGCGACATCCTCTATTTCGACAGAGACGGCCGGATTCTGGGAGAACAACTCCACCTTTTTGCCGTATCTGGTCGAGAGGAAGTAGAGGTTTTTCTCATCGAATACATAGAGGAAGGGTGCGATGTAGGGATGATCTTTACCGAAAAACGCGATCCGGGATATTACGTTGTCACGAATAAGTGAGTCGTATTCGGGTTTTAGCATCTTCGGGATCTTTAATGGTGCGGACATGGGTGACTAATGAATAGATTCCTTTGAGCGTTGATATAATCTTTGGTCGCGGCAAAATCGGGAAGACCGGATCCAGAGGATTTTTATCTGCGCAGGACGACCTACTTTATCATGGATCTGCCGTGCCTTATGCCGACGACGGTCGTCGGTTCGTTTCCCTGCGTGAAAGGGACGGGACTTTCGTCCCTTATAGACCCGTATAAAAAAGCGGTTCAGTTTGCAGTAGCAGAGCAGCTGAGAGCAGGGGTGGATATCATCTCCGACGGGCAGGTGAGATCGGATATGGTGCAGGCATTCGTTTCGAAGCTGCCGGGGATCTCTGAAAAGACGGTCGTCGGCAGGATCGGGGCGGCCGATAAGCCGATCACGGTGGGCGATACGAAGTATGCTTTGACGCAGACGAAGTATGTGAAGGGGATCCTGACAGGCCCCTGCACGCTTGCGTATGCTTTGCAGGTGAACACGCCGATCTACCGGAATAAGGAGGAGGTGGTGATGGATCTTGCGGCCGCTCTGCATCAGGAAGCGAAGTTTCTTGCGGAGACGGGGGTTTCGATCATTCAGGTGGACGAGCCGATCCTTTCAACGGGGGCGATCTCTGTGGATACGGCACGGGAGGCGCTGAAGATCATTTTTGCAGGGATCAAGACCCCGTCGTGTATCCATACGTGCGGGATGCTTGGGGAGATCGCGGATTCGTGGACGAAGCTTCCGGTGGATATTCTGGATTTCGAGTATGCGGTTTCGATGGAGAATCTTTCGGTTCTTTCAAAGCGGGATCTTGGGGGGAAGAAGATCGGCTGCGGGTGTGTGAAGAGTTCGGATCCAAACGTGGAGTCGGTGGAGGAGATCGAGCGGCGGATCATGCTCTGCGTGGATGCGTTTGGGGCAGAGAATATTCTGATCGATCCGGACTGCGGTCTTCGGATGCATACGCCTGAGACGGCATTCGAGAAGCTAGCAAGGATGTGCATAGCGACGCGGAACGTGAGAGGGGCTCTCTGAACAAACGGAGAGATTTTTTTTAGATGAGGGGCCAGTTTGCGGGTCATTTCCCCGCATAATCCCGGGATTTTTGAAAATAGCAGTTATGGATAGGTTTATAGTGACGGAGAGACCTACTCCTACGTAATGGAGAAGATATGGCATTTACAGAAGATGTGGTGAAAAACGCGTTTGACCGGGTGAACGGGTATTGTCAGGTCTGCGGGAAGAAACTGGTGTATGCGAGCAGAGGGAGTGCGCAGGGACGGGGAGGCTGGGAGGCGAGGCATATCAAACCGGTTCTTGAAGGGGGGAAGGATGAGGTGAGAAACTGTATGATCGTGTGTATGGAGTGTTATAATGCACCGGCTCCGGTGAGGAGCGGGGAGCGGCCGCCGGCACGGGTCGAAGGGCCGCGTTTCGGGGAGAGATGAAGGGAGGGGAGGAGGGTGATGAGCAGTTTTTTCATTGCTGTCACGCCGTGAGTCCTGTCATCGTGCTTTGCGTGTCGACATATACCCAATAACCGTTTCCAGGCGTCATGAGACGGTCGGGGCTGTTGGCTTGCGAACCGCCGTTGACGATCGCGATCCGGTTTATCCCGACTCTGCAGAGAGAGGGTGTCAGGATCAATGAGGCGCAGCTTTCCCGCGGGTACTCTCCCGGAGGAGGCGTTATCGGGAAGCTGAAGCAGCTCGGCCCGGTGATGCTTCCGCTTATGCTGAATTCGCTTGCAAAGGCGGATACGCTTGGGCTGACGATCGATATGCGGGGCTACCGGAAAGCGTCGGAGCACCGGAGGAAGATGGTCTACCATGCGGCAGATCTCGTGACGGTCCTTCTGGTTGCCGGGATCTTTGCGGGCATCGTGTATGTGACGTTTATCCTGTGAGTGGGGGGATAATCCCTTTTTTTTTGTTTTTTAATAGGAGTTACGCGGTGTTATTCTGAATCCAATTCGGAAAGGGTATTACTGGGTGTAGACACAAGAGATTATTTAACCGCGAATCTCCGCGAATTAACGCGAATCGCATTTTCCTTACGTTCGGGTGCTCTGCTCCGGCTGATCGCCTACGCAGGAATCGCACCCTCTCTTGAAAAATGCTATCGGAAAAACCCGCGTGCGGGTTTTTCTATTGTTTCATTATTTTTTCGATTACACAAATAGAGAAGTTTACGGAGAGAAAAACCGGCACGCCGGTTTTTCCGATAGCATTTGTCCAAGAGCCAAAGGCTCTTGAGACGTCTCACGAGCTTTCAGCTCGTGGACTTTTCCAGACGGCGTGCGATTCCTGCGCAGGCGAAGCCCAAATGGGCAAAGCCCATTTGAGGCGGCACGCAAATCTTCGATTTGCACGCATCAGCCGGAGCAGAGCACGACGGCGCAAGAAAAATGCGATTCGCGGAGATTCGCGATTGCGTGCAAGCCGAAGGCTTGCGTGCCGCCTCAAGCGGGCTTTGCCCGCTTGGGCTTATTCGCGGTGGAATATCTCATACATCCAAACCCAGCGTTACACGAAATCGAAATACATCTTATACGTACGTCAGTTGGTGTCAGTCGAGATCACAACACCACGTAACTCCCATCTAGAATATTTGGGGAAACAACTATATATTTTTGGACTATATCATTAACTTGTGAATTTTAATGGATTTTAACGATCAACTACGCGCTTTTTCAGTTCGCATTCCAAAAATTATCGAGAGTGTAAAAACAGAAGAAGCAACAAAAAATGGATTAATTTTACCTTTTCTTCAAATTCTTGGCTATAATGTATTTGATCCAAGCGAGGTATGCCCTGAGTGCATAGCAGATGTTGGAACAAAAAAAGGAGAGAAAGTTGATTATGCGATTATGAAAGAGGGGAAACCTGTAATATTAATCGAGTGTAAATCTTTTGATGTTGATTTAGCATCAATACACATGTCACAACTTTTCCGGTATTTTTCCGTTGTTCCGGCAAAACTTGGGATCCTTACTAATGGTAAGAAATATTTGTTTTTCTCTGATATTGATGCTCCAAACAAGATGGATACAAAGCCCTTTCTTGAATTGGATATGGTAAACCTCACTGATCAGAATATTGAGACACTCAAACAGTTTAGAAAGGAATCTTTCAATGTTGACAAAATCCTCCCCTCAGCATTGAACATGAAATATATCAAGGAGATAAAACAAATTCTCGCTCAGGATATGGAATCTCCATCACAAGAGATCGTGCAATACTTTGCTCATCAGATTTATGACGGCCGGCTCACTAAAAATATGGTTAGTAACTTTACCGAAATCACCAAACGTGCTTTGAACCAGTATATCAATGATGTAATAAATGAGCGGCTGAAATCTGCCATGGCTCCTGAACTATCTGAAAAACCAGAAGAAAAACCAGTGGACGAAGGCATCATTGAAGATGATTCTGAAATTACTACAACCCAAAGTGAGATAGAAGGGTTCTACATCATTCGTGCAATACTGAGTGATATCGTTGCTCCTGAACGGGTCATAATGAGAGATGTAAAATCGTATTGCAGCATCATTTTGGATGATACAAATAGAAAACCAATTTGCCGGTTATATTTTAACAGTGAAACAAAGCGCTATATTGGGTTATTTAATAATGAAAAAGAGGAGAGGCAGGTTATTAATTCAATTCCGGATATTTACAAATACGCCTCGCAACTTCGGGATACTGTTAAAAAATACGATATTAAATAAGAAAACCTACGCGTTCCAATAACCTTGGAGGATTGAGGGGATCCCCTACTCCCTCTTCTCCTCCGTCTTCACCATCCACTTCCCCTTCTTTTCCATCTTCGCCTGCGCCCCTGCCGGATCATCCAGAACCTTCAGAACCGCGTCAAGATCCCGTCCTTCCTCAAGCTCCTCCCTCAGCAGATCCTTCAGCCACGCGAAATACATCGACCTCTTACTATCCTTCAGACTCGCCCCGCACTCATTACAGAACTTCGCCGTCCCTGAATTCACCGTGCCGCACGCCGGGCACACATTCAGCAGACTGATCCGATTCACCATCGCTTTTCGCACCCAATCCTGAACCGTCGTCCCTTCCACGCGTGCCGCCGTTTCCAGCTGCATCTTCAGGTTCTTCGGGAGCCGGATCAGGATCTGATCATCGTTTCTTTCTTCAGACATAATGTATCTATTTACATATACGGGTTATAGCTATAAATACTATGCTATCTAATTATTCTGTATATCATGATACATTTGATAAAACTAAGAAAAGGAGTGACAACCTAGCCTTGATTGAAGTGCAAACAACCCTGCCGATGCCTTACACAGTAAAGCATCACGAAACGATCACAGAACAACTCTCGCCCGAACACCCCGGTGTCAACCTGGATTTGAGCGCCTACCGGTTCGGTCTGTATAAAAACGGCGAACTCGTCGACATAATCACCACCTTCGATACCGGCCCCGATCTTCGTCGGGCCGTCAAAGAACACATCACGGACAATGAACCCGAAGGTCCCGAAAAAGCGTTCCTTCTCCGGTTCTTCGACCCGTCTTCTGCCCCGCCCTGGGAGCGAAAGACCATGATCCGCCGGCAGCTCCCCTCGCCTGACGCTCTCCTCAACTCCCTCAACGACGAAGGAAACGCCGTCCGCTTCGAAAAAGAAGCCGCCGGCCACCTTGTCTACGACGTCGCGAGCGGCGAATGGTATGCCTTTATCAACAATCACTGGGAACCTGCCGGCGACAAAATCGGCAAAACCCTCCGGTTCATCGGCAAAAGCATCGAAGAAGAACAGAAATACTGGAACCGGCGGGCAGAAATCGAAAACACCCCCGAGATGCGAAACCTCGTTGCTCAGCTCCAGAATCACCTGAACCTCAGCAAAAACCACACAAAACAGGTGTCTCTTCGGAAAATGATCGAAGGCTCCTCCATGCAGGTGAACCTCGCCGAAGCTTCCGACGGCCGGTATATCACCTGCAAAAACGGTGCGATCGACTGCAAAACCGGCGAGTTCATCCCGATCTGGGCGTGCGATTCGATCCGCGAAAAGTATCCGCTGATCTACTTCGATCTGACCTACACGCCCGGGCTTCGCTCGCAGGCGTTCATCGACCACCTCAAAAAGGTGTTTGACGACAACACGAGCGGCCTTTCGGAAGAGGAGCGGACGCTTCGGATGATTGAGCTCGGCCGGTTTTTTCTGCGGCTGACGGGCTATCTGCTGTATCCGGGAAATCCCGAGCAGATCATCCTTTTCCTGTGGGGGAAGGGAAGCAACGGGAAGTCGACGACGATCGACGTGCTGCGGGAGATCTTCGGGCCCGAGATGTCGGAGGCGTCGGTCCGGGAGCTGTATGCAGGATTTGAGGACCGGCCGGCGTCGGGTATTTCCCGGTCGCTTTCGAAGCGTGCGATGCTGATCTCGGAGGCGAGCGATGAGGAGTCCCGGGGCGGGCGGATCAGTGCGGATACGGTGAAAGCGCTGACGGGGGACGCGATGACGAGCCGGTTCCGCGATATGTATGCGAAGTCGCGGCCGCAGAAGGTGGTCTGCACGCCGGTGGGGGTGACGAATGAGCTGCCGAGATTCGATAAGACGCTGGATTTTGCCCTGCTGCGCCGGCTGAAAACGATCCCGTTTCCGCATCTGTTTGCGGGGGATGAGCGGGTGAAGGATATCCGGGAGTCTTTGCTTGCAGAGAAGGATGCGATCTTTTCGATGATGGTGGATGAGCTTATCGCATATACGAAGGAAGGTCTTTTGCCGGTTCCGGCGTTTTGTGCTTCGACGCAGAATGAGCTGCTTGCAGGGTTCGAGGTGTCGGCATTCATTGAGGAGTGTGTGGAGAAGTCGGAGACAGGGCGGGTTTCCCGTCTGGAGCTGGAGGAGGCGTATATTTCGTGGTGTGCCAGGCATGATATTCCGGTGGGGCTTTCGAAGATCCAGATGCCGGGGTATGATGAGTATTCGCAGGTGAATTTCCGGCAGGGTCTGTCGGAGAAGGAGAAGAGGGCGCTGTTTAAGGGGATGCGGGTGTATGGGTTTGAGGAGATTAAGTCCGGGGCAGGACGATTTTTCAACTGCCGGCTGAAATGTGGGTCTTGAGTTTGGACACGTTGTATTTTTGAAACGTGTCCAACTCATTTTTTAGGGGAGGTTTTGGACACGTTCTGAAAACCGGTCGTGTCCACGAGAAACCTTTTGAATTCAGTTTTTTATTAAAAATAGCTTGATTTTGGGGTTTTATCATGTTGGACACATTTTTTCCAAAACTCTGTATTTTGTAGGAAATAAGGGTATATTTAGGGTTTAGAAAATTTTCCCAGGGTTTTGAGAAAAATGTGTCCAAATTTAATATGGGTTTTTTTATCCATATCGGGAAGGATGTTTGTTGGGTGTGGAAGCATGAAGAAAAACAAACCGCGAATCGGCGCGAATCCCGCAAGCCGTTGGCTTGCTCAAAGAATCGGATTTGCTGATCCTCACTCTCGCCCGTAGGGCGGATTCAAGCGAGGGTCGAAAACCCGAAGCGGAGAGCAAAGCGAAGCTTTGCGGTTCGCGCCGATTCGCGGTTGGTTTTTCTCTTGTTTCAAAAGATATCCCATACACGAACTCGAAGACATCTCATAAGTACATCAGTTTATTTCGGTTGAGAATAACACCGCGTAACTCCTATCATAAGATGAACTGACCGCCGAAAGACGACAGCTTCATTAGAACCCATAGCCAATATGTACAAGTATTTTCGCGAGGGTATCCAAGTGGCCAACGGAGACTGACTCAAGATCTGTTCTTAAGTAGTTCGCGGGTTCGAATCCCTCCCCTCGCATCGGAATTATTCCTGTTTTGAAACCCTTTTCTTCACCGCTTAACCTCCACCCCCACCTCATTATGCCGCAAAAATCCCGGCGTCCAGGGCGGATTATACCGCATCAAAAACACCTCTCCCGCCGGCTCTATCCCCGCGTCACGAAGCCCTTTCAAGAGCCGGGTCTCAACCTCCTTCACCTCCTCCTCACGGGTTTTTCCCTTGAACGTGATAACCGCCGCCTCCCGCTCAGGCACCGGAACGATCCGCACCTTACTATCCAGCGGCTCCGGGACCTCTTCCGGGGTTTTCCCCGCCGGCATCACAAACGACATCGTCGACGCATCGGAAACGACCGGCGCTGTCATCGGGATCTTTGCCGCCGTCAGTGTTCCTGCAGGCAGCGGATATTTGGTGATCCCGGGAACAAAGCCCGATCATCCGGAGTATGAACCGTTCACGCCTGCCGCAAATTATCAGTGGCTGAAGGCTGAATACATCGCTGAGGTCCCGGGCACGTATTATATCGCGATGGTGAACAAAGGAACGAATGCCGGAAATTACGGGCTTGCGCTCGGGTTTCGCGAGGAGTTCACTCTGGCGGAATGGATCATGATCCCTCTTTCGATCGGGAACGTGCGGGTGTGGGAAGGGAGCAGCCAGGCGTTTGTGGTCGGATTTCCCGTGTTTATTGTCCTGATTGGGATGGTGTATCTGTTCAGGTTCAAAAAAGAGCCGCTGCCTTTACATCCGGAGACGCTCGCCGGATCGGCCGGAGGTCTGCTGTATCTGGCGGGGTCGGGTTTTATGCTGGTCCAGGCGCTTATGGCGCTTATGAAAACCGGGTTTGCGGGATCGTTTCTGGTGACGGCGATCTTTATTCTGATCCCGCTGGTCATGGGAGTTTTGATCCTGCGGTATATGATGAGACCCGTGAAGTATCGGGGAGCAAAACTGATTCTGCTCGGCGTTCTCGGAGTGGTTGTCTGGGGAGGTTATGTGGTGGGGCCGGTTCTGGTGATCTGTGCCGGGCTGAAGCTCCTGGTTGACGGAATAAAGCAGAAGGAGGGGTGACCCCCCGGCGGGGTCATCGGGGAGGGTTAGAGGATCCTGGTCTTCATCTCCTTTCCGTCGCTGGTTGTGAGCTGTTTGATGACCATGACCCGAAACAGGGCATTGCTGTCGTTTATGAGCAGATGCGGGATGTTTTTGGGGCTTTCGATGAGGGAGTTCTTTTCCACATTTTCCTGTTCGTCGCCGATGACGACGGTCCCCTGTCCTTCGAGTACATAAAAGAGGACGTCGACGGGGGTCATGTGCTTTTTGAGGGATTCGCCCGGCTGGAGACTGATGACGACGATGTCGGTGACCGCCGATCCGTGGATCTTTCGGACGTCCACTTTGTGAGGGGTGTCTGCGATGGGGGTTTTGTCAAGTTGTGTTACGTAGATCGTCATACTATGTAGCTTCGCTACTGAGGGGAAATAGGTTACTGATGAGGCAGAGATGTTGATTTGAGGAGGGGGTGTTCGTGTCAATCCAATTCGGAAAGGAGGTGACTGAGTGTGGAAACATCTTCCGCCTGAATGAGATCCGCCCCAACCCTGCGTGACTCCTATTTTAAAATAGGAGTTACGCGGTGTCATTCCCAATCCAATTTGGGAAGGGTAGTACTGGGTGTGGACACATGAGATAAAACCAACCGCGAAGCGGAGAGCAAACCAAAGGTTTGCGAGTGCGCCGATTCGCGGTTGGTTATTTTTATGTTTCCACACCCAAAAAACTCCTTTACGAATTAGAGTTACACAAACACCGCGTAAGTCCTATTTAAAAAAAGTCATTCACCGCCGGCTTTGCCGTCAGCCCGCGGTCGCAAGGCAAAGCCTTGCTCCGCTGAAATCGCCGGTTGCACCATCGATCCGCCTCCGCTAAGGCCGCTTTCAGCGTCCAGCCCGCAGTCACTTCCCCACACCCCTAAATAAAAAAGAAGAGTCTCCATCCCTCCACCCCTGTCCCCCTTTTCGTGCATTTCGTTGGCGGGTTGGACGCTGAAAGCGGCCGACCTCAGCTGAGCAAACCGAAGGTTTGCGAATTTGTGATTTTTGGTGTTGGGGGACGGGGGAGGGAACCACATCTTTCTCACCATTTTTCATTCTTTTTATTTTCGTGTTTTTGTGAATTTTTCGTGAATTTCGTGTGATGAATCCGCTCAATCAATGAAAATCCCGTACACTAACACGAAAAACACCAAAAAAAAAACTCCCGCACCATTACAAATTTCGCATACCTGAGGGCGAGCCTATCGGCTCGCCCGCGGTCGCAAGTCTTCGCTTCGCTCTGACTTGGTCGCAAACCTTCGGTTTGCTTAGCTGAAATCGCCGGTTGCACCGTCGATCCGCCTCCACTGAGAAACCTAAAGGTTTCCGTCAGAAGAAGTCCGACAGATCCATCTGCGTCTTCTCCTCTTCTCCAAACGTCGAATTGATATTCATCTCCGTCACCTGGATCCGCTGATTCGTATAATCCGAAAGCGTATAATGCTCCGCCATATACTTCGAGATCTCCAGATACTTCGTCACGTTCCCCTTATGCATCGTCGCCTTCACCGGCCCCCCGCACTTATTGCACTTCCCCGAAACCGGGATCCGCCGGTAACTCGTCTTACACTTCGGACACCGGAAAGCCTGCTTGGAAAACGACCGCAGATTACCGATCATATCCGGCATCAGATGACTGTTGATGATCCTTTCTGCCAGATCGTTCGTATCCACCGCCCGGATCCGGTCAGCGAGCCCCAGCTCCGCCTTGATCTTATCCGCCGTCCCCTTCAGGATCGGATTCGTATACATCGTATCGATCGGCCCCTCCGAGATATCCGTCGTATCATGCGTAAAGGAAAAACCCTCGAACTGGCCGGGCGTCTCCACCCGCTTCTCCACATAATCCACGAACTTTCCGACCTCCTTTGGCGGCCGGTACGTCAGACACGCCAGGTAAACCTCCAGCGGATAGCGGGACATCACATCCACGTTCAGCGTCTCCTTATCCACCTCTTTTGGATTCAGCGTCGTCGTCAGAACCAGCGGAGCGTCCATCGTCCCGCCCCGGGTGCTCGGCAGAAAAGACCGCGAAAAGTTCAGCAGACCGTCCATCAGAAGCATCACACAGTCCTCATCCCCGTCGCAGTTTCGCCGCTTTGCCGCATGATAATACGGATGGGCATATCCAGCCTTCGCCTTCGTGAACCCCACGATCCGGGCGAGAACGCCCGCACTTGTATGCGGCGCAAGACCCATCACCAGGTGACCCACCAGATCCTCGGGCGTCTCCACATGATAAAACGCCTCCTGCCCGTACACCTTCACCAAAAGCTCATCGATATACCTGGCCACTCTGACCAGATACTCCCCGCAGTCCACGGACACCATGATATCCTGCGGATGGAGCTCCGCAGTCTGCGAAGCATCCGTCAGCTCCGCCCCGTGCATATCCTTCGTATAGCCGATCGACCGGAGCTTTTCCACAGAAACCCCGACCTCCGCCGGACGGAAATGCGTCAGGGGCAGATCGATCATATCATACCGGATCGTCCCGTCGCGGAACACGAAGATGGTGTTCTTCGCCCGAAGAAGACCCTTCTCCATAGGCTCGATCACCCGTTCACGCGAGATGAGCCCTCTGACCCCTTTCAGTTCGGGGGCTGAAGAAGGCGACATCCCGACGTTTTTCAGCGCAGCCGCATACTCCTGCGCCAGACTGATGATACTCTCCTTCGAACAGACCAGATTCGCTCCGCACCGCGGGCAGGAGTCCTGACCGGGTTCCCCTTCCTGATTACAGTGGGGACACCGGTACACCGCTTCGGTATGGGCGCCGCAGTCGGGACACCGGCTCTTAAACGTGACGGCCCCGCATTTTTGGCACCGCCGCTCGCCGGTCTGGATCTGGATAAGGCCCTCGACCTGACCCGCAGTCACCGAAGTTCCCGCAAAGTTCTCATCCGAATCTGCACTGCAGATCTTTGACGCGCTGTCGATGGAACGTTTCATCCCGCCCGCCTCCCCGATGGGGAAAAGCACATGGACCGGCGGTTTCATCTTTCGGGGCGCCGATTTGCCGGGTCTGCCCATCCTTCCCCCGACCCGTGTCCCGGCTTTGGACCGCATCTTCAGACCCGAGAGATGCGCCGCCATAATCAGACCGTTCGTAAACGGCGGGAGGGTCTGCCAGGCTGACGATCTTTCCAGCGTATCGGTCAGACCGAGTCCCCGGAGAAAGGCAAGCGGCGTTCTCAGGACATAGGATCCCTCTTCTACGGTGTGCGGAACGAGCAGCTCTTCGAGTACTTTTTTCACCGCAGGATCCTCGCGGATGTACAAAACACCGTTTTTCATCGAGCCGGAGGCGGCCGTCTTTTCTGCAAGAAAGGTCAGCTGTTCCTCGGTGCAGTCGTCCCAGAACCAGGTGTAATCCGGATGAAGGTAGGCGCCCTCCGCTGCAAAACGGAGAGCCTCGGCTTCGTCTGCCGGATGCCGGGAGCCGCCTTCCTGCAGCCACCACTCCTCACAGTAGCTTGGCGGCATGAGGACATGGTTGTTCTCCATGAACTCGCCAAACGAGATCAGAATCTCCCCGATGTCGAGGATGTACTCGATCTGATCATAATATTTGTTCGCCGAATCGAGCGTGTCGATTCTGCAGACCTCGCCGCTTTTCAGACGGACGGTCGGCCCTTCGATATCTGTGCACGGAACGACCCCGCAGGCTTTACCCGGCCGTTCGACCTTCATCTGCGTGCCGACCGCGAGATAATCGTCAAGGATGTGCAAGGTGGCCGGATTGAATCCGCAGGTCGCAAGACCGGTGTTTCTGCACCGGCCGAGGCGGAACCGAAACCCGCCTTTCCTCATCGGATACGAAAAAGCAGGCCTGCCGGCGAGCATATCCCGCATATACTTGTCCTTTGGGTGGACGCCAGGTTCCTCCTCCTCTTCCTGAGCGGGCGCGTTTCCGCTGATGAGCTCCTCGAGCCACTCCCAGCCGTCAAGGTTCATCTTTGCGACGTTCTTCTGGATCTTTGGGGCCTTCAGTCCGATACCTTCGGCGATGACAAGGCACATCCCTCCGCGGACGACGTTCGTTTCGACGCGTTCGAGATTCCGGTATCCGGAGATCTCTTCCTGCTCGGTGGGTTCACCGTCAATACAGACCGGACAGTGACGAATGATCATGCGGATGTCATCGTCTTTTGGGAGATACTGCATACTCTGGATGTTGTTGTACTGCTTGATCTCCTCGACATACCTCTCGATCTCGTCATCACGGGGTTTGTACCGGTCGATCCCGAGAAGCCGTCTGACATAATCACCGACGAGAACGGAAAGCGCCTGGGCGGTCCCTCCGGCGGATCGGATGGGTCCCGCGTAGTAGATCGAGAGATACTCGGTCCCGTCGTCGTTTCTTCGAACGGCGACCTTGCCGATGCCTTCGGTCGGCGCCGCGACCACGCCTTCGGTTAAAAGGGCCATGGATGTACGGATCGCGTGATCGAGGATCTCCTCGCGGGCCGCCTCGCCGAACTCCTTGCCGACAAAGGCGTCGCCGATCTTGAGAGCGGCCTCTTCTCTGGACATCCTGTCCTCGAGCTCCCGGATCTTTGCAGCGACCCCTTTGTAGCCGAGCAGAGCCTCCACGCGGCCGGCGAGATCGCTCGCTATCGGGATCTCCACATACGGCCGGGGGTCGACGCCGATGCTTTTCGCCGCATTGGCAATCTCCATTGCCCGGTCGAGGCCGGCGATAAGGCCGTCGAGATACGCCCGGTACTCAGGCGAGGTTACGAGTTCTGCCATGGATCAGTAGTCATAGATCTGAAATTTTGCGAGCGTCAAAACGGCGCAGAGTTTCACGGTGCCGTTTGGACTTTTCGCGGCTTTTAAAAGAGACGGGAGCGAAGGCTCGCCGATCTTTTCCAGGGCGGCGGCCGCCATGCCGCGGGTGGTAGGATTTTCCGAGGCGAACATGCCGACAAGCGTCGGGATGCTCTCTTCGCCGAACGCCGCAAAAACGGCGCCGTAATACTTCTGGACCGCCATGTCGGTCTCCTCTTCCGACGCAGCGACAAGGAAGGGGATCGCGGACGGGCCGATCCGGATCAGCGCACGGCCGAGGTACCAGCGGACGTTGAGGTCGGCTTCCTTTAGTGCCGCAATGATCTCGGGAACGACCGGATCCGGATCGTTTCGGGCAAGCGTTGCCAGCTGTTCGACGGCTTCATGCCGCAGTTTCAGATCGGCATCCGTGAGGCGGGAGAGGAGAGGGGCTATGTCCATTACTTGATCACCTTGACGGCGTTTTCCGGCGATGATTCGCTTTTTCCGAGCACTTCATCAGGCGTGAAGCCGTTGCCTCCTGACAACCGGGCCGACTTCGGCGCTTCTTCGCCGTACCAGAGGGTCACCTGCGGGAGCGGGATGTCGATGTTTGCTTTGCGGAGAGCCTTGAAGATCTTCCAGAGCAGGTCGGTCTTGACATCCCACCAGAAGCCTGACGGACACCAGATGCGGACTTTCAGGTTGATACTGTTGTTTCCCAGTTCGTCCACAAACACCGACGGAGCCGGACTCCTGAGGGCGTAGGGATGTTTGTCGATGACTTCTTTGATCACTTTGACGGCTTTATTCGCATCATCTGTGTATCTGATCCTGATATCGTAATCGAATCGCCGTGCGATGTGGGCCACGTAGTTGGTGATCTCCGAGCTGAACATCGATGAGTTGGGGATACGGACAAACAGCCCTTTGTAGGTGCGGATCGTTGTTGACAACAGACCGATGTCTTCGACATATCCTTCGGTACCGTTCACGCTGATGTTGTCGCCGACCGCCACCGGCCGCTCGAACATCAGCAGAACGCCGGCGACAAAGTTCGAGAGCGTGTTCTGCGAGGCAAAACCAAATGCCACGGCCACCACTCCCCCGGCGACCATCAGGCCGGAGAGATCAAGGTGGAGATACGGGCTGATGACAAGGAAGCCGATGAAGTAGATGGTCCATTTGAGGAGTTTCGCCAGAAACGCAATGTTGCTCGTCTCGACTTTTCCCGCGAGAATCCGCCTGAGCAGAGTGGAGAGCGTGCGGGCAAGCAGATAGGTCACGACGACTATGATGATGACCCCAAGCATGTCGCCATACGTGATCTCTCCGATCAGCTTGGTGTCAAGAAAACTGTTTCCTGTAAAGAAAAGCGACAGATCGACCATTTCAGATCAGCCCCATGTCCATCGTGAAGACGGTGTCGTTGAGCATACCGGGAATATTATAAAACGGCGTGATCTTGCGGGGAACATACACCCGGCTTGCGGGTGTCATATCCTCCCGGATAGGGTAATCGATCCCCGTCACCGAGGCAACATCGGGACTGGTGATGACCACGGTCGCCGTCGCTGCGGTGATATGCTCATCGAAGTAGAGGAAGAGTCCTTTCTGATAAAGGACCACTCTGCCGATGTTGACCCAGCCGGTCGTCCTGTTTTCGATCTCGAGTTTGAGCAGGCCGGACTGGTAGTTTCTGACATTGGGGGGATAATAATACACACTGCTTGTATGATGCCGGGTTATCACGCCGCGGCTGGAATTGCCGTACATGGAGTATTTGGGGTAGATGTAGGAGACGATGTCGAGTACCTCGGTCTCGCCGCTTTCGGACTCGATGAAAACCCCGATCTCGATCGGCATGGTCACAAAAACGACGCATCTGCCTTCCGGCTCGATCATGATCGGGTCAAAGCCTATCTCCAGAAAATCCGTGACATTGTCAGGAAGGTTGAGCGGCTCTACCGGGTGGATGAGGAGACTGCCGTTTGACATGGACACGTTCTTCTCGGTCTTCCAGTTGCCAAGAGCACGCCGGTAATGATACATACCCTTTTCCTGATCGACGGAGAGCGAGAGTCCCTGGAAGTTGACGGCGTAGGTGATCGGAAATTTGCCGTAGCTGAACTGCGGCGTGTCGGCGTAGGTGATCGGAAATTTGCCGTAGCTGAACTGCGGCGTGTCGGCGCCGTTTTCCAGTTCAAATTTTACAGAATCCCGTATTTTTTTGCGGCCGCCTGTGTGGAGTATTTTGAGTGCCATAATATCGTCCCTTGGATGTATCTATCTATAGGTACTGCAGGGGTAAGTTAGTTTTCATTAGCAGACATTCCTTGTCATAAGAGATGAAGCATCCGGGAAAATGATCCCTGCTGATACCAAACGATCAAAAAAAGAGGGGGGTTATTCGACGATATCTTCCGGGGTCCGTGCAAGTTCACTTGCATTTTTGACCGCTTCTACGGCCTTTGCGATCTCCTCTTTGTCCGGGAGGTCGCCTAAGATGTTTTCATCCAGAGCAATGTCGGGGATCTCGTCGATCTCGGCAAGCTCTTCGCCGCCAAGGAACTTTGCACCCTGTTTGATCAGGTTGGTGAGCTCGAACGGGAAGATGATCTTGGTAGCCTGGCCGTCGGCCATCTTCTGCATGGTGTTTAAGGAGAGGACCGTGATGGACCGTTTGTCCAGCGCTCTTGAACCAAGCGCGACGATCCGAAGGCCCTGGGCTTCTCCCTGGGCTTCGAGGATCCGGCTCTGACGGGTACCTTCCGCACGAAGGATCTTACTCTGACGTTCACCTTCGGACTCGAGGATCATACTCTGTCTGAGACCTTCGGCTTTGAGGATCGCGGCACGCTTTTCTCCGTCTGCACGAAGAATTGCAGCACGCCGTTCTCTTTCCGCAGAGGTCTGTTCGGTCATTGCCTGTTTGACGGCGCCGATCGGGTTGACTTCCTTGATCTCGACGCGTTCGATCTTGACACCCCACTGATCAGTTTCCTTATCGAGGATGTCCCGCAGTCTGCGGTTGATCATGTCACGGTTGTAGAGGACCTCATCGAGTTCCATATCACCAATGATGCCACGAAGACTTGTCTGGGCAAGGGCGACGGTCGCCTGACGGTAGTTGGCTACTTCGAAGTAGGCGCGTTCCGGGTCCATGACGCGGACATAGATGATGGCGTCCACATCGGTCGGTGAGTTATCTTTCGTGATGACTTCCTGGGACGGGACGTCGATGACCTGGGTCCTGAGATCGAGTTTGTAGACGGTCGTGATGAACGGAACGACCCATTTGAAACCCGGATTGACCTGACCCGTGTAGGTTCCGAGACGAACTGCGAGTCCTTTCTGATACGGCTGAACGATGACGACACCTTTTGCAAATATGAAAAGGATGATGACAACGAGAATTATTGCAAGTAATGTTAATGCATCCATAAATTAGACCTTTTTTACGGTGAGGTGGACACCGCTCGCGGCGGTCACCTCGATTTTTGTTCCGGGAGGGATGGTCCCGTCAATACATTTGGCACTCCATACGACGCCGTCGATCTCGACTTTGCCCGAGATCGAGTCAAATACGACTTCCGTCGTGACAAAACCGGTTTTGCCGATGAGTGAGTCCTGACCCGAGGTAGTGGGTTTCTGATCGGGAGAGATTTTCTTGTACATAAACACCGTGATGACCGCAGCGATGATCGCTGCAAAAACGGTCAGCGTGATGCCTAAGGGAGAGGAGAGGAACTCTAACCCGAAGAAGAATGACGTGACTCCGAGAAAGATCAGGGCGGTTCCGGGAACTGCCATGAAAAAGCCCGGCGAGCCGGCTTCAATAAGCAGAAGGGCGGCTCCGATGACGATCAATACCCACGGCAGTACCGCTGGGCTGAGGAGTAGTTCGAACATATCTGATATACTACTTATAGGCGAGGGGCGTTAAATAGTTGCTCTCAGAAAAAGAGATCAGGTTAACCAGTTTTTCCTGCAGAAGACCGGGGAGTTCGAAAAAAAGCGGGGGGATTAGAAGTTGAAGTTTTTCTGCACGATCTTGATCGCACAAAAGTCCCCGCACATCGTGCAGGCGTCGGAGTCGGCCGGCATACGGGAGTTTCTGATGCAGCGTGCCTTTTCCGGGTTGATAGAGACGGAATACTGGCGTTCCCAGTCGAGATCGCGGCGTGCATGGCCCATCTCAAGATCCGCCTCACGGGTCTTTGGAAGTTTCACCATGTCCCCGACGTGGGCGGCGATACGTGAACTGATGACACCTTCATACACTTCTTCGGGGGTCGGAAGAGCGAGGTGTTCGGCGGGCGTCACATAGCAGATGAAATCTGCGCCGGCGGCCGACGAGACGGAAGCGCCGATCGCGGCGACACGGTCGTCATATCCCGGAGCAATGTCCGTTACAAGGGGGCCGAGCATGTAGAACGGTTTGTTGTTCGTAACACGCTTTTCGAGCTGGACGTTCGTTTTGATCTCGTCGAGCGGGATGTGGCCCGGACCTTCCATGATACACTGAACGCCGGCGGCAGTTGCCTGATCGGCAAGCTCTGCGTTGATCAAAAGTTCCTGAATGGCTGCACGATCCGTGGCGTCATGACAGGCGCCCGCCCGCATGCCGTTTCCAAAGGAGAGGGTGACTTCGTGCTCTTTCAGGATCTCGACAAGGTAGTCGAACCTGCGGTAGAGAGGGTTCTCCATCTCGTTGTGCAGCATCCATGCCGTCATGAACGCTCCTCCGCGTGAGACAAGCCCGCCGTGTCTGCCCTGATTTTTCAGTCTCTTCACGGTCTCATAGTTGATCCCGGTGTGGATCGCCATAAAATTCGTACCGAGTTTTGCCTGCTGTTCGGTGATCTTGAAGAGATCGTCCTCGTCCATGAACACGACGCCGCCTTTGTTTCTCGCGGCTTCGATGAACGCCTGATACAGCGGCACAGAACCAACGGAAAGATTTGACTGCTCACAGACTCTTCTGCGGATGTCAAGGAAATCCCCCCCGGTCGAGAGCTCCATCAACGTGTCTGCTCCGGCGAGTTCTGCCTGACGTGCCTTTTCCAGCTCCTCTTCCACATTCACGATATCAGACGAGGTCCCGATCGATGCATTCACTTTCGTGCGAAGTCCCGAGCCGATACCGCAGAGTTTTACTTTCCGGTAGGGCGTCATCGGAATGACGATATGACCGCCGGCGATCCCCCGGCGGATGAAATCCTCGGTGACTCCTTCGGACTTTGCCACGACCTTCATCTCTTCAGTGATGAGGCCTTTTTTTGCATCTTCAACGATTGTCATACCTATACGTCAGGAGACTGAAGGTTATAAACTATTTTATTTACCATAAATAAAAACAAATTTATTTGTTGAGTGAGCAAGTAAAATACCGTTTTATTGTGTTTTATCCCGGATATTTGGGGTGATCAGCAAGTAAAGTTTGGTCCTGAGTATGGTAAACTTGCGGGCCGGGAAACCGATCTTGCGTAATATTCTGAAAAAAACATCAAAGAGGAGAAGGTCCCAAAAAAAGTGATATGAAATATTTTGTATGATCTACTTTTCAAGACCGCTGGTGATCTTTCGTTCAAGGATGTACGGAAGAGCGATACCCATGAGGATGACAATGACACCGACCCAGCGAAGTGCTGCGACCGGTTCAAGAATGATCACGGCAGCTGCAAGTACCTCGACCGGAAGTTCAGCCGAGTTCAGAATAGTTGCCATACCGGTACTGACTTTCGGGGCTCCGACTGCAAGGAAGAAGATCGGAATTGCGATACCGAAGAGACCGAGCGGGATACTGTAGGCCAACGCATTCACATTCGTGATTCCTTCAATGACTGCGGCCCCTCCATAGAGCGTTCCGACGAACAGCAGAACAAAGGCCATACCGGCGGTAGCAATAAAGAAACTGCGGTTCATTGGTGCAAGTTCCGGGCTGACCCTTCCGCTCAGATGAACGAACAAGGCGTAGAAGAATGCTGCAAGGAGACCGAGCACGATACCGGCTGGATTCATCTCTGCAAGTGAGAGACCTGATCCAATGATACCGCCTGCAAGGATCGTACCAATCAGGATGACGACACAGGCAATGACCTTATTTCTCGAAGGAAGTCTTCTTCCGGTGACCGACTCGATAACCACACCTATCCAGGAATACTGGAAGAGTAAAACAACGGCAAGAGAGATCGGCAGGTATCCAAGCGAGAGGAAGTAACAGACCGTCACAAGCGCCATCACAATACCGGTGATGATGAGTGTTACAACACGTTTCCAAAGCGGAAGAGTGCTTGGTGCATGTTTTGGCTGTTTTCTCTGATAGACAAACCAGATGAGAACCACAAGTACGAAAAGGATGATCCATCCGTAGACGAACTTTCCGACCAGAATGACCGGTATCCCAAAACCGTTCATTACGGCGAGCGTTACGATAGTTGAAAGTATTGCATACGAACAAGATGCTAAAAGCACCAGAATCGAGCAAAAGACAACTGAGTTTGATAATTTTTTCAGATCCACAGATAACTCCTGTCAATAGTTTTGGCTGAAAATTCTATAATAAATTATGTATTTCTTTAGGTAACTAAGAATTATTTTACTAGTTGGCAAGAGTATCTGTGCAATATTGCTTTAATGGAGAACAACCATTATTGTGTCATGGACGAGGATGAAATCAGCATGCTGACCCAGGGAAATATGAATATAATGAATCCTGTTTCTGAAAAGAAGCTGATCCTTGCCGGAAAGTATGCGGATCTCAAACACGGGACCTCGGTTCTGGACGTTGGATGCGGGAACGGCACACTCCTGAATCTCTGGCAAAAAGAGTTCGGGATCTTTGGAACCGGCATCGAGCTGCAGAAAGCGTCAGCGTCCCGCGCAAAAGAACTTCTCCGGGGGACCGGCATCTCGGTGATCGAAGGAGACGCTACTGAATGTATCCCTGAACGATCGTACGACGCGGTATGCGCCTTTGGCACATCATTTATTTTCGGCGGAGCGGAAAAAGCCCTGGAACATCTTGCCGGGTTTGTAAAAGAGGGAGGGAGTCTCATCATCGGAGACAGGTTCTGGAAGAAGGAGTCCGTGCCGCCCGATTTTGCGAGAGAGTGGAGAGATGTCCCGACATCCCTGGAACTGGTTTCAACGGCACGATATCTGGGGCTCACGCTTACCGGTATGCTAAGTGCCTCGGATGAGGAATGGGACCAGTATGAATCTGCAGTCTGGCAAAATGCCGTCTCTGAAGATCTATATGAGTATCTTGAGCAGATCCAGGATGAATACCTTACCTACGGGCGGGAATATATGGCCTGGGGATGTTTTGTGTTCCGGGGTTAGAGGATCCGTTTTTTCAGCAGCACAAAAATCACGAGTGCCGATAAGCCGAGAGACCCGCACACGATCCCGAGGAAGGCAAACGGATGATCTTCCAGAGGCATACTGACGTTCATACCAAAAAATCCTGCAACGACCATGGGGATCACCATAATTGCCGCAAAAATGGTGAAGATTTTCATGACCCAGTTTACATTGTTGTTGATGATCGAGGCAAACGCCCCCATCGTACTTGAAATGGTCTCGGAAAAGGTCTGGGCCATCTCCAGAGCCTGACGGTTCTCGATGATGGCGTCATCCAGAAGATCATGATCCTCTTCGGTCAGCATCGCGGCGCCCACCTGGGTCCTGGAAAGTTTTTTCAGGACCGCATCGTTTCCTTTCAGCGAATTGGTGATGTAGACAAGGGATTTTGAAAGAGTGAGCATATGGAAAAGCTGCTCGTTTTTGGTTGACTTTTTGAGGGTCTGTTCGATCGCACTGATCCGTTTGTCGATTTTTCGCAGGATCTGCACAAACATATCGGCGTTTTTGTACAGAAACAGCAGAATGAAGTTGATCCGGTTTGCGGTCGAAAAATTTTTGATCTTCCCGGATGCGAACTGATCAAGGATCGGATTTTTCCGCAGAGAGACAGTGATGATATTGTCGGGCAGAAGAACGAATCCGGCAGGGATGGTGGTGTATGACTCGATATCCTCTTCGGTATCGACATACGGCGTATCGATCAGGATGAGGGATATCCCGGCATCATGCTCCACACGCGGCCGCTCCTCTTCATCTAACAGGATGGTCAGTTCATCTTTGTCCAAAGACAAGGCATCGCAGACATACGAAACCTCCTCATCCGTCGGCCTGATCAGGCGGATCCAGGATCCTTTGGTGATGGTATCCTGCAGGACCGGGAGTCTGCTCTCGGTTATCGAGGAGTATATCTCGA
Organism: Methanocorpusculum bavaricum DSM 4179; assembly: GCF_000430905.1. Lineage (NCBI taxonomy): Archaea > Methanobacteriati > Methanobacteriota > Methanomicrobia > Methanomicrobiales > Methanocorpusculaceae > Methanocorpusculum > Methanocorpusculum bavaricum. The sequence goes on from NZ_AUMX01000001.1 coordinate 304,324, forward strand.
TCATGATTCTCTGAATGATTCATTGGAGACACGAATATAATAATGGTTCTGGAGAAAAGAGGATGGACTTGTGAAGGACCAAACCACAAGAGTACTGTCAGAAGTCTCATCCCGGGGGTTTACAATAGATAGATACAACCCGGAAGTATATATACCCCTGACCGCGCGGTGCGATAATGCCCCCCTGATTTTGAAAAATCGTGTTCTCACTCAGGGAGATAGCCAAATCTGCCTGCAATTTTTTGGGTTTTCCGGGCATTCGTCCGGACCGTTCAGTCGGAAAACATGCGCTGGAGATACTCGAATGCGGCGATGACCTCTGTGTACTCTCTTCTCATCCTCGGGTTGATGTCAGGATGATATTTGTCCCGAAGGTTGCGGAATGCAAGCGATGTCGTGGAGAAGTCAGCGCCGACCGGCAGCCCGAGTATGGCATATGCCCGTTCCTTTGTCATTTCTTCGATCATGTCAGTTACTTTGTTGATTCAGATTACATAAATAATATGGGAACGCAACATATAACTCGTAATACATAGATTTTTCACGCTCCCTGTGTGGGTGAAGATCTGTTGAATGGAGTGTATTTTTGTGGTAGACTGGAATTTAATCGGAATCCTTGCCGCCTTTGTTATTTACTTCGGGGTAATGATTTATATCGGCTTCTTTTTCATGAAGAAGAACAAAACCGCCAGTGACTATATCCTCGGCGGAAGAAAACTCCCGCCTCTGGTTTCGGCTATGTCGGCGGAAGCATCGGATATGAGCGGATGGCTGCTTCTGGGTCTTCCGGGTATGGCGTATGCGTTCGGTCTCTCTTCTGCAGGCTGGACCGCGATCGGTCTCGCGATCGGTACCTATCTGAACTGGAGATTTGTCGCAAAACGACTGCGGGTGTACACCCACAGGGCAGACAACTCACTCACGCTTCCTGAGTTCATCACGAACAGATTCAACGAAAAACGGGGGCTGATCTCGGCGATCGGATCCATTTTCATTCTGGTCTTCTTCGTTATCTACACCTCGGCACAGTTCGTCGCAGGAGGAAAACTCTTCAGCTCTCTTGTGACGATCTACAATCTTGATCTGAGCTTTTTGGGAAATCCCGATCTTGGCATGGTCTATGTCATCGGTATTCTTGTCTGCGCACTGATCGTTGTCTCATACACGTTTACCGGCGGGTTTAAAGCCGTCTGTCTGACCGATACGATCATGGGATTTTTGATGCTGGCAGCGCTTATCGTGGTGCCGGTGCTTGCTCTTGTTCTTCTTCTCTCGGACGGAGGAGCCGGTCTTGCAAGTCTTGATCCGCGGACGTTCTCCCTTTTCTGGGAGTATGATCCGACGAACGGGGTCTTTGAGTTCGTTTCGGTCTTTACGATCGTTTCGGGACTGGCCTGGGCATACGGATACTTCGGTCAGCCGCATATCCTGCCAAGATTCATGGCGATCGAGAAGCCGGAGGATATCCCCAAAGCACGCCGTATCGCTATGGTCTGGGTCCTCATCACTCTCACAGCAGCGATTTTTGTCGGACTGGTCGGTCAGATCATGTTCCCTGATCCGTCAGCAATCGCCGGATTCGATTCGGAGAAGGTCTTCATCTTTATGGCGGGAGATATGTTTGGATCTCTGCCGTTCATCGCAGGTATCATTTACTGCGGAGTGCTTGGCGCGATCATGAGTACAGCCTCATCGCAGCTTCTTGTGGCGGCATCCGCCATTTCTCAGGATATTTACAAGAATATCGTGAACAAGAAGGCGTCCGATAAGAGTCTGCTTCTTGTTTCCAAAGCAACGGTCCTTCTTGTTTCGCTTATTGCGCTCGTTATTGCACTTATGGGCAATGCGACGGTGTTCAATATCGTTTCGAACGCCTGGGCAGGGTTCGGCTGTACGTTCGGCTCGGTCATTCTTGTCGGTCTTTTCTGGAGAAGGATGAACTGGCAGGGGGCTCTGGCAGGTATTCTTACCGGCGGTGTCGTTTCCTTTACGTGGGGTACGTTCCTTACGTCCGTTACGGGTCTTTATGAGATGGTTCCCGGCGTTATTGCAAGTCTGCTTGCGATCGTGATCGTGACCAAGCTTACCAGAGAGCCGGAAAAAGCGGTTCTCGATACCTTTGACGCATATGTAAAAGAGATCGGCGACGAGAGGACCTGATCTTTTTCTTTTTTTTGAGCGCTATAAGAGACCCGAATCTCATTATAGACACTGATGATATCCTGATGAGCTGTGAAAATATCGTATACGTGACAGGCGATCCTGTCTGCTTATCGAAAAAAGATGATGATATATGACCAGGTCACTCGTCTTCCTATTTTACGGCAGCTCTGTGAAAATACTCTCAGAATCGAGATAGATCCAATAGCCGGTCCCAAGCACCATCCCGCGTTCCGGGCTGTATGGGCCGCTGCCGCCATGTATTATCGCCGCATCATATCGTCCTGTTTCAAGATCCCACGGAATCAGAGTCTTCCAGGATATGCCTGCAAGGGCATTTTCTGCCGGGACATTGGCGTAAGCAGCCAGGCCGACAGCGTTCCATCCGGGGTAAAGAGTTTTTTTCGAGGGTGGAGGCGGGTACACGGCGTAGGTGAGGGGAATAGAGACCGGACCGGCAGAGTAGATCCAGTAGGCTTCAAGCGGTTTGATTATTTGAGCGGGGCCAACGGTTTCCCATTCATTCTTTTCCGCATTATATCCAAGAATAGCGCGGCTTTCCGTTTCAACACCGGAAAATAATCTCTCTGCTGCGGCATTTTCTGCGTTGAGGACCCTTGGGACTGAAATGAAGTTCCATCCATTACTCAGATTTAGGGAGAGCAGCGTTGTTCCCGGTTCATCGGTGTAGATCTTTATCCTGTCAACATACTGGACAGATAAACCGCGGGTCGAGGGATATGCAGAAGAGAAGTTGTACCGGTCACTTTCCGGCATTGTCTGGAGCATATCATAGTTTCCAAAAACACCGTCATCGGCAAAGAAGTAGATCCGCATGCCTTCGGATGCATCTCCGCCGCCTGCTGCTGCGGAAACGTTCACCCCATTCACTTCCCAGACGAGGACCAGCGGTCCCATGCGGGATTCCGGTGAGATGATGTACCTGGAACTGAATGATCGGGAAAATCCGTCTCTTGCAATGATTTTTACCGTGCTGTTTTCCGGGATACCGCCAACTAATTCCGCGAGATCGAGAACGGCTGTTCCCCTTAAAGCTCCGGCATTATCAGTATTGATGATTTCCTGCGGGTCCCAGGGATCTCCTTCAAACACCGGTCCCTGATGGCCGTAATGCGTTACGCCATCACCGGTGATCGGCAGATTCTCCTTCATCCATGCAAAAGTGACCGTCTGGTTTGCGAGAACGGTCGTTCCGTCAGCCGCGATCCTGGAGATCTCGACAGAGGTCGTCGGAGCTGCGCTGACCGCACCGATAATACAGGTCAATACAAGAACTGCGATGAGAGCCCCATAGAATACTTTTCCAAACTTCATAGATACATCGTCCAACGAGAGCGGCAGATTTTTCTGATCCCCGATACAGATATATTGAAATGATAGCAACATAAACTTTATCGAAATTTGTAAACATTAATGATTTAATAATTTTTACCAATAAATTTATTATTCAAAAATATTCAGATAAAAATATAGGGTATGTCCCTCATTTATCTTTTCAGGATCAGTGCAATGATCCCTGCCGCGGCCAGTAATCCGATGCAGAGTCCTATGAACGAGAAATCAAACGGCTGCGTATCTGGCGCTTTTGTTGCGGCAGGCGTATGGGTTGAGATCGTTTTTGTAATGTTGGCAGTCGAATTCGTGGGAATTTCCGTGGCATTTATTGTAGGCAGCGGGTCTTCTTCAAACGGAAACGAAAGACCGGCGGTATTATACGCTATCACAAAAGGTGATGTGCTGTTTGTATTGACTGAGAAGGTGATCATCCCCTCATCTTCTTTCAGATCTTTAACCGCCAGCTGATACCAGGTTTCATTTTTATAATGCAGAACAATAATATCTTCTGCTGTTTTGTTGGGGGGAAGCTCGTTTTTGGGCAATGAAAAGCTGATCCCGATCACACCTGCATTTTCCGGTGTTTTGATGTCATAAACATTATAGTAGCTAAGGTTTTTTGGAAGTTCAACATCACCGATGGATCCGATGACGATCGTCACATTTCCGGTTATATTCCGGGAGAAGCTGACAGCCGTTACTCCGGTCGTCTGGTTTGTCGTGAAGATCCCGGATGCATTGATTGCTCCTTCGCTTATTGTCTGGGTCGGTGTCGGAGTCGGGGTGGGTGTGGGGGTGATCTGCCCTCCGATATAGATGTTGATCTTACTCACTTTTTGTGCGGAGATCCCGGTCGTGGTCGGATAGGTTCCCTGATAATAATACCATTCGGATGCATACATCGTTGCTTTCATGTCAGCTACGCCGAATATGTGACTGCCCCATGGATTTACCGACGTATCAGGCCACCAGAGGAGACGGGGACCGTCATTATACCCCTCTGAGGCTTTTCTACGGTGATGCTAAACTCCTGACTGACGGTGACCCCGTCGTTTCCGATGAACTTTCCGGTGATCACATCGCCGGGTTTGACTTCATAGATGTTGACTGCAACACTCTTTGTCTCGTCATTGTAACCGTCGATCGCCGTCTCATTGTTCACGGTGATGACCCATTCGGTATGATCATCATTCTCATATCCGACCAGACCGTCAAAGAGCAGAATGCCTGCGATATCCCATTTCTTTGTGCCGATCACCGGTTCTAATCCTGCTTCGAGTATGACGCCGAGAACTGTGTTGCTTTGGACATCGTACGCCTTGCCGCTCACATCAACGGAAAGCGTTGTGTTTCTCAAAACGACCGTGCTGTCATACTCAAGCTCCTTTTCGGCGGCAGGCTGCAGGTCAAGATCGATCGACTGAATGCCTTTTATCTGCATTGCCCCGGTGACATTTGCACCGACAAGCCGCAGAGGCCAGCCGTCATCTACGCCAAGCAGCGTCCCGTTCAGCGTGTTTGCAACGATATAGTTGTTGTTCATGAACGCATCGCGGCTGCTGATCACAGCGGTCGATCCGTCTTCTCCAACGACCGTAATGTTGTATCCTTCTAATGCAAGGGTCCTGTTGTATGAATTGCCGACATGGGAATTTTCATCATCGACAAATCCTGTCAGGATCCAAAGCGGCATACCGGCCCAGACGCGGCCTTTCGCATCGGTGTAGTATGCCTGGTGGTCAGCTACCGTACCGTTTGCAAATGTGCAGGTCAATCCTGCCTCAAAGTATCCTTTGTCGATGGTCTCATTGATGGCGCCGTTCAGACCGATCGTCCAGCTCTCGGCTTTCGGGATGATTTTGATAACATCCACCATCTGGGCAGAAATACCGCCTGCAGATGCACGGCCGCTGTTGTAGTGCCAGTAGGACTCATCCAGCGAGTAGTACATATCAGCGTGGCTGAAGACATTGTCATCAGACGTGAAGAACAGACGCGGACCCTGTGAATATTCAGGGACCGTCTTTCCGTCAGCATACCAGGCAAGGAACGCCGTTCCCTGTCTGACCGTCGGTGTATAGATGTTCGAGTAGTTCAGCGTCGTCGTCCAGCCGTCGAGGCTGCAGATGAATTTGATCTCATCGGTCGCATTCATACCCCCGACGATATCGGTAAGATCCTGAACCGCGGTTCCTTTGACCGCATTGGAAACTTTGTAGTTGCCGGCGAGATACTTCTCTTCAAGATCCCAGCCAAGACCCTGGCCGATCTTCTCACCGTCTTCTTCCATGACAAGTCCCTGGAACGAGTACTTCGTTACGCCGTCGCCGATCACCGGGTAGGAGGTCGGATCAGACCAGATCGTGGACCACAAAACTTCTTCGCTCGCAACTATGTTTCCTGCCGGATCATACTTTTGAATGGTAAGCTTTGGAGACGCCGCTTCCGGTGCGAACTCTTTGAGCTCGATCTTCACCAGACCGCCGACCGCGATACTCGTGAATTTCGAGGTTTTTGCATCGCCTGTATTCAGATAGGTTTCGCTGCCGACAAGTCTGAGCGGATATTTGTTCTCCTTCAGGTTCTCGGATCTGAAAAGATCCTGTCCGTCAACTTTGTTTGCAATGATGAATCCGTTCTTGTTGTCTGCCAGATCTTTGCTGTCTACTTCCGCACTGTATCCGTCTGCCGCCGTCAGAATGATCGTGTACCCGTTCTGGGCAAGCTGAAGATTGAACGATCCTCCATGGTTCGAACCGATCGGCATCGTTGAATCATCAACATACCCGACGAGAGATGCAAGCGTCATTCCTGACCAGACTTCACTGGTATACGGATCAGTGAACGCTTTGTAGTGCCACTCGCATCCGACCATCTCTTCGATCTCGGTCTTGCTGACGTATACACCAAATTCAGGTCCGTTCAAGAGGATATACCAGTCATCACCCTGATAAGCTTCGCCTTTCAGTTCGATGGATCTGACATTTTCAAAGATGGTTGAAACACTGTTTCCGGTAAGTATGAGCGAACCATCATCTTTCTGTGCAATGATGTAATTCAATGCTCCCGTTTTTCCTGATACGATCTCGCTTGATGCGATCTCACGTGTCTGCCCGTCGGCATTTGTGATGAGGATCGTGTAAGGAGCGGTCGAAATGAGAGTGGTGTTCAGGGTGAAGTGACTGCTCGAGTAGGTCCCCGGGGTTCCCGACTCGACGTCGTCGACCGTTGAAACCAGTGTGTAGAGAGGCATACCCTCATAATCGCCGTAGGTTACGAAGTGGTGATTACTGTTGTCATACTGATCCTGAGTAATATACCTCTCCATTTTTCCTGAGAGGAAAAGGAGGTTTCCTTCTTCCGGAACATCGATCAGTTCAATGGTTCCGATGTTTCCAATAAGCTGTCCTGCTGACACACCTTTCATCTGTAAAGGTGCACATGGCTTTCCGCCTGTTGTTAATTCGGGGAGCGGATCTCCATTGAGGGTGTTAGAAACGATAATGGTGTTATCGTTTGTGATCACCGCGCTGTCAAAGTTTGTCGAGTAGGGTTTGTCCTGGGAATCGGTTATCCGGATACTGTAGCCGATATTGGCAAGGTTTTCATTAAACGAGGAGGCATCCTCATCGTCAACGATTCCGGCAAGGACGTATAAGGGAACACCTTTCCAGACACCGTCTTCGTCGGTGCAGTTGTATGAGGTGTACTTCTTTGCAAGTGTTTCAAACTCTTTCTGGGTGAGGGTCGTTTGAGTCTCTCCGTTGATCAGTTTGACCGACCAGCCGGGTGCCGCTCCGCCCTTAGCGGTGAAGAGATACTCATAGCTGTTTCCAGTCGATACTTCATCGAAGAACAGCCGGATGAGCTGACCGTCAGAAACAGAGACGGTCGTCCAGTTTGGTTCGGTTACTTCAGCACCGTCAAGAGAAACGTACCATTTATCATCCTTGGTTGGTGTTTTGTGCGTGTGACCTTCGTAGGAGTCAAGGTTGAAGTATGCTCCCTGATTTCCTCCTTTGTAGAATCCGACACCTTCGATACCTGAAAGAACGCCGATAAGTGATGAACCCGGAACGCTGACGTCGACATCGCTTCCTGAGATGTCAGCTGCGGGAATGACAACTTCGCCGTCAACGATCGTGATGACGGTTCCAACAGGGGCCGTCTCGATCGTCAGGTTGTAGCAGGATTTGGTTCCGGCGGTCTGATTGTCAAACGTCAGGGAAACAAAGTCTTTGTCTTCGACGAAAACAAGACTCCAGTCAGGATCGGTTTTGCCGCCTAAGGTGACTCCGTTGATCGAAAGAGACCATTTGTCATTGCTTGATGGTTTTTTGTGCGTGTTCCCTTCGTATGACTGTACGTTGAAGTACGTCGCCGTATCTCCGCCGTAGTAAAACAGCATTCCCGGGAACGTGTTGTACAGAACACCGATGACCGATGCATTATCCACTTCTTTGGCAATGCCTGCGGTGTATTCGTAGGTGAAATCTGTATCACTGACGATGATCTCGAGCTTGTTGATCTTGTAGACGGAGAAGTCAGCCGGGGTCGGATAGGTGCCTGCATAGAATCCCCAGTCGTCTTCCGCCATACTTTCATGCATATCCCACAGACTGAAGATGTTGTCATCCGACGTCATGTAAAGACGGAACAGATTACCGTAACCGGCAGGTCCGTCAATACCGTCATCAGACCATGCAAGGAACATGGTTCCCATTTTTGGATCAGGGCTGTACAGATACCTGTATCCGTCAGTGAAGGTCTTTGATCTCCCGTCGATAGAGATGATCCTGAACTGATCTCCTGCATCCATACCGCCGACAAGGTCGGTAAGGTTTACGATCGCCGTTCCTTTGACCTGATCATTGACTTTGAACCGCGGATCATCGGCAGTTCCGCAGGGAGGGAACTGTTCGTTTTCATCCCAGTTGCCGTATTCCCCGATATAATCGGGCATGATCGGGCCCTGGATACTGTAGTTATAGGTTCCGTTACCGATCACCGGGAAGGTATCGCGCATTTCCTGCCATGAGATATAGGTCTGATTCAGAATCGTGCCGTCAGCGGTTTTCCTGATGACGGTCAGACCCTCGATCTCGGGCGGATTACGGTAGTTGGTGAATGTAATGGTTGAAACATCAGTTATACGGTCTGCGGTATCTACAACTTCACCAATGAATGTGGGTGTGATCTTTGCACCGTTTTTGTAGACGGCGATGATCGCTTTCTTTGTATCGTCTTTGAAAAGATCTGAGTCAACGGTCGTTTTTTGGCCTGCATCATTTGCAAACGTGATCGTGACCCCTCCCGCGAGTGTTTCGGATGCGAGAGAGTGGGGGTGTTCGTCATCGACCCAGCCAAGAATGGTGCTCATGCCCATTCCATAATACACATCACCGTTCGAATCGGTGTAGGTCACGTTGTGGGTCGGCGCACATCCGCTGTCGACCGCCAGATAGATGAAGGTGTCTGCAAGGGTGCCGTTGATCCTGCCGAAGAGATCGATAGACCAGACTTCGGTCGCGGGTTCGAATGCAGAAACATCCATGTCGATCGAACGAACATCCGTCAGTTTTGCCGGTACGGATGAACCGACAAAGGTAAGAGCGGTTTTCACGCCGTTGAGTGTGTCTGCGATCAGATAATCATCGGTGTATGTCTTGTCGGCGTTACGGGTTGCCGGCAGGACGTTCGCGTTGACTGCAGACGACGTTCCGTCGCCGTTGGTGAGGGTGATGGTGTAGCCGGAGGCTGCCCGTGTCGAGTTGAAGGTGTAATGGGAGACACCGACCGATTCGATATCATCGGTCATGCCGACTAAAACTCTCAGGGGAACGCCGCTCCAGACATCACCGTTGGTATCGGTGTAGGTCACGCGGGAATGGGTCGATGCATCTGCTTCGAAGTAATCCTTATCAACAGGGATATCGACAGCACCGTTCAAAAAGAGAGGCCAGGTCGCGGTTTTTCCTGCGGCATACACTTCAGCGCGGATAACTGCGGTCGATCCCTCGATTTTGTTTTTATCCCCGCCGAACTGGATGTAGATCACGTCGCCGGGAAGAATTTCTGCATTAACCGGGAGTGTCTCAGATAAATTGGCGGCATTGTAGGCATTGATGTAATCACCTGTATAGACCTTTCCTGTTTGCAGATCGGTGAAGGAATTAAAGTTAAGAATACCTTTCTGTGTGACACGATACTCTGCATCGAAGTCAAGACTCTTGAGAATTCCTGCCGGAGAATACCAGGGGATTTCATACGAGACACCGTTAATAGTTTCGGTAAATGCGCCCGTCTTTCCAATATCCAAGACATTATCATAGATGTACATCGGATCATCGGATGCTTTCATCCGTACGGTAAAGTTTGCAACCCCGGAAGTGTCGGAATCATAAACGAGCTCGACGACCTGACCTGAGGTTATGGTAAGATCAGATGCCCAGTTCGCGATGCTCTGTTCTGCACCGTTCACGAAAAGATACCAGTAGCCTCCATTTTTGTGGGCCTTTCCAAGCAATGTATCCAGGTTGAATTTATCTCCAGTCTTTCCGCCTTTCCAGAATGTCACATCACTGCCGAAGGTGTTGTACACCATAGCAGCAACTGAATTATTTCCGGCAGGAGTGTCAGTTTTCAATGAACTGCTGCTTCCTAGCGTGTCAGCAGGGATAGTGATCTGGCCATTGTCAATGGTGATCACACGGTCAAAGCCGGCAAGATCATACGTTGGTCCGGGAGTCGGAGTTACGGTTGGTGTTGGGGTAGGTGTCTCCGTAGGTGTTGGGGTAGGGATGTACTCGGTTTCATCGGTGTAGATCTTGATCCTGTCAACATACTGCACAGATAATCCTCGGGTCGAGGGATAGATATTCGAGTAGTTGTACCGGTCACTTTCCGGCATAGTCTGGAGCATATCATAGTTTCCAAAGACATGATCATCGGCAAAGAAGTAGATCCGCATACCGTCTGATGCATCCCCGCCGCTTGCTGCTGCGGAAACGTTCACGCCGTTGACTTCCCAGACGAGGACCAGCGGTCCCATGCGGGATTCCGGAGAGAGGATGTAACTGGAACTGAATGTTCGGGAAAGCCCGTCTTTTGCAATGATTTTAACAGTGCTCCCCTCCGGGATACCGCCAACCAATGAAGCAAGATCGAGAACAGCTGTTCCCCTTAAGGCGCCGGCATCATCAGTATTGATGATCTCCTGCGGGTCCCAGGGATCTCCGTAGTAGTCTGGGTGTGTATCAAACACCGGACCCTGATGACCGTAATGCGTTACGCCGTCACCGGTGATTTTCAGATTCTCCTTCATCCATGCAAAAGTGACCGTCTGGTTTGCGAGAACGGTTGTTCCGTCAGCCGCGATCCTGGAGATCTCGACAGAAGTCGTCGGAGCTGCGCTGACCGCTCCAACGAGCAGACCGATGCACAGCAGAACCAGCAGGATCTTCCATGCATGCTGCATGGGGGATTTTGCAGATTTTTTCGTGTTTTCGTTCATAAAATAACTCCAAAGTACTCTTCTGTCCCCCTCAGATAAGACAGCGGCCGGATCAACAAGTATTGCTCATTGAATCCGATTTTTGAGCATGCGCATTATATTCAATGTATTATTAGAATAATGTGTGTGAATAAAGTAAAGTTAATTAACTAAACTCGTTGTGCGCAACCAATTGGTTATCAACGTGGCATACTAGCTGGTATCCCGCACCCTCGCGCAAAAAAAGGACCGTGCTCCATCCCAAAGATGGTACGGAGATACGGGGATCCTCGAATCCCGATCTGGTTTTCCCCGTCTTGAATGTGGACTTTCCTGACGGAAAAACTCTCAGTATGCAAAAGGAACACAGGTATCCCGTTTTGCCTCATCGATATACACAAGCTTGAGATCCACACTGTACAGATTTGAAAGAAGCGAATCCGACAAAATATCTTCTGCCTTTCCAAACGTAAAGCGCCCGTCATGATCCAGGATCCCGACCTTATCCTGCAGCATGATCACATGATCCGGCATATGCGTCGTCAAAATGACCGCATATCCGGAATCTGCAAGTTTTCTCACCAGCCTGGTCATCCTTATCTGATTTCCGTAATCCAGATGAGCGGTCGGTTCATCAAGCAGAATAACATCCGGCTGCTGGGCAAGGACACGGGCGATCGTGACCATCTGCCGTTCGCCGCCGCTGATCTCCGTGTACGGTTTATCGATCAGATGAGTGATCCCGATACAGCGCAGAGCCTCCTCTGCCGCAGAATAATCCCCCTCCTTTGGCGTCTGAAACATCCCGATATAGGGCGTTCTCCCCATAACAACGAAATCAAGAACCGAATAGGCATAGGCGGGATTATGCACCTGGGGAACATATCCGATATATTTTGCCACCTCCTTTGACCGCATATCCCGCAGATTTCGCCCGTCGATAAGGATCTCGCCGCGGATCGGCCTGTACAGATTCGCCATACAGTTCAGCAGTGTGCTTTTTCCGGCACCGTTCGTTCCAAGAATAGAGATGACCTCGCCCTTATCGATGCCAAACGAGACATCGGAAAAGATCATCCTTTCCTGTTTCGGATAATGAAAACCGAGATCACGTACTTCCAGCTTCATGTAATAGACGCCCTCTGCCGTATCAGCAGATAGAAATAAAACGGTGCGCCGATCAGACCGGTGATGATACTGAGGGGCAGCTCGGCACTTGTCAGGCACCGGGCCGTGATATCGATCATGACCATAAACACCGCACCAAGAATCACGGCAGCCGGCAGCAGCTTCCGGTTGTCCGGACCGACAAGCATCCTTCCAAGATGAGGGATCACAAGACCCACCCACCCGATCGTTCCGGCAAGACAGACGGCGCTCGCGGTCAAAAGCGTGGCACAAACGATTATGATCCTGCGGACATTTCGGACATCGACTCCCAGAGTTTTTGCCTCCTCCTCTCCAAGCGATAAAACATTGAGACGATACCTGAACAACAGGAGAACAAAACCCGCGGCCAGAATACAGGGAGCGATATAATAAAGATCGATCATCTTCACATCGGCCAGAGATCCCATCGCCCAGTAAACCATTTCTGCCAACGCCGTATCAGCATCGGCAGTATACTTGATGACCCCCATGATCGAAGACATCAGCCCGCCGACGATCACACCGGATAAAACAAGCATCAGCGTCGAGGAGTTATGCATCAGACGGGGAACCGCGACCGTGATCGATACGGCGATGATCCCGCCGATAAACGCCCAGATCTGAATGATCACCGGCCCCATACTGTAAAGTATGGCCAGCGAGGCGCCGATACATGCACCTGACGAAACACCCAGAAGATCAGGAGAAACGAGAGGGTTTTTGAACATGCTCTGATATGCGGCCCCGGAAAGGGCAAGACCGCCGCCGATCAGGACCGCCGCGATGGTTCGCGGAAGACGGAGATTAAAAATGACGGCCTCCATCGTCTGGGTCCAGGCCGGTTCTATGGGAAAGACCCTGGCCAGAAGAATGGCGATCGAATCAAAAAAAGGGATACTGTATCGGCCGACAGTAAGCGAGAGGAAAAATATGCCGATCAGCAGAATGACCAGGCATACCATGATCATCCGATATTTTGCGCTGGATGCCGCTCTCCCGCTGATTTTCCCGGCGATATCAGATCCCATCAGCGTCTCACGTGTAGTCTTCGCCTTTTGGTCCGTACCCGTTGATCATATTCTGCGCTTCTTCTTTTGTCAGCTCGATCCCGACAAATTCTTTGTAGAAGTCCTGAACTTCAGACACCATGTCAACTTGGAACAGATCCGGGTGGATCACCGATGCGGCAAAGAGGATCTGCAGAGCGCTTTCCATACCGAACCGTTCCCATGGGAAAAGACCGTTTGGATTCGTGTAGACACGTACATTCTTTACCGCATTGATCCCCTTCCACTCCTCAGCCGCCATCAGCTCTTCATAAAGTTCATGCTGAGCCGGGCCGCCGATGATGACGACGTCAGGATTCAGTGCGAGCACATCCTCGGCCGATGCCGTTGTCCCGCTCAGATTAAGAAGCGTCGATGCAAAAATACCTCCCGATACCTCGGTCCAGTCCTCCATGATGGAGTTTGCGGAGAAGGTCGCATACAGACCCTGGTTCGACTGACCCTGGATATAGTAGACGACGGGTTTCTTATCTTCGGGGATGCTGCCGACTGCCGCCTGAACGCGGGCGGTATTCTGATCCACAAGATCAGACCACTTAGCGGCTTTTTCAATATATTCGCCGCCAAACGCCTGACCAAGAATGGTAAACGCCTGTTTCATCGTATCATAATCGCTGAACATCAGACAAATTGCCGGAAGACCTGCTGCACGCAGCGTTTCTGCGGTTTTCTGCTGGGGGGTGATGATCAGATCGGGTGAGAGCGTCAAAAGCTCTTCAACATTGTCGGTCGCTACCGGCACATCGACGATGCCCGGATACACTTTCTGCGACCAGAACAGCTTTTTTGTAAAGGCCGTTGTCCCGACGAGTTTATCGCCCGCACCCATACAGAGCATAACCGAGTTGGATGCCGGCCATAAATTCACCACGGTGTGTATTTCTGCGGGAATAGCGACCTCTGCGCCGGTCATATCGGTAATTGTTCAGTTGGATGCCGGCTGGCCGACATCGATGCATCCGGCTGCTGAAACAGCAAGCATCAGAACCAGAGATACGAGAAGAATGAGCGGTTTTTTCATCATTTTATCTGGTTATGTTACGTCCGCAGCCAGTATTAAAGTTAACTAATTTTAGTGAAAACGTTAATGTAAAATGATGTATTTTATTCGGAAAAATATCATGAAAGTAATCATTATGAATTAACAAAGCGCATGATAAAAAACAGAGATGAGAAAAAAGAGGGAAAAATCAGAAGGTTTTTCTGGAAACATCCCACCAGATGACGGCAGAACGTGTTTCCAAAAGAAAAGTATATCCCCCGGCTGCATTTTCTGTCAGGAACCGATCCACATTTCGCTCAAACACATCGATTTTATCCAAATCGAACGTGCCGAGGGTCGAAAGATCGCTGTAGGCCTCTTCGCGTGAAGCATACTCGCGGGTAAACCCGTCATCGACAATATGTACGCTTGGTTCATACCCAAGATCATACACTATATTATAGAACAGATTATACCCAACCCTCCGGTCGCTTCGCCCCGGGCGGGGTCTTTTGTTCTCTCTGCCGGTTCCGGCAAACAGTTTTTCGAGAAGCTCGGGAATACTCGGGGCATTTGCCCAGATCACGATGGCGGCGATCCTTTCTGCAAGTGAACTGAGTTTTTCCAGATCCTGAAGACCCGCCGAACGCGAACAGATGACCACATCATGTCTGTTGATGTTTTTTCCCACAACGGCATCATTGAAGTCAAGAAATACCGGATCGACATTCGAAAGATTTGCCTTTTTTACGTTTTCCACGCAGTATGCCAGCATCGACTTTGCCGAATCGGCGGCGGTGACCGAGGAAACCCGCTGAGCGGCAGGGACCGTGATACGGCCGGGTCCGCACCCCATATCGAGAACGCTGTCGGTCGGCCGCAGAGGAATGGCATTGATCTGGTTCAACGTGTAGGTTTTTTCCAGAGCCGCCATTTTATTGTACATCACTGCCGCCGTATCCCACATGTTTTCCCCGTTTTGCGAGTGAGGGGGCATCGGCGGCATACTGAGTTTTTGCAGAGCCTGCCAGTTGATAAGAGAATCCATAATATAAACCTCCAAAATGTATCTTTATTGATATGATGGACTTCTGATAAATAATGCATATATATTTTCTAAAAAGTTAACTGATTTAAACAAACAGAAAAATGGTCCGGAAAATCATCCGCTGAAGAGGGGGCGTCCCCGCAGATCCTCCCTCCTTAAGAGCGGAAGACCTACCCTTTTATGTATCAAAAAAGAAAAGCATACTGTAATGATTAAGGTTGCAGTCAATGGGTACGGAACGATCGGAAAACGCGTCGCCGACGCGGTTTCCTGTCAGCCGGATATGGAAATAATCGGTGTTTCCAAAACAAAACCGGGAGCTGAGGCATACGTTGCGAAAGAAAGAGGCTACCCTCTTTACATCGCAGACATCAGCAAAAAAGATGCATTCATCAAAGCGGGCCTCGAAGTCGCCGGCTCGGTCGAAGAAATGATCCAAAAAGCTGACATCGTCGTCGATGCAACGCCCGGAGGAGTCGGCGAAGGAAACAAAGCCCTCTACGAAAAGTACCAGAAAAAAGCCATCTGGGAAGGGGGAGAGGAGCATGAACTCGCCGGCTTTTCCTTCAACTCGTCCTGCAACTACGATCAGGCGATCGGCCGGCAGTTTGCCCGGGTCGTTTCCTGCAACACCACCGGTCTATGCCGGATCATCAAACTCATCGACTCCGTCTTCGGCGTGAAAAAAGTCCGGGCGACGATGGTTCGCCGGGGAGGAGATCCCGGAGACATCAAACGCGGACCGATCGATGCGATCGTTTTGAATCCGGTCACCATCCCGTCCCATCACGGTCCCGATGTGCAGAGCGTTCTGCCGCATATCAGCATCGTCACCTCCGCGATGATCGTCCCGACGACCCTCATGCATATGCACTTCATCAATATGGAGCTGAAAAATCCGGCGACCAAAGAGCAGGTCATCGAACTGATCAAAGCCCACTCCCGTCTCGGTCTTATCGAGAAGAGCACGGGTATCACGAGCACGGCAGAACTCAAAGAGTTCACCTCCGATCTGCTCCGGCCAAGGGGAGATCTTTGGGAGAACGGAATCTTTGCCGACTCACTCTCGGTCCTCGACGGGACCGACCTCTATTTGTTCCAGGCGATCCACCAGGAAGCCGACGTCGTTGTGGAGACCGTGGACTGTATCCGGGCAATGGCGGGCGATGTAAAAACCGCCATGGAATCGATTTCGATCACGAATAAAGCAGTTGGCCTTACAGCCATTCGCTAATTTTTTTATGGATCTTCCAATACCCAGTTCCGACGGGACGTATCACGAATTCGGCGGAGCTCCGATCTATGATAAACGGTTCAAAACGGTCGGGCCGTTCAGATTCCCGGGTCTTGCCGCCGTCCTCGATGATTCCGGAGCATATCACATCGACTTTGCAGGAAATCCCGTCTATGAGGAGAGGTATCTCTGGACCGGGGATTACGCCGACGACTGTGCTGTCGTCAAAACAGCAGACGGCGAGTATTATCACATCAACGAAGAGGGAAAACGGATCGGACACAACAACTATCTCTATGCAGAGGAGTTCGTCGAAGGAACCGCGGTCATCTACCGGAAAAATTACGGAGCGACCCACATCACGACCGGCGGCGAGATGCTTTACGGGGACTGGTACTTCGATGCCCGGAGTTTTCGAAACGGCGAGGCCCTCGTCCGGGACGAAGACGGCTGGCTCGTTATCGACAAAATCGGGCAGGAGATCAGGCGTGCCGATCCCCCGGATGATCCGTATCCTGTTTCCGGAATTGTCAGATTCATCGGAGAAGAGAGTCCGATCCCCACTATTCTAAAGATGACCGAGTGGGATGCCGCCGTCGTTCTCGTCAGGCACGCCGAGAGAGAACCGTTCATCAAAGGAGAGCCGGGTTCGCAGAAAAAACTCACGACCCGGGGAGAGCGGGCGGCGCTGACCTTTGGCGAGAGACTCGGAAGCCGGCCGGTCAAAGCGTATGCAAGCCCGATGTTTCGGTGCATGCATACCGCGGAACTGATCCTTGCCGGAAGAGGAACCGAAGAAAAACCCGAGGCAAACGATCAGCTTGGCGACCCCGGGGCATACATCTTCGATGACGAGCTGACCCGCGGTTTTTATGTGAAAAATCCGACCAAGACGGTGACCCTTCAGTATATCAGAACCGGCACGCTGCCGGGTCATTATCCGATAGCCGAGGGAACCGAAAGGCTGTCTGCATTTTTGAAAAATACGGCATTCCAGGACGGGGTCTCGGTCTGCGTGACCCATGATGTGTTTCTTTGCGCATTTGTATCGACGCTGACCGGGTATGATTTCACGGATGACTGGCCGGGATTTCTGGACGGCTGTATTCTGTTCCGGAAAAAAGAAGAATGGTACCTCTGGTGGAGAGGTAAGGAGACAAAAGTATGAAATTTATATGCCCGTTAATTGTAGTTGATGATATCGAAGTATCGAAAAAGTTCTATACCGAGGTCCTTGATCAGAAGATAACCATGGATCTTGGAGCAAATGTGACGTTTGCCGAGTCGTTTGCGATCCAGTCGAAGAGTACCTGGACAGAGTTTATCGACAAACCTGCCTCAGAGATCCGGTATCAGGGAAATGACGCCGAGCTCTATTTTGAGGCGCCGGATTTCGATGCATCCGTCGAACGCCTCAAAACGTGCGGTGTGAAGTATGTCCATCCGGTGAAGGAGTATGCCTGGGGTCAGAGAGTTGTGAGATTCTATGATCCGGACATGCATATCATCGAAGTAGGCGAGAGTATGATGCATGTCTGCCGGAGACTGAGGGCACAGGGTATGACCCTGGAGAGAATCGTCGAAAAAACGATGTTCCCGGCAGAGGTCGTGAAGTTCTTCCTGGAAGGGGAATAACTCCTGGATCATAGGACGCAGCGCAGATCCCCTGTCCTTTTGGATGAAGGATTTACGGCAGATCCTCTCTATTTTTTTACTGACACAAGCGTTAGAATTCCGGCTGTCACGCCGATCACTGCCCATATGCCAAAACCGATGAGTAATACCCAGATCGAATAATACCATATGTCTTTTATCAGGTTAAGTGATGTATCATACTGCTGGACGCTGCGATAGACCCAGAAATACACGTATGTCATTCCTAAACCGGCAATGCCAAGACAGATACCCGATATTTTTGCAGATTCTGCCTTTTTCGAAGAGGCCCGTCTAAGCATAAATGCCGCCGGACAGTAGAGGGGCGTAAAAATCAGCGATAAGAAGAAGAGATCTATGGAGAATAGTCGCAGAGCTTCTGAAAATGAACGGGGATGTCCGATGAACATCAAGCATACGGATATACCAAGAATGAGAACAACTGCGGAAATTATCAGTATGCAGGGAAGTTTTTGCAGCGTATGCATCCGCAGACCTTGTATCGCCCCGGCAAACGGGAGGAGGAGAAGGGAGACCGAAAGTACCGCAAGGAGAGATATGCCGAAAAGGAATACCGGAGCAAGGCTGCCGGAAATTGCAGGATCATAATATTGCGTGACTAAAATATACAGCAGCCATACAGATACCGGCAAAAAATAGATGAGAGCAATGCAGACGGCACTTCGTTGGGTTGTTTGGGTTTGGTCAGTCATGCTCCCGGATAGATTCACGACATGATCTGTGCGACGAGAAGGACAACGCCGGAGGCAATAACACTCAGGATAAATAAAATACAAACGGCAGATACGATACCTAATACAACACCTAATGCTATTTTCGTAACATCTTTGGAAAACTCGTTATCGTTCATCAGTATTTTTCCTCGCAGATTTCATCGGATGCCGGTTTTTCTATCGCCATGAATATACCTTTTCTTTCATGTGTTATCAATACATTGAGCGTAGACTCCAATGCTGAGTGTATCCTTCGAGATCGTAAGAAAAATAGTGATAAAATAAAGGGAGGAATCTCACATCCGCATATTGTATATTCAAATATCCGGTCTGTTTGCATCAGCGGCTGAATACAACTGACAGACACGTGCCCGTCCCCACCCGCTCGTCGTCTCCAGCCAGACCACCGTGTGCGTAACAGAATTCACTGCAGAGGGATCTACCTGGAGAATAAGAGTTGCATCTGCCGTTTCACCGTCCTTCACGTAGATCGGCTCACCTTCGAGGGTGAGCGACATCCCTTCCGGCAAAGGAGACATAGGAAATGTTCTATTGAGCATAACAATAATATCCTCCCCGGATGCCGTGATTTCTATGGCAATTCTTCCCTCAACACCCGGTTCTGCAACGTAAATGGGAATCTGATTTGACCGGTCATCCCGTTTCTGAACGCTTACAAAACCTGTTGCATTGTCCAGATCAAAGTACCAGTCGATTGCATGAGTATATGACGATGTGTTAGGGGGTGAAGGGGGTGATGAAAAAAATCCTGTATCAAATATACCCGGCATGAAGTCAGGCAGACTATTATTTTCTGAGTGGTGTTCCGGTAAGATGCAGCCGGCACTAATGATCAACAGAAGTATGCATATGCATGCAGCAAGAATTTTTATACGCAATTTCATCATCTGAATCTCGTTAGAAGAGTTCCTTCCCGAATCTACGTAAGCAGCAGAGGTTATCTCTCTTTTGGATAATCGTGCAGATTGGAACTCGATCCACAACTATACCTTCTCCCTCATCTATTATCAATACATTGAGCCTGGAATCCAATGCTAAGTGTATCCATTGAACAGACTCGTGAATATTATGGGCAATAGAAAACAGGTCAATTTCTATA